>NZ_JBMOXB010000005.1:0-237582 GCF_049316305.1 Sphingobacterium sp. HJSM2_6
TATTTCAATGCCTTAAGTGGTCTGTATATGTTCCCAAGAGGGTTAGATTTTAATAAATACAAAACCTACGAATATTTTTCTGAAGAACGTAATATCTACTTACAGGATTGGTGGAATATCAATGCCGATGCGGGTTTAACAGGTACTCATCACCAGCAAAATCCATTCTGGATATTAAACCGTATTCCTACCGATCAAAAGAGGGATAATATTATTGGACAGGCACAGTTGAAATTCCAATTGTTGGAATGGTTGGCTTTAAGTGCGCGTGGTACGATAAACAAACGATGGGATAATTTTGAACGCAGAGCCTTTGCAGGTACCCAAGGCGTTCTTTCGGGAGAAGTTATTGAAGGTGTTTTGAATGATAATGGCCGGTACTCGCGCTCAGAAAGTCAAAGCACAAGTATGTATGGAGATTTATTATTAATAGGAAATAAACAATTTAATGAGGATTGGGATTTTAATTTTACTGCGGGTACCTCTATCAACGATACAAGGTCCAATGGTTTTAATCTAGACCAACGTAAATTGGCTGTAGCGAATGTTTTCTTAATGAGTAATATTTACCGCAACAACCCCATCAATTCATTGAACGAAACGATTACTCGTCGACAAGTGCAGTCTTTGTTCGCTTCAGCAAATTTAGGTTTTCAAGAGAAACTATATGTAGATGCTACGGTAAGAAATGACTGGGCTTCGACTTTAGCAAATACGCCTCAAGAGCATACAGGTTATTTTTATTGGTCGGCAGGTTTAAATACCGTACTGACTGAATGGGCTAACTTGCCTGAATTTATTAGTTACAGTAAGTTACGCTTTTCGTATGCGCAAGTAGGTAATGATGTGGATATTTATGCGACTATGCCATTGAATACGTTGAGTACTGGAACTTTAACATCCAATGTGGCTGGTCCATATATGGGTTTACCATTAAAACCTGAATTGAGTAAAAGTTCGGAATTAGGGTATGAGGGTAGATTTTGGAATGACCGTGTGAATTTAGATGTTGCCCTATATAGAACCTTGACTGAAAACCAGTATTTCACCTACCAAGGTCCTGTGGGTGTGGTAAATACGACTATTTTCTTAAATGCTGGAAAGGTAGAAAACAAAGGTATTGAAATTGCATTGGGTGTGGACGCGGTAAAGAATGACAAATTTACTTGGAACACTGGTTTAAATTTCACCGCAAACCGGAATAAAATTCTAGAATTAGCTGATAAGCTTGGTGATCGTTATCCATTGGGAGGAAACTACAATGTGCTACGATTGAATGGATCATTTGGTGATTTTTGGGCGAGAACATTTTTAAGAGACGCCAATGGAACCATAATCGTAGATGACAATGGAAGACCTCAAATAGGCCCAGAAGGATATGTTGGAAACAATACCCCTAAATCAATCATCGGATGGAATAACACCGTTTCTTATGGAAACTTTGGTTTAAGTCTAACCATTGATGGTCGTTTTGGAGGACAGGTAATCAGTACGACTGATGGGTATTTAAATTCATTTGGTGTAAGTGAAGAAAGTGCTTTGGCTCGTGATCGTGGTGGTGTGGATGTTAAAGCTGTTAAAGCCGATGGTACTGCATGGTCTGGATTACTTCCGGCTCAAGCCTATTATGCTGCTGTTGGAAACAGAGATGGTATTATTGAAGGTCAGGTTTATGATGCTACGAACATTCGTCTTCGCGAATTATCTGTGAGTTATAAATTACCTATTCAATGGAAAGCTGTTCGTCAGGCAACTTTATCATTGACAGGTCGGAATTTGTTTTTCTTCAGAAACGATGCTCCTTATGATCCAGAGTTAAATACGACCACCAGTGTGGGTGGTCAAGGATACGACAACTTTGCGCTTCCTACGACTCGTAGCTATGGATTAAATTTAAAAGTTTCCTTTTAATCGCCTATTATGATGAACTCACAAATGAACAATAAGATATATGCAAAATTAATGGTGATTCTACCCCTAATTTTGCTCAGCCTATTCAGCTGTACAAAAGATTTTACTGAACTAAATACCAATCCTGCTGGAATTTCTGATGATCAAGCAAATGCGGATTACGCGTTGATTGCTTCCTTTTTAGCGCAGGCACAGCGTGATATTATCCCAGAAAATGTCGGGGAATACCAACTGGCAAACAACTTGACGTCAGACGCATACAGTGGTTATTTTGGTGCACAAGCTCCATTTGCAGGAAATGCAAACAACTTAACCTACAACCTTGTCCCAGGATGGTATCAAGCTATATTTGTAGACCGCTATATTACGGCTATGAATCCGCTGTATAAAGTCATTCAATTTACGCGTAATAATGACAAAATGCAGGACATCTTTGCATTCGCGCAATTACTGAAAGTTGCAGCAATGCATAGAACAAGTGACAAAGTTGGTCCTATTATTTATAGCAAATACAATAAACCGGATGAATCTGGTGCGGTAGGTTATGATTCTCAAGAAGTTGCTTATCAGAATTTCTTTTTGGACCTGGATAGTGCTACAACAATTTTAAAAAGCATTCAGGATGAAGAACCTTCTGCTGCGATACGTAAATCAGATCAAGCTTATACCAGTAATAATTACAAGCGTTGGTTGAAATTTGCGAATACCTTACGCTTACGTTTAGCAATACGCATCGCCTTTATTAATCCCGGAGATGCGAAAATACAAGGTGAAAAAGCCTTAGATCCTGCAAATGGTGGCTTACTTGATGACAATGAAGATAATTGCTATATCAAGCTAAGTACAGATCATCCATTAAATATTATCACCAGTTCATGGAGCGATACCCGATTAGGAGCTTCTTATGAATCTATACTCAAAGGATATAATGACCCACGCCTTGCGAAGAACTTCTTGACAGCTGTAGATCCTGCGGTTACTGGTCAATATAAAGGGATTCGTTCAGGAATTAATATTGATGCAAAAAGCAGGTACGATAATTACTCTAAATTAGTTCCTCAACCATCGAAAATACAATTAATGGTGGCTGCAGAAAGCTGGTTCTTAAAAGCTGAGGCCGCATTACGCGGATGGGCAAATGCGGGTAATGCGAAAACGAATTATGAAACTGGTATCACCCAATCCTTTGCTATGTACGATTTAAGCGGAGTTACTACGTATTTGAACAATGCGAGCAATACTCCTGCACCTTATATAGATCCGAAATCTTTTACTCCTGGTGAAAATAACATCAATGCAGGTTCGCCGCATTTAAGTGTTATTACCATTCGCTGGGATGATGCGGCAAGCAATGCGAAGAAATTGGAACGTATTATTACGCAGAAATGGATTGCTATTTTCCCAGATGGAGATGAAGCTTGGTCAGAATATCGTCGTACAGGTTATCCTATTTTATTCCCTGTGGTTATAAATTTCAGTGCAGGAAAAATCCCTACAATACCAGGAGTACGGAGAATGCCTTTTCCAGAACGTGAATACAATAGTAATAGTGCTGCTGTTCAAGAAGCTGTTGGCTTCTTAGGCGGAGAAGATAATGGCGGTACGCGCCTATGGTGGGATGTCGCTAATAAGAATTTTTAATGGTAAGAAATGATGAAGGATCGCTAATTAGCGATCCTTCATTTTTTAGAAATAGAAATAAGGGTTTAAAGCTTAAGAAGCACCCTCATTGTTCTAGATTAATTTGTTTGATTTGAATAAATATACCTGAGTCTTGCTTTACCAATTGGTTGTAAACAAGACTTCTTCCATCGGGGGAAAATGATGGAACTCCGATTAAGGGCAATTCATTGTTGGAATGATTGCTTACTTGAATTAATTCTTTTTTACTGATATGATAGATGTATACCTGCTTATTTGCGGTAAATGTGATCCAACTAGAACTAACATCTAAATTGATGGGAGATTGAATGGAAAAATTAAAATCAGAAATGTAGCTAAGCTCTCCAGAAGAAACTTCACATTGGATAAGTTGATTCCTATTTGTTTCATCTTTGCCTAAGGCATAAATATATTGACCATCATGACTTGCTCTTAGCCAATGTCTAAAATCTGAAATCCCTTTTGTGGATCGACTTAATCGCTGCTGCTTAATGCCTCTTGGCACATGAGGCCTTTCTCCGAGGATACCTACAGCAATAGAGTCATCAAGAATTTTATCCTTATCTATCTCAACTGTAAATATTTCCGTAATCACTTGCCCTGCGTCGTTTAGTGTATTTCCTTGGAATGCGATAATTCCAGAAAAATCCTTATGGTTTGCTGTACTAGGGATAGGTAGCCAGCATTCATCAAAAGCTTTCGATATTTCATCAGATCCCGGTTTAGGGTTAGCTACAACTTCGGAGACAATAGCGGAATAATAATTTCCTAATACATTGTCCCCCTGCTTATCAATATAAATAGGATCTTCGATAGGCAACATCACTCCGACCATACGTAATTGAGGCTCGACAAATTCATCGTTATAGGTAAAGCTAAGCATATCGCCAGATGGGTCCCAAGCATGGGAATGCGTCCCTCCTCTTAATGATCCGGGGGTATAAGGAAATTGTATATCTCTTATATCGGCAAATTGTGCTGATAATGTGGAATCAATAGGCATAATCATACCTGTCCTTCGAGTGATATCATAGGGTTTCTCAGCATTAGCATGCACAAGCCCATGTATAAATATCACTTTATTATCTGTGGGGTGAAAAGAAACTGCCCCTACTCCAGGACCATAGAGGGTCTGATTCGCTGTAGAATAAATATTTTTTTGCGTTCCACTGCTCAGGTCTAACAAACTTATAGATCCTGTACGACCAATATGAGTCTCATCATTCCTTCCATCGAAGGTTAGGTATTTACCATCTCGAGAAAACACCCCCTGATGGTGTAACGTGTGTCCCGAAGGATCAAAAGTCAATTGTTTTGTTTCGTACATAATAGCATCATTCAAATTACAACTCTTCAGTGATAGACATCCTAATAAACTAAAACAGATTAATAATCGATTCATCAATTGTAATTTTGGGTATCAACAGCTAATAAAAAGGCAATATAAAATTAAATTTGTAATCTCATTTTTAAGTCTTGATAATTTAAACTTAGCTGATCTAACTTAGTTTTCGTTTGCTCATCCAATTCCTCAATATCCATTCTTCTCGTATGCAAAGCAATTGGAAATCCTCCTTGTTGTAAATAGTATTTTGCAGCAGTAGGATATGCATAATGCATTACCTCCATTTGCGTTCTTAAAAAATCTTGCACTTCATTTACGGCCTCTTGCTTATGCACATCATCGTAATGATTACATAACCATACAATCAATTCTGGAAAATAATTACCTTGAATACAAGAAAGACCAGCAGATCCTGCAAGCAAAGAATCAACCGCATGCACCATATAAGCATCAAAAAGACCAAATTGCGCATTATCAACTGTATTCGCTAGTTTTCGATTAATGTGATCCAAATCCAATGAAGTGTCTTTATGGTATTTTACCCTTCCCAATTCACTTAATTTCCCTAAAAACTCTGGAGCAATCAATCGTTTATAAGGCACAGGGCATTCATAAAACCCTAATGGTATTTCTTTCGTTAAATTTAAAAGTTGCAATACATTTTGCTCAAATTCCTCATTAGATTGATCCTCTGTCGCCATCAATCCTGTAATCACGATAACACTATCTACTCCTAAATCATACACCTTTCGTATAAACTCTGCCTGACGTTCCAATGGTTCATCAAATGTACCAGTCGCGACCACAGGTACTCGTCCATGAACCTTTTTGATAATAAAATCAATAGATTCCAACATTTCATCCTTGGATAAATCAAACATCTCACTGGATAAGCAATTGGCAAACAATCCTTTTGCACCAGCCTTTAAATATAATTCAATTAGCTTTTCCAAGGCTTCATAATCTATGGATAGATTTTCCTGAAAAGGCATAAGCATAACAGGAATAAATTTTTTAGGTTTATTCATTTTTTGGTTGATTAGGTTATAATTTATTTTTTAAGTTTACTCATCAACATTCCAACTAGGCAAATGCTCAATGTACCGATCACGATAATCATATTACTATGCAGTGGGAATTTTAAACTATTTAGATGGGGAGGTAATAAATAAGAAAGGGACATCCATAGAATCAATAATACACCGACAATAACGCTAATAATTGCCGCTTTATTCTGAACGTTCTTTCCTATTAGTCCCAGTAGGAATAAGCCTAACATGCCCCCTGCGAAAATGCCAGACAAGGTCCACCAAATATCGAGTAAGCTTTTAACGCCAATCATGGCTATTCCACAGCACATACCTAGCACCCCCACCAAAACAGTTGCGGTATACAATACCTTTAGGTTGATTTTCTCATTACTTCTTTTATTAATATATCGTTTGTATATATCTTCCGTAAAAACAGTCGCTGATGCATTCATTCCTGAACTAATCGTACTCATGGCAGCAGATAATAACGCAGAAATGATTAAGCCTAAAATACCAGTAGGAATCATATTGACCATAAAATGTGGCATTACTTTATCGCCATAATCAGCAGGAACCATTTGAGCTGCTAACGTTTGAACCTCTGTATGCCCCATAGGGAGCCCCAATCGTTCCATTGCCGCTTGCAATTTTATCCCTTCAATTAAAGCTGGATGCTGCTGATAATACACATAAAGACAAGTTCCAATCACAAAAAACAATAAAGAAACCGGTACATAAATCCAAACACACAACCAAATGGATTTATTTGCTTCTTGTGCAGATTTTGCCGTATGGTAACGTTGAACATAATTTTGATCCATACCAAAATTATTGAGATTAATAAAAAAGCCATACAACAAAATCACCCAGAAACTTGAGGAGACCAGATCAAATTCAAAAGTTCCCAAACTCAATTTCTGATTCGCCATCGCTTCCGAATAAATAGTCGACAATCCACCAGGAACCTCCTTCACCACTAACCAAATAATGATCAGTGCACCAATGGTTTTCAACACCCCTTGCACTACCTCGGTCCATATGACCGCTTCAATTCCCCCCATCACGGTATAAATCACGATACATATGCCAGTTACCAGCATAATCGCTACCATATTATATCCAGTTAATGCCTGAAGGGTAAGAGATATACCGAAAAATATAGAGCCTATGCGCGCCAATTGCGTAAGTAAAAAACAAAACACCGCATAAGTTCTTGCCCAAGGACCGAAACGCTTTTCCAAATTGGTATAAGCCGATACTTCCCCAGTACTGCGGTAAAAAGGAACAAAGTATTTAGCGGCTAGCCATGCAGCAAAGGGCATGGAAAGGCTAAATACAAACGCATTCCAATTACCTCCATAAGCTTTTCCTGGAACACCGAGAAAAGTATTAGAACTCAAAAAAGTAGCGTATATCGATATTCCAATAGCCCAACCCGGTATCTTACCTGCGGCTTTCGTAAAATCATCAGTAGATTTATTCTTACGTGAAAAATATACCCCAACCAACACCATAGCGATCAGGTAAATCACAATAATCAATACATCTAATACAGGTAAATTTTTCATGCTATACGTTTGAACTATGGCTAAAAATTCTATTTCGGCAATTACAATTCTCCTTCCCAATGCTGTAGAAGAAGCATAAATTAGTTAAAACGAATTAAGGGAAATTTTGAAAACTATTTCTTTTAAAAATTACCAAAAGTGTCCAAGATTTTATCATGTTTGAAAAATCATCTTTTTTTAAGATCAATAAAATAATAACCATAAAATAACATTAGACTTTATTAAAAAAATCAATTAAATATTACCTTTAGCCCATTAACATTTTGATTTTTTATCGCTAATTTTATACAAGTAACCAATAAGACGACCATGATTCCTAAATTTCACCAAGTACCGAAACAATCGGATAATACTTTTAGAATACGTCATGATATCCTTCCAAACTTTGGTAGCATTTGGCATTACCATCCTGAAATGGAACTCCACTATGTGATTAAAGGTCAAGGATTAAAGTTCATTGGCGATAATATCAGCAATTTCCAAGAAGATGAAATGGTCTTGTTGGGCTCCAATATCCCGCATACTTGGAAGTGCCATATTCCAAAAGAATCCGACCATTATGTAGAAGCCATGGTGTTACATTTTCATCCCGATTCCTTAGGGAAAGAATTTTTACATCTACCAGAAACCTTTGAACTATTAAAATTATTAAACAGTTCTAAAACCGGTTTATATATTTTGGGAGATACGAAGCAAAAAGTAAAAGAATATATGATCAATATGTTAGAATCTTCCAAACTACGAAAGGTCATCTACTTATTGGAAATTTTTGATATCCTTAGTCAGACAAAGCATTATTCACCCATTACGCAGGACTATGCGAACAGCAAATTTAATAGTATCGATGAGGAACGCATGAATAGCATTTTCAATTATACATTCAAGCACTTTAGGGAGAAGATTTATGTGGAAGAAGTTGCTAATATTGTCAGCCTATCCGTAACCTCATTCTGTCGTTATTTCAAGCAGATGGCCAATAAATCCTACTTTGACTTTCTTACCGAAGTGCGCTTAAATCACGCCTGTCGATTGCTTATCAATTCCAATTACGCCATTAAGCAAATTGCTGAAGATGCAGGTTTTGAAAACACCTCAAATTTTTATCGTCACTTCAAGATTCTTAAACAGTGTACCCCAAAGGAGTATATTCAGCAATTTAGTTAATATCGTATTTAATTTCCTCTTTGTAAATCCAGCAACTGCTTATAGCTAATAATATGAATTTGTTTTGCAGCGATCAAATCTCTAATCTTCGTACTCTTGGTAAAAACTTCCAATTCAGCCATTCGCTTTTTCCAAGAACCAGTAATCACGGGCAGTTCGTTGGTTTCATCCGAAGCATGTAAATATAATTCCGTCACGCCAGGTTTTAAATCCCCAATTACCTTTAACCAAAAACCCTCCACATCGTCATTATAATGTTGCATTTCCTCATAAATTAGGTAATCTACAAAGACAAGACCCAATTTTTCACAATCCTTACGTAGGTTTTCTTGCCCAAACTTAGCACAGGTTGCTTGTGAGGCCATACGTAATGGTAGATTAAATTCTTTAGCCAATTTTACATACTGGGCAATATAGTCCGGATGCAATTGATAAGTACCCATATGCGAATCGATATGTGTAATATTCAAACCATAGTTTAAGGCTTTTTGAATTTGAGCTTTCCCTTCCAGGTAGGCATGTTCCGGTTTACCATGTTGGTAAACCTCCTCAACAGAGCGCCATAAATAACCATGAGGATCTAACAAGGAGCTTACCTGATCTGCCGGAGCAACAGTACCCCACTTATACATTTTCCATTCAGAAGTCAATGTTAAATGAACACCAAAATGTTTATTTGGATTGGCTAATGCAAAATTAACGATATCTGTACTCCACGGACAATTAAACATTATCGTTGAAGAGCTTATCAACCCTTCTTGCATCCCTTTGATCGTACCTTGATTGGAGGCATAACTCATTCCCGAATCATCGTTATTGATGATGAGTAACTTATCCCCCTTTTTATAGCCCAATCGTTCTGCTAACGTCTTTTCTTGAGCCATTAATTGCAGCTGTAAAAAACAAAGAACAACAGCAATTGTAGTGATTTTAAAGATAATTTTCATTGGTTTATCGCTTAATTAGTTAATTCGATCTTGAAGTTTTTCGCAAATAGTCTTTCAATTGCTGTCCATAATCTGTTTGCACCATATTGACCTGTTGGAATTGCTTAAAAAAAGCATCAAAACCATTCTGTTGAGTTCGTTCCATTTGGTCAAATTTACCTAGACTATTCATCCAAACAAAATACCCATCCGCTAGTAGCCCCTGCATTAATTCCGCATCATAACATTTTTCATCGATGTGTATAAATCGGATAAATGGATATTTCTTCACAAATTCAATATCCTCTGAATTATAAACACGGGCCAAAATTGCAATCTTAGGCGCTAGCCTATGCATTCGTTCAATAGCAGCTTTATCGTATAAAAATAGTAAAACTTGCTCTTCCATTTTATTCTTTTGGATCAAATCAACAATTCGTTTATACGAATCCTCCGATTCTAATTTAATGTCCAAGTCTAAAAACACCCTTCCCTTTGCCAATTTAAGAACTTCATCTAAGGTCGGAACCGTATATTCTGTAATCACATGTTGATGTTTTAGCCTTAATTTCTGGAGCTCATCCCAAGTTAATTCGGCCACATTTCCTTGTCCATTGGTCGTTCTGTTTACGGTTTTATCATGCAATATAACCAATTGTTTATCCTTTGTTTCACGGATATCCAATTCCAAGACATCCGCTCCAGCAGCGATGCAATGATCTATTGTTTTTAAAGAATTTTCTGGATAAACATCATCGCCAATATTAGCACGATGCGCTACAACCATAATATTCCGATAAGGTTTTTTAGATTGGGTCAGTTCCAACAGGCTTTTGGAACTGCTACAAGCAGTAAACGTATGCCCGAATAAGATCAGGCATACGAATAAGCTAACACAAAAATTATTATTTTTTACCATGGTTTATTCGTTCCTTGAAGCAACCAAGGTTTTGACCATTGACTATTTTTACCTCTTAATTTTGAATGACTAGTTTCTTCCAATGCCTCAATCGCAGCGCTCACATTCTCCTTATTCGCATTTATTTCATTATTTCCATAAATGAACCGCACAGGTAATACCGGTTCAGATGAAGCAGGTCCTGCAACCAATTGAGGAAAACCTGTACGCCTAAAATCCATCCATGCCTCTGTAGAACAATTCCAACTAGCAATCCACTTTTGTTCGATTATTCGCTCCAATGTTCCATTATACTTAACATTGGCTCGAGCGATGAAGGTATTATATTTATCAGCAATATTCCAAGTTGTCAACGAAGCTTTAATCCCTTCGTTAAACATATTTTCCGCATTTGCTGTAATCCAGCCGCGTTGTGCAGCCTCTGCCAAAATAAAATACGTCTCCGAAGCCGATGCGATTCTTCTTTTAAGCAAAGGGCCAGTTGTCTGCCTGTATATTTTGCTTAATTGAGACACATGCTGATTTTGAACAATTTGTCCAGGAGTAGGATTCATATTCGTAGCATCAGGAACCTGAACGCCCACCGGTACTCCTACATACAAGCCCGTATCTAATTTAGAACCTAATAACGTAGGATTATAACGTCGTGTAAACTTATTACCTGCATTTATTTCCGTAATGTACTGTTCATCAGTTAAGGATTTATAGGTTTGCAATACCCCGTTTTTACGGACAAATTCATCGTTTTTCACCGGTAAAGTAAGGTCTTCTACCCACTGACAATGCACAGGATCAATCCACACCGTCATCCGCGGATCATTGGTAACTTTCAATTTGTCCATGATGGTCTTAGCAATTTTTCTTCTGCGAAAAACACTGCCATCCGCATCAAATTGCTTCGCTAAGAACCAAGAATCTCCGCTCGTATTACCCAAATAGTTAACTACCGCATCTTGATTATCCTGTTGAATATAGATTCCACTATCATACACCTTTTTTATTAAAGGCGCTGCGACATCAGGCAATTTTTGAGAAAGACGCATGGCATAACGCAATAATAATGTATTGGCCAATCGATGCCATTTATTGATATCACCTTGATAAATTAAATCATTGGCAGGAATTACACCTTCATTTGAATTGTTTTGAAACAAGCTGGAAGCTTTTTGCAGGTCATCCAAAATACCTCGATAAATAAGCTCTTGATTATCATACTTCGGTTGAATGATATTTTCATTCGCACGCAATGCTTCAGAATAGGGAGCATCTCCCCATAAATCCGTAATATTTCCGAAAGCGAAAGCTCGAATCACATAGCCCATACCTTCATGCATCGGAAGGCTATTTTGTATGGAACTCTTTATTAATAAGTCATTATTTCTCAACACATCAAACCAATCCCCCCAATCCCGAGCATCCCAAGTATAATGATTGAAGGAGGTAAACCATCCATCTTCTTGCATGTGTTGTACTAATCCAGCCATTACGCCATTATCCAAAGACGCGTAATTAGCAGACATAGTGCTTAGCACACCCGGAAGAATCAAATTAGCGTTCGCTCGGCTAGGATCTACCCCATTAGGATTAATATTGATTTCTGTCAGTTGATCTGAGCAGCCAGTGAATGTCATTAATCCACAAGTTGCTATTATATATAGGAATTTATTCGTTTTCATGACCGTCAAGTTTATAAAGTTAAATCCAATTTAAATCCAAATGGAATTGTCCAAGGGCTTACATTTTGCATTTCTACCCCCTGTCTAAATCCTGTACCACTTGCCTGAAAGGCTCGTTCTGGATCAATACCTATTTTTGCTTTAGTCCACATCATGATATTTCTTGTAAATAAAGAAACTCGAAGATTTTTCACCCGTTTTATACCAGTGATGTCATATCCTATTGTCAATTCCCTAAGTTTGAGGTAATCGGAATCAAATATTACCTGCTGATTGTAACTCCAAGCAAAAGCATCGGCTACTGGATAAATATGAGTCGTACCTTCGCCTAAATGCTCGGTATAACCGGTTAGATTGCCATCATCATCATATTGGGCTATCACCCCAGGTGCAAAAGACCCATCGTAGGCTCCTACGCCATCCATTTCAAACAGGTAGCCTCCAGTTTCTTTAGTTAAACCACCCACCTTTGGAAAATTACCATTGCTAGGGATAATATATTTCTCAGGATCCGATTTCAAGAAGTTGGCTAATTCCGAAGGTGTTCTCGTACTTCCTGGTATCAAAGCATCTATCAGGTGTTGCGATTTAAAATTAGACCCACCGTAGCGATACGTTGAAGACATAAACTGACCACCATTTCTCCAATCCAAACTAAAACTTAAATGGAATTTTTTATAACTGAATGACGATTGCAAGCCAGCAATAAAATTTGGATTAAAATTACCCACTTTCATTTTCGCATCGATGGAGTTGTCTGCTATCCATTCTCCATTCTTATCCAAAATAGGCCATCGATAATATTCAGAGCTTTTATCCTTCACATAGGCATAACCTCTACTGTACAAATTACCAACCTCATCGCCAACCCATGTCAATGCACCCCCATTATTTTCCTCCCAAAATGCGACATAATCAACCCCTGGAGCCAGTTCTAATATCTTCGTTTTGGTTCTGGTAAAATTCACATCAATATCCCATACTAAACCATTTTCTTTTCTTATCGGTGTTCCACCTAAGCTAAACTCCCAACCTTTACTTTCCAATTTTCCTGCATTAATTAATTTATTATTAAAGCCGGAAGATAAGGCCGTACTTACCCCTAATATTTGGTTTTTATTGTCTTTAATAAAATAGGTTCCTTCAAAACGCAGTCTATTTTTAAATAGTTGCAAGTCCAGACCAAACTCCGAAGAAGAAGCGATCTCTGGTTTTAAGTTCGTATTCAACAAGGTGCCTGGTACTGTCGAATAAATTATCGAACCCCATCTACCAGTACCCAATACAGGATTTAACTGGTACGGATTCGTATCATTACCAACCTGTGCATAGCCTGCGCGTAATTTCAGGTAAGAAATGACATCCGGTAAATTCAAAGTTTCATTGGCAATCCAACTGAAAGATGCCGAAGGATAAAAGTACGATCGGTTATTTTCTGGAAGCGTACTAGACCAATCATTTCTTGCCGTTAAATCTAAAAACACTTGATTTTTATACCCTAAATTAGCCGTTCCATATAAACTATAAATTGCTTTTTCGTATTCACCATTGGATATTATTAAACCAGCACTTGGGATATTAGAAAGCCTATACAAGCCTGGTATGGTTAGTCCGGCATTCCGTTGAGAACCTCCATAGAAATCCGAACCAACTTGATGCATGTAATTACCTCCGAAGGATACCGAATAATTAAAGTCGGCATATTTTTCCAAGCTGTTATAAGTGGCTAAGAAGTCCACATTATTTTCGCGATTTTTAATCTCTTGAAGGTGATAGGCACCCTTCATATCCCGACTATAACTCCATGGAATTTTTGTCTCTCTACTTTCCTCAGACCTGGTTTCTGCCCCCCGTAAAAATGCAGTGAAATGTTTATTGATTTGCCAATCCAACTTTACGTTCCCGAAAATTCGATTCCTTTCAAATCCATTCGTAACAGCATACGCTAAAAAATAAGGATTATCCAAGCCTGGTGATACTTGCATTTGTTGTATTTCTTCTTGTCCTACCCTCCAATAATTTTTTAGATCGCGAACATCCACGTGCGGATAGATGTAAACGGCTTGTAAAGGATTCGTACCTCGATTACCTGTAGCAGGCATATCGTTGGATGTTGAACGAACAAAATTGAGATCAGATGATATTTTCAGGTTATCCAAAATACTGTAACTCACATTGGTGCTAATTCCCGATCTTTTTAAATCGCTATTTGGAATCATACCATTATGCGTCAGATTGTTCAAAGATATGCGGTATAACATTTTAGCGCCAGACCCCGAAATAGCAATATTATTCGTAGTAGATATTCCAGTTTCAAGGAAATTCTTCATATTGTCCTTGTATGATTTTAATTCCGTTGGGATTTTATTGCCACTGGCATCCACAGGACTATTCCATTGAACCGCGAGATTACCTTTATCCAATTCAGGACCATTCCAATATTCCGACGATTCACTAAAAATAGTATGACCTCCTGGTGCGTATTTATAATGTAAATCTAAATAGCGATAAGGTGTCTCAAACACATTGTTCGTCGTAAAGTTTACCGTAGTTTTTTGACCTTCTTTGGCCGATTTTGTCGTGATTAATACAACCCCATTACCTGCCCTAGATCCATATAACGCTGCTGCACTGGGACCTTTCAAGATAGAAATACTTTCTATGTCATCCGGATTAATATCTGCAATTGGATTTCCATAATCCACCTCATTACGATCGCCCATGTTTCGCACATTGTTGGTGCCACTAGTCATTGGTACCCCATCGATCACAAATAAAGGTTGATTGTCTGAACTCAATGAAGTAGCGCCTCGAATCACCATACTCACCGAAGACCCAACACCGCCCGTTTGACTCAAGGTTACTCCCGGAACTTTCCCCGCAATTCCTCCGAGCACATTTTCTTGAACTACTTTGGTTAGGCTTTCCCCATCCACCTTACCTACAGCGTATCCTAATGATCGTTCCGACCGCTTTATTCCCAATGCCGTCACCACAACCGATTCGATCTGCTCACTACTGGTACTTAATAAAATGTTCATGCTACCAGTGCGGGAAATAGGCACCTGCTTGGTAGCAAAACCTACATAAGTAAATTTTAGATTGGCATCCGCATTACTTACACGGATATTAAATTTTCCGGATTCATCAGATGAGGTCGAAACACCCGATTGATCCGTGCTGATGCTTACACCAGCTAAAGGTAGATTTGTTGTTTCTAATCTAACAACTCCAGAAACAGTAGTGCCTTGCTGCTGCGCAAAACTCCTGATTGATGTGAAACAGCCCACTAAACCCAGTAGCATGTACATCAAAACAGCTGTTGAAAGTTTGATTTTTTTCATAATTAAATGTTAATTTTTTTTGGCTCATTATTGTTTCAAATAAATGTGGTGTATGCAAGAGAATTTACTTTAAATCCTCTTTCGATAGTATCAATCGTTTAAAGGCTATATTAGATCGGTTCCAGGTGTACGTCAATGCCACCACACCGTCAGATTGTATGATCGCAGGATAAGAATATTCATCTTCTTTGTCTCCATGCTCTAAGATCAGCGCATCGTCCCATGAAGTGCCATTATCTTTTGAAATTGCTAAATGTAAATCCCCTCTTGAACCCCAGTTTTTTTGATCAGGATTGTATAAGAGCAGTAAATCTCCATTGTCCAATTTGACTAAATCAATTCCACTGTTCGGGTTAGGCAAAGAAGTCGCATAAGGCTTATTCCAAGTCTGTCCATAATCTTTAGAATCTGCACGGTAAATGAATCCTCCACTCGTTCTGAGCAGCATATGCACTTGGCCATCCCCAGACTCCCATAAAGTTGGCTGAATCATCCCTTCACCACCCAGGCGCTCTACATTAAATTCAAAATATGCAGATCGGTTCCAGGTTTTACCACCATCTTTACTAATGTCCACAAAAGGTCTCCAAACGCCTTGTTCATTGGAAGCACCGGCAATCCAATCACCATTGGAAAGAACGATTGGTTTATTGCGCACTGGCCCTCTACCTCCACGATCTGCAGCTACCAATTCTGTGGCTTGGGACCAAGATTTTCCTTCGTCTCCAGATTTGATATACCAAGTTTCCCAGGTCGCTATTTCCTTCCCTACTTTAAAAAAAAGATAAATGGAATCTTGCTCATCTCGAAAAAGCACCGGATTCCAATGAGGTTCCTCGCGAATTTTTGCAATTTCGATTGGTGCGGACCAGTGTTTACTATTTCCTTGTGTCAACCAGATACCCACGTCATCATCCTTTTCCTTCGTTCCTCCAAACCAAGCAATTAGATAATCGCCATTGTTCAGGTAGGTTAAGGTAGATGCATGAGCTTGCGCGAATGGTCGAACATCTGGCAATACGAAGGAGGAATCAGCAATAGCAATAGGTTCCTTTTTAGTTGCGGTCTTACAGGAAATCCCCAACAATAGCAGGAAGAATATGGCGGATGGAAAAATAATTCTTTTCATAAAATTTCATTTAACGATTGGTTGAATTAATTCGCTTTTAGCAATTAGTACGGATGACAGTTTATTTTTGGATAATCAAAATTACAGGCTGATTTCCAACTTGTTTTCTAATAAATTATCTAGATAATATGAAATATTCGCATTTTTATATTAAAATTTATTGAATTATATGTAAATATCTTCCCATCCAGTAAGGCAATAGCCAAATATCTCCCGCCGCATTTTCTGAAGTCCCATCGTGGCCTCCATCCAATACAAATCGATTTCCATTATGCCTTGCTATCTTTAATTCATCGGGTGGCAATACTTGACCTGTAGTTTGCCTTCTAAAATTCTGACTCAGCAGTTTGATATCCTTTCGATGGCTATTTTTTATTGTCCATTGTATGAGATCCATAGGATATTCTTGCAAAAACCAAATCCCATCTTCGAGACCATATTCCTCGGTACGTGTGATGGCAGTAATGATATTCCATAAAGCATCTTTTTCAGGCTTTTCCATTTCCCAATGATCGATAATAGAAGCCTTAAATTTTGTTTGAAGCTCTGGGGTCAATGCATATCGGTATAAACCCCAGTACCCTAAAAAATACATCTCATCATCAGAATGGTTCCAATACATAGAAAGCAATTGACTCAAGTCGTCTGAATCCGATGTGGCTTTTCCAATCTGTTCCATCGGAGTCATTAAATTATCCAAGTAACCATGCTTCTCCATCAGTTCCAAGGCCTTAACTTTAAACTTTTCTTTTTTTGTAAATTGATAGGCCGTTTGCAACATGGCAATGATGTTTGAAGAATTTAATTTCCGATCCCCAATGTTTTTTGAAAAGGAATTAACATATTCAGGGTTCCATTTACCCCATAATGTAGGTTTACCATCATAATCAATTAAATAGAGATCATGATCCACAATATGCGTCATGATTGAATCGATCAATTTAATAGCTTGTTTTTTTACTTCAGGAACTTCAACCACCTCCGCAATGACACCATAAGCAAAAATATGGCCTATGGCCTCATCACTACTGGTCGTTGCCTTCCAATCAAAATCTTTCGCTGGCGCCTTTTGCCAGCGTTCTGGATCGCCAAGTTCAGCGATATGACCTGTTCGTTCAAATGATCTAGAGGGAAATCCTTGCAAAGGATTTATACTAAACAATCGCTCCATGGCATCCAATGATTCCTGCATGTTTTGAAGCGCTTCATCACTTTTAGTCACGGCATATCGAAAGGCTTGTGAAGCCAAATACATCGAAGTCCACAATCCATCATTATCCGAATCTGCTAAATATCCGGTACGGATATTACCGTCTTCCATGCCTACCAAATTCGCATTAAACCCCAGACGAATATGCCGATCGCGAACCTGTTGCTCAAAGAATGCTGCTTTTTTTGCTAAACTGTATTCTTCAAACCTTATTTTTGACAAACCCTTATCCGTTAAAACCAATACTTCAGTTCCAATTCCTTGTTGAATAGCAACAACTTTATCCGATGGTAACCATCGCTTACTGGCATAATAATTTATTTTTTCATCCGCAGTAATTTTAAATGCCCCTTCGGAAGTTCCCACCCACAAGGCCTGATTAATAGTCGCTAAACAGGTGAAATTTAAGGATGGTAATTTATCGATAACTTTGACAATCTGATTTTTCTCATTCATGAACATCAACCCTAAATGTTCATGCGCTATAACAATTTCATTGGTTAATTCCGCCACGCTTTTCATATTTGAGCTTGCAAAAAGTTTCTTTAGCTTTCGTTGATTTAATGCACCCTCATACAAATTATTCGTTGTTAATACATAAAATTTACCAGGATCTCTTGCTTTTAAAACTTGAACGATAGACTCATTAGCTAACGTAATTTGCCACATACTTTTCGAATCTTTGATGTATTTTAACGCTTGATCGGCATATATTAAAAATTCAAATTCAGGATAACAGGTAAAACCTTTGGCCTCCTCCAAGCCATGTGGGGTATATAAACGTCCAGCCCAGGCATTACTAAATATTACTTCCTTATCTAGGTAAACGAATTGCTGATCCAACTGCGCTATAGCGACAATATTTTTATCTTTCATAAATCGATAAACCTGATCTGGCAAAACTTCCCCAGGCCATAATAATTCAGCATGGCTAAGCTGTTGTAAACCCGACTCACTTAATAACTGAATTTTCCCATTGCGATCGATGGCCATATCCATCAATTTTTCATCAGCTGCGTATTTTATGGCAAAATCCTGGATAAAAGGCTTATCCTTATAAATTTGCTGTCCCTGCGCACTAAAGCAGCAGATGAAACAGAAGAGAATGATTATTTTGAATTTCATGTTCGTTTCTATTTAATGACTTGACCAGGTTTTAGTATCTATACAGACATAAGCTATGGACTTCATATCATTGCCTTGATGATGCGAATAGGTGATATGAATTTGTCCTTCCTTCCCTAATATCATTGCTGGATAAGAAAATCTACCTTTTTTCTCCTTATCCGCTACCACAATCCCTTTAGACAGCCAAGTAATCCCCTCATCTTTGGATTGATACAAGGACAATTGAGCTCGCCCCTCCTCCAAATCATTAACCAACAGGAACCAATTGTTTTTTTCTACTTGGAGTACCTCTACGCTGGCTGTACTCGGGATATCCAGTTCCACATTTGCAGTCCATGATAGACCTTGGTCAGTAGATTTACTAAACTGCAATTTGGAAGGAGCATCTCCACTATCACGCATAAAGGCTAAGATTTCACCTTGACTATTTTCCACTAAAGTTGGTTGTATATTGCCTCGTCCTACAATAGGCAAAGAAGATTTCCATTGCTTACCATGATCATCCGAATAAGCAATCATCGACATGTTCAAGCCGTCTGAATAAACTGGCAATAATATTCGACCAGTACCTATTACTAAAGGTTTTATTCGAGTCATCCAGCCTATGGAGCGTTTTAATAAATCACCCGATGCTTGAACAATCAAATCGTCATATTCTGGAGCATACTCTGCCCATCCTCGATGCAAATTGGGCAATTCTTTAAAGCGATCTTTAACTTCCTTCTCAAAATTGGAGTCTGGTTTTAAAAAGATATTATCTTGCCAGTTCCAAGCCACTTGTTCAGCCTCAAAAGACTGACTTTTCCTGACCCGTAGAATGGAGTTTTCCCATTTGTTTGCCTGCACGGCAATCCAAACTAAGAAGAGCTCATTGTTATGTAGAAATAAGACTGGGTTACAATCGGGAATTCCGGGGGTATCCGCCAATTCATAAGGTTTACCCCAAGTTTTGTTGCGTTGACTAAATTTTGCGCCCATAATGCGAACATCATCAGCAGTACGTTCCCCAGAACCTTCAAACCAAGCCACTAATAAATCTCCGGAAGGAAGTTCAACAATAGAACTGCCGTGAACATGCAACTTTTGTAAAGGAAATATCAATTCCTGCTTCTGCAGTTTTATGCCATTTTTCTGCTGTCCCTTTCCCCCATAAGACAGTAATAAAAGCATTAAAACAAATGTCATGTGTTTCATAATAGTTAGTTAGGTTTAATAATTTTAACATAATCGACTTGAACCCCTGCAGTATCTACTGACCAGAGTTCCAACTTATTTTTATTTATTTTGATATGTTGGTATAGGTAACCTTGGTTTTTCCAATGAGCATCCTTTAACACCTGTATA
This sequence comes from Sphingobacterium sp. HJSM2_6, assembly GCF_049316305.1. NCBI lineage: Bacteria > Pseudomonadati > Bacteroidota > Sphingobacteriia > Sphingobacteriales > Sphingobacteriaceae > Sphingobacterium > Sphingobacterium sp. HJSM2_6. The sequence continues at coordinate 20,358 of NZ_JBMOXB010000005.1, forward strand.
TCGTCCCTGCTTTTTACACTGGTCGCTACAGACATCACATACATGGGCGACGATTTGGATTTCTCTCCTTGAGTCCTTAAATAATAGTGAAAATGTCCACTTAACACTAAATCTACTCCATATTGGTCAAATAATGGAATCCAATCTGATAAAATATCAGCATAAGTGCTTTCAAAGGTATATGGAGCGAAATGAAAACAAACGATTTTAAATTTCTCTTTACTAGCTTTAAGCTCTTCTTCCAACCATTTTTTCTGTGATGCTGTTGAAAATGTGACTCCATCCAACATTAAAAACTTACTATGACCATAAACAAAAGAATAGGTTAATCCGTTGGCCTCTACAAAAGGACCATGATTAGGATATTTCAAAAAATGCTGGTACATGGAAGGAAAAATTCCCTCTTGGCTATCGTGGTTTCCAGGAACAGCCATAATTGGTCGACTGGCACCTATTGTGGATAAGCCATTCATTAATTGGTCCCAATGATCCCTATATTGACCCGTATTGACTAAATCTCCCGTTAGTAAATAGAATTGCGCATTGGGAAAGGAGTTTTTCCATTTCGGAACATACTTAGCCCAAATATCATCATTATGGATATCTCCAAACCATCCAAATTCCATAGAATCTACATGAGAAGATGTTTGAAATGAATAGCTTATGGATTTTTGTTGATCTGTGACAATTTGATAAGCGTATTTTGTCCCTGCTGATAGACCTGTTAAATCTACGTGAAATCGATTTATTTCCGAATCATTCGCCAATTGAATATCGACTAACCTTTCTACCAGCGCATCTACGCTAAGCGTATCCTTTTCATTTTCTTTCCAATACCTAAGTTTAGATTGCTTTACTGATGTAGCAGATCTCCAACTGATATGCTGCGAGGTAGAAGGATCTCCAGTCCAGGTTAATAATATTTGATCCGCCATAGGGCTTGATGGAAAATGAGTAGTCCGAAATGCCTTTTGCAAATGTGCTTCTCGAGAACGACCCCGGTAAGTATCCAACAGGTAGGAACCTTGCAATGCTTCAGGAATCTCCTGCAATTGCAATTCGGTCCAGTCCTGATACGTGGATACTCCTTTGGACAATTTAGTGACCGATTGTTGGATTGGATACCTTGGACTAATCTTAAAATGATCCTGCTGTTTTTCCGGTTGCACCAACGTAAAATAAACAAATCGATGCCTATCAAATCCATTGATTCCTAATTGCACCAATCCTTTTGAAAACCTTTTCTTCCAAACTTCATATTCCACCGATTCGTTGGCTAATGAAAGATCCGTTTTCTGAAAGCCATTTCTAATTAACCAAAAGGGGATTTCCTGTTGGTTCTTATCCCTAGCGATATACAGCATGGCGTCCTCATTGATTTCAAATTCCCAGTATTTTTCAGCCAGGACCTGCTGATCCTGCTTGGAAAAATATGTCAGAATATCGTTTTGGTTGAGGCTGTCAAATTTCTTCCATTCTCCCGATGCATATAAACCATTCACGGTATTATGCATCAGGGAAGCGATCGTACTACTCGATTGCGTTGGTTTACAGGAATAAGCAAGTAAGCTCATTCCGTAAACTAACAGGGCTAATTTCATCAAACATTTAATTTTCATCATCCCAAGAATTAATGCGTCTTATGAATCTCAAAATAATCTACTAGCTCCCCTAACTGATTATAGCTGCTAAATTTAATCTGCTTATGATTGATTTCTAAACCATGAAATAAAGGTGTAAATGCAATTTGCTTATCCATCCAAGTTGCGGGCTCTACCTCGTACATTTTGGGACCTGAAACCGAAACTACATAGGTTGGATGCCCATTCCCAGGTACCTTTGCCCGTCCTCGTGCATATCCATGATCATGACCTTGTAAAACTAAATCCACTTGATACTGCTCTATCAATGGTTTTAACTTTTCCCGAAGCTGATCATTATCTCTATTTTTCTTTGTGGAATACAAAGGATGATGCAGTAATAATACGGTCCATCGTTGCTTATTTTGTTCCAAAACTTGTTTTATCCAATCGAATTGTTCGTTCCTAAAGACATCTTCGTCTATCCACATTTCGGTGTTTAAAACTATAAAGCGTACTCCTTGAACATCCGAAAAATAACAGGTCTCTTCCAATCCTTTAGGACCATTGTTAGGAAGATTAAATTGCTTATTCCAGTGCCTGGTAATTCGATGTTTTCCCTCCAAATCATCTGCATGATCATGATTGCCCGATGCCGGAAGTACAGGAATTTGTGCCCCATGGTAACTCATCGCTTGAAACCATTCCTCCCATTCATGAAGATTATTTCCTCTATTGACAATGTCTCCAGCAAAAAGCATCAATTGAGCATCTGGAACAGTTTTCATAGATTGTCTAACGACCTTCGACCACAAGGATTGCACTTGAGATTGCACATCTCCATAATAAATGAATTTAAGAGGATCCGCTTCGGAAGCCGTTGTTTTAAAAACAAACCATTCCGACCAGTGCTCAGCAGTACCTACTCGATAGGTATAACTCGTCTTTGGTTTTAAATCACTCAGAATTAGCTCATGTTGACAAGTGGAATCTTGATTAAAAACAAACAATTTACTACTTGCCAATTTTTCCGATACGGCTTTAGACCATTTGCTAGAAGGCTCCTCCTCTTTAAACTGAATATGACTTATCGGAAATCGTTTATGTGTTCGCCAATTGAGTGCAGCACTATTCGAAAGATTGCTCGTAACGTTTAAAATAATCTGATCAGGAAAGCCCAATTCAAATCGCCATTGCTGTCCAAATACTGAACTATATTGGATAGTTTGAACGAAAAATAAAAGCCAAAAGCAGCGTTTAATAAATTTCATGATTTCTAGAATAAGTAATAATTGTCAGCCTTTTTTAAGCGTTAAGAATCGATTTTTCTTTTCGCTTAATCCAAAGTTATTGAGTAATTCAAGTGGATTTGTCCAATATATTATCATAATTATCCTGCATATTAACCTCATAACCTTCAAATTATAATAATTTAACAGTATAATAATCAAATAAATACAATAGATCTAAATAAAAGTTATTAAGAAAAAATAAGACGCTAATAGTAGCCAGCAACATTCCTAAAAAAGACTGCCTAACAGGAGCTATAGGAGAAATAAAATGCGTTTAGGAACAAACCTGCGAAAGATAAAAAATCAGGATTGATAGAAACATAGCACAATGTCTTTCGTGCTGGATACACGAAAAACAATAATCGTAAAAATCTTGAAGTCAGTAGTGGAAGTATATGCGATCTATTTAATACTTTTTTAAGGTCAGCTATACCATATGTTCGGAGCTGCTAGGGATTTGCTTCGCAAAATTTCGGACTTGATCCATACTAGATTCGATGGAGATCCGAATGAGATCCGTTGGATATGAAAAAATAGCATAAAAATTCTACCTGTTTTTCATAAAAATATAGGGATGCTATTTTTATAAAAACGATCGCAATTGCTGAATGATTCCGATGCTATTTTTTGATAAAATTAGGGTCACTTAAGGTCTTCAAAAAAGCGATAATATCTTCTTTTTCGAGGGCTGACATTGGAATCCTGTTGTTATTGTTTTTTAGGTAAGGATCAAGATTTTCAGATTCCAATACCCCGGCATCCAGATAATTAAGCAGGTCCATTAGATTGGCAAATTGACCAAAACTACCGTAGGGTGCCGTGTAAGCAACATTTCTTAAGGAAGGAACTCGAAAACTATACTGATCTGACGCTTTACCTGTAACTCGGGCACGACCAGCTTCGGAGCTATGGCTATTGATAGGAAATCCAATCGTTCTAAAACTTTGATCTGTAAATAAAGCACCACGATGACAACTGGCGCATTTCAGCTTAAAAATGGCAAAACCACGTGCTTCCTGAGTGCTGAATTCTACTGGATGTTCCATACGCATCACTGAGTCGTATTTACTGTTGGCTGAAATTAATGAATAAGCATATTGGGCTAAGCTTTTATAGATTCGATCAGGACTAAAATTTCCATCGCCAAAACTGTAGGTCAATAACTGTTTATAAGAATCATCATCCTTTAATTTTTCCATGACCTCTACAATGGAGGAATTCATCTCTTCATGGGTAATAATCGGTACTAAAGCTTGATTTTCCAGTTGAAGGATATTGCCATCCCAGTTGTAAAACTGCAAAAATGCCATATTTTGAATGGGAGGAGTATTGCGTAAACCTACACGATTTTCAATCCCAATGGCTTGTGCTTGTTGATCGGTAAAGGCATGTGCTTGCTGATGACAGCTTGCGCAGGAAATGGTATTGTTGCCACTCAACCGTTTATCATGAAATAGTTTTTCTCCCAATTGCACCCCATATTTCGTTGGAAAATTAGCATAGACTGCTGAATTCATAGCCGGGAATTCCGCGGGTATTGAAAGACTCAATAAGGGATTATCCAGCTTTTCTAGGTCCATATTTCGTTGATCCTTACACGATAGCATAAAGACACACAGTAGGTAAAATAGAATTAAATTTCTCAATATCTGCAGGCTTTAGTTCAACATAAAAAAGCCAATGGACTTTTAAAAAGTCCATTGGCTTTTAGATTCTTAATTTTCGACTTTCGAAATGCTAAACATGCCTGATAAATCAGTTGATCCATTGCCAGCAAGATTATCTACGAATCGTAACATTTGTACGGCGGTATGAATGTTCGGGGTTGCATTGTCCGCATTTCCATTGCCAGTACTTAACGTAATGGTATGCAATTTTCCACTTAGCATTTTATCAAAATCTGCTTGAATGCGAATTACAGGCGCATGCTTACCTACCTGCGCTTGAGTTTCTAACGAAAGTGTAATTTCACGATAAGCGTCTACACCTTGCGTATAGGCTCCCTCCTTACCCGCTACCGTACTGCCCGTATGTATGGATAAGGTTTTATGATCGGTATCGTAAAAGCCTTCAATTTTCGTAAAACGGTAACCTGTCCCCCATTCCCACATCATTTTAGTGTCATTTGCTCCAGCTAAAGCATAAAAGCCAGGAAATTTAACCTGATCCAAAACATTCAATTCTTGTTTTATTCCCAGTCCAAACTTTAACGTTTTGTACGTACCTGCTGGAATATCCTGTAAAACAAAATTTAAGGTTTGAGGCTTCGATTGATCGATAACTGTAGCACCTTTATCCAAATTAAGCATATGGTAAGGATATTCAGATCCATCGGCCCTAACCAATCGAATATTACTGATGACGTATTTTAATTCCGAAAAATGATGTACCTGACCTGAAACCGAAGTGTTCGAACTTGCTATATTGGAATTAGCCTCTCCTAAAACAATCACATTTCCTTTAAACGTATTGTTAAATTGTAAGCTTAAATTATTTGCTGCGGGTACCACATCATCTTTTGCACAGGAGAAAAGGAAAATAATGGAAATGAAAAGGAAAATATAGTTGATGAACGTGTTCATGATGATTTGTATTTTAATATATAATATGTGTTAGGGTTCTGTTTAAAATTTATACGATCGTAGTTAAGATGTAAAATTAGGTGGAGGAATCAGCACCTCTAAACTTGGGGAGGTATAAGGAGGGATTTGCGCTAAAAATACGCCTCTAGCTGGCAGGGTAAAAAACCAAGCAGCAAGTTTTACCATAGCTTCCGTAAAGATCAAATGGATGATTGGACTAAGCATGGTTTGTTCTGCTTGGTTATCATTGGCTTCTGCCAGTTTCTTTTTTAAGAAGCATTCGCCATGACAAGCTAATTCTGCTGCGTCTTTATTTATACAATAGATTTCTTCTAGCTGCTGTTGGTTGATTTTAAATTGCAAAATCATAATCGCTTGCTGAAATCCAATCAGCAAACTCAAAAACATAAGCAAATAAGCAACCGCTTTTCTTAACATATTAAATAGCTAATTTTAAAGAGCTAAATACATTACGTCCCATTCTAGGAATATTACCCCAATCTGCATAAGTCGTATAGAATTTATTAAACAAATTTTCTACTCCTACTTGCAAGCTGAAATGATACTTTTTAAGTTGAAAATGGTAGTCTGTTGACATATTCCAAATTTGAAAAGCAGGGGTTTGGTCTTCCCCGTACATCGGACTAAAATCTCGATGTTTTAAGTCGCCTTGGACGGCAAGTTGCAGCGACCATTGGTTATGCATCAAGTGCAAGGAAGATTGGTAATTTAACGGGCGAATAAAAGGTAGGTTCTCTTTGTTGAAGTCTACTGCTTTCGCATAAGTCATACTTCCCTTCCAATGCAAATGGGTCAAAAGATCGTATTGACCTTCTAAGGAGATATTAAATAGCTGCGCATAGTCTAAAGAATGATAGCCTTTGACCCCAACTGATTGATAATTCATTGGACTGCCCAGATTAAGAATTCGTCCTACAATATAGTCTTGGATATAGAAATAATTTGCCTTTGCTTCCATCGAAAATCGATCGGTTTTATATCCTGCACTGGCTTTCCATTCCAAGGAAGTTTCATTCGCTAAATCTGGATTTCCGACATAGTCATATCGATCGAAACTATTGTATATGTAATAGCCATAGGCTTCAGAAATGGAAGGAGCCCGTTGACCAAATCCCATACCTAGGTTGAAATAATAGTTATTAATTTCCTTTTCAAAACTTACATGTAAAGAAGGCAAGATTCTATTTTTAGATTGGCTAGCATCGGGATAAAAGATCTTATTGAATTCGCTGTATTTGGAATGGTTGTAATTCCATCCTAAAGACCCAGAAAAATTCAATCGACTCAGCTCCGAAAAACTCCATACATTATTCATCGCCAAACTCGAAAATGCCGTAGTCACCCATGGCCAAGTATAGGCAAACATTGTTTTCTGGCTACGATCTTGGGGGTACATGGTCATTTCAGCAATGGAAACATTTTTATACGCATTCCATTGAATTTCAGAGGTCCATTGGTTTTTTACTAAACTTAGTTTCGAAAGAATTCCTTGGGTATTACTCCATCCGGGCATATCCATGTGGACCAAGTTTTCAGGCCTTTTCGTATCGTCCATATAATGTTCTACAGCGTTGAAATACACTTTGGTTTCCCAAGCTTTCCATAAATCATTTTCAAATAACTGCTTGTAAGTTGCCGAAGTAATTAAGGCTCTAGATAACCATAAATCCATAGGCAAGGCTGGATATCCCACATCATTGGCTTGATCAAAAATAGCATCGATCCGAATGGAAGATAGGTCGCTGGTTTTATACGCTAAGCCTAAGGACGTATTAAATTTTTGGTATTGTGAATGCTTAATTTCCTGATTATTTCCATCGCTATAGTTTGCTGATTTTCGAAAGGCGATACTGGCATCTGTTACCCAACGTTGGGTGGAATGTGCGATATTGGCTAAGTTATAATATTGCTGATTATTGAACTCGAAACCCGTTTGATACGAAGCATTCCAAGATTTCTCCATAGCAAAAGGAGTTTTCTTTTTCTGTAGATCAATAGAACCAGCCACGGTTGCTCCATGCATATTTCCCTCTTGACCCGAGCTGATGGCAATTCCCGAGAGGTTATTACTTTCCAAATAAGAGGTTACAGGATCCATTTTATCGGTACATGCGCCAAAAATATGCATGCCATCGATCGTAATCACCGAACGTTCGGAACTCATATTGTTCAATAAAGGCTCCCAAGCGTAAGCACCACGTTTTATAAAACTGATGTTCGCAGAACTGGACAAGTATTCATCAATAGAAATATTCATTTTGATATCGTTCTTCAGCTGCTGATGACCTTTAGCATGAATCTTAACCTCTTGTATTTTAGTAACGGTATCTTTTTTGGCATCGGAATGCTGCGCAAGTGCCGAAGCGGTACATAATAGATACCCTACAACTATTAAAGTAATTCTCATGGTTTAAAATAAAATATCAATGAACAGTTCACTTTTTATTCCAGCCACTCCAGGTGTAAAATCCTTAGGTACTGGTGTTCCTTTAATGATTCTTCCTGCAGAATTTAGCAGGATAAAATTCAAGGTCCAATTTCCAGTCATCGTATAGTTGACGACACCTTCATACCAACCATTCTCCTGTTGTTCAAGATCCCTATTGTTGGGCGATGAATGATTGCCCATGGAAGGTTCCGGCATGCGCGGATCTAACTGTAAGCGATAGGATTGAACTCGGTTATACGTTGAAATAAGCAAAGAACTAACATCAGCATTGGAAATTTCCTGGTCCTTATCCCGTTTATAAATCCCTGCTATTAATCTATTTTCCGCAACATTAGGAGCCCTAGGCGCTATCAAAGCAATCGTATAATCTTCTTGATCTATTCCAGTAAACTGAACAAGATTTAAATTTTTATTGGATTGCGCATCAACTTTAATCCGTTGTTTTAATGGAATAATTTGTTGTCCTACTCGAATTTGAAGCAATAATTCCCAAAATTGATCATCGGTGGATAATTGCGTAAATACGACATAGCCATCATGACTTTTATCTGTGCTATTGAAGGTCAATTCTTTGCTATGCGGTGCAGATTTGAATCGATTTGCTGCCTGGGTTAATACCGGTAACATATGAACAGCATCTGCTTGGATCGGTTGATGGGTTTGGTTCGATTTGATTTTTACACGTATTTCATTATAACCCTGTTGTAATTTTGCCTGGATGGATAAAATCTCAATTTCATAGCCTTCAAGATTCGATTTAAACAGCGTGGAAAACGTTGTTTCTGAAGGAATTTCTTTTGACCTTTCGGCCTCGTAATTCGTTTTTTCTTTAGTACAAGAAAAAGTGATCGTTAAAATACAGCTAAATAAAATAAATATTCTATTCATGTTTCGATAAGGATAGTAAGTAATTTTAGGGAATTTGGAGCGTAAAAATACGCTGCACAAGGTGCTAAGTTTTAACAACAGCTAGGCTAACTGCTGATTGATGTCATGGAATTTTAACACTTAATTTTCTAAGTATCATTGAATCGCCCTAGCGAAATGATTATAAGTTAAAAAATGTCAGTTGTCATCAACCTATAGCGGTCAGGATGTCGAGAAATTAGCGAACTATTAAGCCTGAATTGGAGGACGGAATAAGGCTTGGAGATGCGTATAGGAATACGCCACTAGATTAGGGGTAAAATTCTTCTGCCTGGTCTCTGGAAGTATATGTTGGTATTCAAAATGTAAATAGTCCTTATGCATATACAAAGAACTATATTCATAGATTAGGAGATTTTTTTTAGCGTTTTCTTTTTCTTGCTCACGAACTTTCTTCATCAATTCACACTGTCCATTACAATGCAATTCAGGACGATCTTTATTGATACAGTTTGCGATATAATCCGGTAGGTGCAATTCATAGTCCATCGTCATTAAGCAGCGATAAAAGGATTGCAGCGTTAATGAAATTAAAAGGATATATGTTAAAAATCGCTTCAAAAGAATGTAAACTTGAATCGTATAGTTACAATGTTGCAAATATAATTAAAGAATTGAGGATAAAAATAATTATCGAAAATTAATAGAAAATCTAAAATCCGTAATGGGTCATTACTAAGCTGTTTCTATTTATTTATTATGGCCTGCCGATGTTCCTTTCCCCAATTGGATAAACTTTTTATAATATCTTGTAGCGTCCATCCGTATTCCGTCAATTGGTATTCCACGGTGACAGGTTGGGTATCCAAAACAGTTCTTTTGATCAGCAAATCCATCTCTAACTCTTTTAATTCCTTACTCAACATTTTATTAGATATTCCATCCACATCTTTTAAGATATCGGAGAACCTTCTTTTATTGTAATAACAAATGGAAGAAATAATGGAAATTTTCCATTTCCCACTTAAGACATCCATCGCATCATGGACAGCCATGATTTCTTTCTTATGGTTATTTGTACAATCATTCATACTTAAAAATGTTACCTGGTTACTCTTTTGTTACCGTTACTTTTAGTAACAAAGTAACAAAAATAAATTTGTATGCCGTAGCTTTGTCCCACTAAAAATTTAAAAAACATGGATTTCACGAACAAAAAAGTCATTATCACCGGAGGAACATTAGGCATAGGCTACGCAAGTGCAGAAGCATTTTTAGCTGCAGGCGCACAGGTATGGATAACCGGTAGAACGGCTGATAAATTAGCAGAAGCAGCACGTCAGCTAAATCATAAGAATTTAAACACAATCGTATCTGACACCTCGAATTTAGAAGGTATAGAACATTTAAGAGCAGAAGTAGTGCGACAAGGAATTACCTTGGATGTATTATTCCTCAATGCAGGAATTGCTTCATTTGCGCCTATCGAATTAGCCACAGAAGAACAATTCGACGCACAATTTAACACCAATGTAAAAGGTGCATATTTCACCTTACAGAAATTAATACCATTTCTGAATGAAGGCTCTTCAGTCCTATTTACCTCGTCTACAAATGCGACGGCTCAAGCCATGAATTCCAGCGTTTACTCTGCGACCAAAGCCGCTTTAAATAAAATAGCTCAAATAGCCGCCAACGAATTGGCCGAACGTAAAATTAGGGTCAACCTCATAAGTCCAGGACCAACAGAAACACCGGGCTTAATCAATGCGATTCCTGCAGAAGCGAAAGAATATATTCAATCAGCGACAGCCATGAAACGTTTGGGAAAACCATCTGAAATTGCACATACGGTATTGTTTCTGGCTTCGCAACAAGCGAGTTTCATTACAGGTACTGAATTGATCGTTGATGGAGGGTTGATTTCCAATATGTTGAAATAACAGGTGTATTATAAGCGAAGGGGTCAGTGCGATAAAAACTGACCTCTGTTTTTAATCAAGAAACGAGCTGTCTTGTAAATATTATTTCATTAAATTATTAATAATTTATTAATAATTATAAAACACAGTAATTTTATTAAGCCATTAATTTTGGACAAGGTTTAATAAAATTATGGCTTCACCCATTTCTATAATTGAAACAGACAACGATTTATTTGATCGAGTAAGGCTGCAAGATGATCGCAAGGCTTTCGAAGTGCTCTACCATAGGTATTGGAAAACGCTGATCAATGTGGCAGCTCAACGCATTCCAGCTATAGAAATAGCAGAAGAAATTGTACAGAATGTTTTTGTTGACTTATACAGTAAACGTACGCAAATAGTTATTGAAACCAGTTTGGAAGCATACTTAAAAACAGCCATTAAGTTTCAAGTTTATAAAACATTTCGACATCAGCAGGTAAGAGATCAATATAAAACCAACCTACAAATCAACCTTAGTCAAAAATCAGATGAGCCAGATCTCCTGTTGGAATTCAAACAATTACATGAAGAACTCCATTTGTTGGCTAAAAAATTGCCTGAGAAATGTGGGGAGGTGTTTATATTAAGTCGGATTGAACAATGGTCCAATCAGGATATTTCGATTCAATTGGATATATCTTTAGCGATGGTTCGTAAACATATTACGAAATCCATGAATTTTATGCGGGCAAATTTTATTAAGCATCATATCGATGTCTTGAAAATGATTTTAATATATTGCTTCTTGACCTAAGGCATAATTTTAATCATCATTAAATAAAAAAACTTTTTCCAATTTTTATTCCCACTTCTTCTTCCTGAGGGTACTTGTTAGTATAAGGAAGAAAAAATAATGGATAATCATGATCATTTATTCTTATTAATTGAAAGGTTCGAAAAGGGAATTGCAACAGCCGAGGAACTAGACATCTTAGAAAATTGGTATCGTTCATTTGAACAGCGTGAATTGATCAGCGAAAAATTCAATGCTAAGGATTTTGAACATTTAAAAAACTCCAATTTTCAACGGTTATTAACACAGATAAATCACCTTCAGGAGGTCCAAACTAAGGATCAAAACAACTTCCCCAGAACAATTTGGAGAAAATTGCTCGTTGCAAGTTGTTTCATTATGATGATAAACTTAGGGATTTACTTGTTTTGGAAACAGCATAATTTAAACGAACAATTATCGGTTCAAGCCATTCCAGCATTTCAAGCTGCTAGCAGCAAAGCCATATTAACATTAAGTACAGGAAAGCAAGTCCTGTTAGATCAAACGCTGCAAGAGCCTGCTGTAAACCTAGCACGTGAGCATGCAAATCTAGCTGAAAATGGAGATTTATCCTATGCAAATCAGCAGTCCATGGCTGAAAATCAATATCACATTCTGCAAACCCCTCGAGCAGGAATCTACCATTTAACCTTGGCTGACGGTACGCAAGCATGGTTAAATGCAGCATCTTCTATACGCTACCCAACATCCTTTACAGGCAATATTCGAGAAGTCACCGTGACTGGGGAGGTTTATTTTGAGGTCGCTCATAACCCTTCAAAACCTTTCCAGGTTATTACGGGCCAGCAAAGCATTGAAGTTTTAGGTACACATTTTAATGTGAATAGTTATTCGCCAGATTCAGGCATACAAACGACCTTATTAGAAGGTTCAGTCGCCATTCAACATGCCAATCATCGGGAAATATTAAATCCAGGAGAACAGGCTCTATTTAAAGATCAGCACATTCAAATCAAGGCGGTAAATCTAGAGGAAGTGATGGCTTGGAAGGAAGGATTTTTTGATTTTACAGAGGCGAATCTAGAAGATATGATGGCCGAGTTTTCAAGATGGTATGATCTAGATATACAATACAGTGCTGCAGCAACAAAGGAGACATTTACAGGAAGAATTCCTAGATCCTGGACCTTTTCACAAGTTATTAAAATCATGAAAACATTCAAATCGCTGCATATATCAGTCGAAGGAAGGAGGGTTATGATTAGACCTTAACCAGAATCAACAAAAATAAATCCAATAAAAAGCCAGCAACGCTTGCAACATTACTGGCCAATGCCTGGATACTTTAATGAATTTCGAGATACCATTAAATCATTTACAGACACCACAAATGTATAAAAAATATACGTATGAATGCGATATGAATAAGCCTCATATCCGAAAAATAATGCACATGATGAAGCTTTGTACCTTCATATTAGTCGTAGGGATGTTGCAATTTAGTGCTGCAGCAATAGGGCAAAAAATTAACCTATCAGAACGTAACAGTTCATTAAGCCATGTTATCAAAAAAATAAGTAAACAGACGGGATATGGTTTCATTTTTGAATCCTCCCTCTTAAAACAATCCAAACCCGTTAACATTTACAGTAAGAATGAAGAAATCGAAGTGGTCCTTGCTCGAATCTTTGATCAGCAACCCTTAAATTTTAAGTTAGAAGATCAATCGGTAATATTATCCTTAAAAACAAATAAAGAACCATTGTCTACCGTATCATTCGTCCAACCCCAAGTTTCAAAGCAAAACCAAGTTAACGGAACAATCACAGGCCGAATCATCAATGATCAAAGTAAAGGATTGTATGGAGCGACTGTAAAAATACTACAGACGAACCAAACTACACAAAGTAAAGCGAATGGCTATTATAAATTCGAGGTAACTCCAGGAACCTACACGTTAGAATTTAGTTTTATTTCCCATCAAACAAAACGCATTACCGAAGTACAAGTAAAATCGAATGAAGAAACGAATCTTCCGGTAGTATTGAACGAGGCAACCCAAGGCATTGCGGAGTTGCTCGTTACGGGGAATTACAAAAAAGAGAGTATTGCCGCATTGTATACCCAACAAAAGAATAATGCGAACGTTACGAATGGAATCAGCCGGGAGCAGATGGCTTTATTGCCCGATAAAAATATAGGTGAAGCATTGAAGCGTATTTCTGGCGTTAGCGTTACCGATAATAAGCGAGTGGTAGTAAGGGGTATTGCAGAACGCTATAATGTGGCGATGATGGATGGAGCTACCCTTCCCAGTACCGATGTACAAGTTCGTGATTTTGAATTTGATATTGTTCCAAGTAATTTGATTGACAATGTGATCATCAACAAAACGAGTACCCCAGATATAAGTTTTGGATTTGGTGGTGGATTGGTTCAAATCAATACGCTGGCTATTCCTGAACGCAACTTTACTTCTTTAAATATCGGGACAAAATACATCCAAGGCACTACAGGTAAGGATTTTTTGGGTTACGGAAGAGGAAAATACGATTACCTCGGTTTTGATGATGGTGGCAGGGATCATTTTCCAGATGGGCTATTATCCTTTGACGGGAATAATTACAATCCAGCAAAACCTTATGACCCAGTACCAGAAGGGGTTACAGCAATCACACCAGAAATGATTGCGGAGCAAAATAAGCGAATTGGAGGAATGGAGCGCTTTGGAACCCGTATATATAAGGCTAAACCTAGTCAGAATTACCAATTTAGTTTGGGAAGAATTTACCAATTAAAAAAGAATCAGTTTGGTTTTGTTGGATCGATCAGTTATCGAAATGAACAAAGTGTAGACCAGATTACGGATTTTGCACGTGGAGATTTTGCGCGACCTACAAACAAGGAATTTAATGTTGAAACTGGCAAGGAAATACGTCCAAATGTTGGAAATCAATATAATTTTAACACCAACATGGGCGGTTTGCTTAATTTGGGATGGCAGTCAGCGAACCATAAAATTACGCTCCGAAACTTTTTCAATCGAAGTTTTAATAATCAATTTACTAATATTTTAGGATGGGGTCCTGAAATCAGTAATGATCGCGATGCAGTCATGCGTGAATTCGATCGTCCAAAATTTATTGATATTCTGCAGAACCGCATCAATGGAGAACACCAGTTCAAAAATTTTCAATTCACTTGGAACGTGGCTCGCAATCGGGTTAATAATCAAGAACAAGACGCTATAGAATCCTGGTTGGATGCTGTAAAAACTCTGAATGATAAGTTTTATATTCCAAGACCTTCCGATTTAAACTCTTTAGGAACTCCCCTATTAACACGCTCTCAATACCATTACCAAGAAACTAATCATATTGCTGAGGCTGCTGTCAATTATAGTTTTTCTGCATTCGGACAACATCAACAAATTAAGTCTGGCTATCAATATTTACAACGAAGAGGGGAATATAATTGGATCATATTACCGATAGGTGGTGGAGCAAATTCTTTTGTCCCAATCCAAGAATGGGGCAAGTTTTTAAATTTCGAAAATCCCCTGACGGATTTATTATATTATCCAAATCCAGTCAACTTAAGCGGGTATAAAGGAAGAAATAATAATCAGGCTATATATGGGATGTTGGATACCCGATTTACCTCATGGCTTCGGCTCGTAGGTGGATTAAGAGCAGAATATTATCAATACAGAGAAGATAAAGACGGTTTTAATGATCGGGTTGAGGACCGAAGATCGATTGATTTACAAAATCAGCGCTATGTGGATCCGGTTACAGGAAGAATCATCAGTATGTTGGCTGACCCAGAAAAGGAAGAACAAACCTGGCGATATTTGCCATCGGCAAGTTTAACGATTACGCCGTTTAAAGATTTTAATATTCGGACTGCATATTCCAAATCTGTGGTACGTCCAGCTTTAATTGAAAATTCTAGAATGGTAAGGCAAGATCCAGCATTAGGAGGTGCTTTGCGCAGAAATGAAGGTGTATTATCAACTGTTATTGATCATTTAGATTTTCGTTTAGAATGGTATCCAAAAGTAGATGAAGTCATTTCCATTGGTTTTTTCTATAAATACTTTGACAATCCGATAGAATTCTACCGCCAAACCATGGATACTTCGTATAAAGTATATGTAACTACCAATAATTCTGAATATGCCAAAGTTCGCGGTTGGGAATTTGATATTCGGAAAAACTTAGGTTTCATTGTTCCTAATTGGAGTTTTTTAGAAGATCTATATTTCAGTGGAAATATCACGATACAACATTCCCTTGTTCAATCGGCACAATTTGACGCAAAATCTATGCAGCAGGATATTTATGGCAAAAGCTATTCTTACCGGACTAAAAAATTTCTAGTGGATAAAAGACCTCTTTTTGGACAGGTACCTATCGTATATAATGCGGGTTTACAATATAGTGGGAAACGATTAGGAGCTAATATAGCGCACAATTACATGGGCTATAAGACCTTTATGACGAGTATGGAGCCCTCCATTGTAGAATATGAAAGGCCTCGTCATCAGCTTGATGCCCAATTAAGTTATAAATTTCTTAAAGCTCAAAAATTAGAGGTAAAACTGAATTTAAGCAATTTGCTCAATAGTCCATTTAGATTCTATTCGAACAGCGCAGATACCTATAAAGTATTGGATAAATGGAGAGGATTAGGCGCCTCTCAAATTCCTGAAGAAGAATGGAGCCAGATCTATGAATGGAAATTTGGTTTCAGCCAAAAATATGAGGAAGGATTTTTAGAAACTTCAACCGACGGAAAAACCAAACGTAGAATTGGAGATATAGAAACGTTTAATCGTAAAATAGGTACATCATTTAGCTTAGGCTTAGGCTATTCATTTTAAATTAAAGGTTAACAACGATGAAAAAAAATCAAAAACAGCTTATTTATGCATTCTTATTTAGCTTGATATGCATTTTATCTTGTTCTAAAGAGCATGGTGAATTTGTATTCAAGCGGAGTATGCTCACGGTCTCTATTTCGGGATACAATACCAGTGGAAATTTTTTGGAAGTTAAAATAGACACCATCAAGTCAGAATACCTAATTTCCCCAAATAATCAAATTCTATTTGGCGCAGCATATACTTTTTTAGAGGGGCAAGAAGAAGTCCAAATGACGATATCAGAAAAAGAATCTGGTAAGATCATATTAGAAAAGCAGCTAAAAAAAGGTGCAGAACCGATCAAAATATCTTTTTTATATATGGATGGGAAATTGCTTGATTTTCCAACCATACCTCCAAAAGAAGAAGGAAAAATAAAAATTCAATATATTTATAAACCCACAACAGCAGAATTCAAAGGTCCTGTTGATATTGTATTTGGGCGCTACTATTTTATTCCAAAAGTATTTGAAGAATTTGCTCGGATAAAGAATTTAAACCCGAATGAATTATCTGAACCTATCACATTTGACACCTTTAGTACCACTGGATTAACCTATAACGGACAAGCAACTCCTACGTTTTTTAGAGCCCATCTATATAAGGCCGGTACAAATGAACCAATAACGTCAGGAACCGACTACATTTGGAACGCGCTCAATTCTACAGTTCCAACTCCATCATCAAGCACTGCATCTTCAAAATTTTATATTTTTTCAGATTACATTCAGAATAATACCCTCCGATTTTATAAAAATTTAGAATTATAAGATTATGTACATAAAACATTCAATTTTTAAGCACATACCATTACTCGGTTTACTTTTTTTAATAATTTCTTCCTGCGATAAAGAAAATCTTACAGGAGAAAGGGCTATGCATATTCTTATTAATGGTTATTATGATGGGCCCAACGCAATTCGATTAGCCATAGACACAACGGTATTTGGGATGAATGTGAAAAATGGTTCCTTTATTAGAAACGGAAATTCCAATTTGGGCCACACTTTTGTTTATCCTTACCAAGAGGAAAAGGTAAGATTATTGACTTTAACAGATACCATTACAAACCAAATCCTCTTCAAAAAGGAATTACCTGAGACAGGCCCTATAGGATTATTTAATTTTGTATACTTTGACGGAAAAGAATTGGATTTAGAAATTCCAAAATCCGATCCTTCAAAAAACTTGTTAGGATTTTATATTCATTTTAGCGAAAGTCAGGAACCTTTTGACATTCAATTTTATAGAAAAGATATAGTAACTCAACAAGAATTTAGGGTGACTATAGCCGAAGATCTGGTTCCTGGCAAATGGAATTATATAGACTATGATATCCCAAATGATTTTAAATTGCGAGTTCACTTGCAGAATACGAGAATTCGTTTTGTTAAGGCTAATACCGTTGATCAATGGGCCTTTGATAATAGTCAATCAAAAAGTGAGTTAAGTGCTACTCCTTTGCCCATAGCAGGAGAAAAAGGATTAGTTTTCCCTATATTCTTTGCGCCAAATTCCTCCAATCAAAAACATGCCTACTTGTTTTATTTTCACAATAGGTTGTTATAATATGATGTAACAAAAAGAGGTGCTGTTTGTCAGCACCTCTTTTTAAATTTCTAAATCGAAGCTTAGTTTGGAAAATCTGGCAACTTATTCCACCATTCTAATAAAATCTTCTGGTATTTTTTTACTAAATCAGGCTTTCTAGTAAGCAAATTTATTGTTTCTTCCCGATCTTTGGAGAGGTCATATAATTCTATTCCAGACTGATCTTGGTTCATTAAAAATTTCCAATTTTTATCTCGAATGGCCATCGCTGGACTTTTATTTTTGTTTTTTGGGAGGTTGTATGCCGTAGTATCATTTCTACCATACTCCCAAATCAATGGAAGTTCTCTTTTTGTAGGTTTGCCGTACCATACCTGTTTCATATTTTGCCCATCATGATTTGGTAGCCGTTGGGAAGCGACTTCAGCTATGGAAGCAAAGGTGGGTAAATAATCTAGCGCTGAAATGATCGACACAGAATCTATAGTCCCTGGTTTAATTTTTTCAGGATATCGAACAATAAACGGTAAGCGTATTCCACCTTCATATAAAGATAGTTTACTCCCCCTAAAACCAGCCGATCGATCTTGTCTAAAATTGGGCATTGGGCCATTATCACTAGTAAATATAACTATGGTATTTTCATCCATACCAAGTTCTTTTAAGCCTTGGATTAATCTTCCAATTTGTACATCAAATTGTTGAAGGACCGCTTGAAAACTTTTTTCATCTTGTGGTTTCCCTGGATATCGCCCTACTTCATCATCACCAGCAACCCAAGGTGTATGGACATCATCAGTCCATAAATTTATATAGCAAGGTTTGTCTGGATTCTTTTTAAGGAATGCTAGGGTTTTGTCAACGAAATATGCTGTTCTATTCCAGCGTTTAATACTATCTTGATCACTCCAAATCCAATTGGTTTTCGTCAGTAAGGGATCTGGATCAGGACTTTCATAAGTACTTGCCCATTCATCAAAACCATATTGGTCAAAGTTGGGCGCGTTTAGTACATCTCTGCCACCACCCATATGCCATTTACCAAAATGTGCTGTAGCATAACCTTTAGATTTTAAAAGATCTGCGATGGTAGTCAGTTCAGGATTAAGAAAATCTACTTGCTTCTTCTTTTTATTTTCTGCTTTGGTATTTAGAAAAGTTGTGAAATGCAATTTTGCAGGTTGAATTCCAGTAAGGATTCCAGCTCTTGATGGTGAGCATATTGGTGAAGCACTGTAATAATTGGTAAATCGAATACCTTCTCGGGCTAATTGATCAATATGGGGTGTAGCATATTTACCATGATATGCGCTAATATCTCCCAATCCCAAATCATCAGAAAGGATTAAAATAATATTCGGTTTTTTATTCGAATCATGCTTATTGGATTTCCCTGTTTGGGCAAAGCCAATGGAGGTGATAAGAGCCGTTATTAGGACTAAATTGCCTATAGCTTTGGAGCAATTACTGCAGAATTTATTTTGATTCATTTTTTACTTTTTCATAATTATAAAACCACTTCACTTGGCGATTCCAAGGTTCCGCTTTTATTTTAGCAAACCAAGCCGTGTATAAAGAAGTGAGTTCAGCTACCTTTTCTGGGAATTGTGCGTTTACATTATGTAACTCGGTCCGGTCATTTGCAAGATTATATAATTGCCAATCTTCTGTATGCTCCGCTACGAGTTTCCAATCGCCTTGTATGATAGCTTTATTACCTTCATGCTCCCAATAAATCGGTTCTTTTCTCTTCACTTTTTTTCCTGCTAATGCAGGTAATAAACTAACGCCCACATATGGAGTAATTGAATTTCCTTGAAATTGTTTTGGATATTTCACATTAGCTAAGTCAACTAAAGTTGCCATGATGTCCGTGATATGGGCAGATTGTCGCTGAATAGTACCTTTCAACTTGCTGTGGATTCCGTTTGGCCAGGATATAATGCCAGGTGTAGCAATGCCTCCTTCATGGGTGTGATGCTTATAGGCCCAAAAAGGTGTACAGTTCACTTCAGCCCAACCTTGTCCTAAAAATATATCGGATTTTGAGTCGCCGGGATTTTTCCCGATGTATTTTCCTAAGGCACTGGGTTCAGGATTTCCCCCATTGTCCGAAAGAAACAAAATAAGGGTATTTTCGAAAACTCCCTTCTCTTTTAATCCTTTCACTAAATCTCCCACACTTTGATCAAGCCTTGAAACCACAGCTGCATATATCGCCATTAAATGATCGTATTTATCCTTCTCGACCTCAGATAAGGTATCCCAATCAGGCACAAGAGGATTCATAGGTGGAAGTTTATAATTTGCTGGAAATAAGCCTATATCCAGTTGTTTCTGGTAGCGCG
This sequence comes from Sphingobacterium sp. HJSM2_6, assembly GCF_049316305.1. Taxonomy (NCBI): domain Bacteria; kingdom Pseudomonadati; phylum Bacteroidota; class Sphingobacteriia; order Sphingobacteriales; family Sphingobacteriaceae; genus Sphingobacterium; species Sphingobacterium sp. HJSM2_6. Next base: position 40,678 of record NZ_JBMOXB010000005.1, read on the forward strand.
CCTCCCTAAACTTCTTCCAGCCAGCCTTATATTTTCCTCTAAATTTCGCGATGTCTTCTTCAGGGGCTTGCAATGGGAAATGGGGTGCATTATGGGCTAAATACAATAAGAAAGGTTTTTGAGCTTGAATAGCTTCATCAATGAATTTTAATCCAAATTTTGTCCATAAATCGGTAGAATACCAATTTTCTGGTAATTGCTCACTGTTGTTGGCTATGCTGTTGCCATCTAGAAATAATTTCGCATTCGGATGATCACCATAATAAAAACCTCCTGCAGGAGCATTTAATGATCTATCAAATCCTCTTGTGGAAGGAATAATCCCTTTTGCTTGTCCAACATGCCATTTTCCAGTCATTGCTGTGAAATAACCAGCCTGTTTCATCATTTCTCCAATCGTGACATTCTGAGCATTCAAATGTCCGCGGTATGCCGGATGTTCTTCGCCTTTATCCTCCATCATGTGGCCAATTCCTGCTTGATGTGGATATATTCCCGTGAGTAATGCCGCTCTTGAAGGACAACAGCGGGCTGCATTGTAAAAATTACTGAATTTCATGCCTTGTTCCGCTAAGGCATCTATATTTGGTGTGGGGATTTCACCGCCATAACATCCCAGATCGGAAAACCCCAAATCGTCTACTAATATGACAATTACATTGGGTCGATTTTGTGCATATCCAACGGATATCAGGCAACAGAATAGGATAATAATATTGGAAATAAGGATAGGTTTTCTCATCAATGTTTACGTTTATTAAAATGAAAAAGAGCAAGAGCTTCTGGTAAAACATTCCATTAAAGCTCTAAATTTTAGATAAATATAAAACTAATAATTTAAATCTATAAATTTAGTAGACATTATTTGCAAATACACTTTTTGTAATCCAGTAGATTAATGGAAATATTCTTTTAAAATGAAACAAATGAATAATTAAATTATGTAAATTAGTTGTAGAAAGCGTTTTTAAAAAAACAAATTATACCTAAAACCTATGAAACTAACTCCTATTTCAAGTCTATTTTTTTTCGCCTTCATCTTGCTATTAAACAATGAATTAATAGGACAGTCTGAAAAATCGAAAACAAAAAAAATCGACCAAGCCATAAATTATACTTTTACGAAGAAACCAACTTGGTCTGATGAATTCAATTATTCTGGATTGCCTGATTCTACGAAATGGTCCTATGATATTGGATCAAAATGGAATGGTTGGGGAAACAATGAGTTACAATATTATACAAAAGCTGCGGAGAAAAATGCGCATGTAGCTAAAGGAGTTCTTAAAATCACGGCGATTAAAGAGCCTAAAGAAGGCCTAAATTTTACTTCTACGCGCCTAGTGAGTAAATATAAAGGAGATTTTCTCTATGGACGATTTGAAGCGCGAGCAAAAGTTCCAGTTGGTAGGGGTACATGGCCCGCTATTTGGATGTTACCGACAGAATCTGTTTATGGAGGATGGCCCGCATCTGGTGAAATAGATATCCTGGAACATGTAGGTTATGACCAAGATGTTGTGCATATTTCGACACATAGTAAGGCGTACCATCACTCGATCAATACCCAAAAAACAGCTACTAAAAAAATAAAAAATGCGACGAGTAAATTTCATTTATATCGCGTAGACTGGACACCAACTTATATTAAAGGATTTGTAGATAATGTGGAAATTTTTCATTTTGATAATGAAGGAAAAGGATTTGAAAGCTGGCCTTTCGATCAAAAATTTCATTGGTTAATCAACCTTGCTGTGGGAGGTAATTGGGGAGGTCAAAAAGGAATTGACGAATCAGCATTTCCCGCAATATTTGAAGTGGACTATGTTCGAAAATATGATTTAATTGAAAAGTAAATCAGGCTGCCCCTGAGAGGTTTTATGGATTTCTTCAAAGCCAAGTGCTAATTAGTGGAAAAACTTAATTCTACGATTTCGAAGATCTTTAACGGAATTTATTTAAGTTCCACATCCAACTGTCGACCCTCTTCAGCAGCTTTATTGTCTAATTTAGTACCTACAGCGACACCGATTCCTAAACCTATCGGTAATCCGACTCCTAGCAAACCCATGTTATCCGTAAATAATCCTAAAAAAAGGCCGAAAGGAATTCCAAAGACAGCCATACCCAATGCTAACCATAAGGTTCTATAGTATCCAATAGGAACTAGTTTTACATCTTTTTCTAGATCTTTAATAATTTGAGTTTGTGCTGATTTTAATTTTTGCTTGAAATTTTTATTAGGTAACTCAATCAAATTTAATTGATGGAGTTCTTCATTTATTTTATCAACAAGTGTACTTGGAAGATCTCTTGATTTTAGCAGTTTAATTAAATATTGAAATTGAACCCACATCTCCCTTAATTTACTATCATCATTTATTAAATGTTCTTTCGGTAATAAGTCAATTATTTGCATCTGGGAAAATACAGTTAATTTCCCAATAATATATACTTATCCTTAATTTAATTATATTGTTTTTCGATAATAAAGTTGCACTAACCCGGATGGGTACGCTTGGGAGGAAATTAATGTGAATGATTTTTCGGGGATAGCATTTTTAAATAATCGAATTCCTTCACCCAGCAATATAGGTATTATGGATATGGTCATCTCATCAATAAAATCATGTTTGAGTAATTCATGAATCACTTCTGCTCCACCATCACAATAAATATTTTTACCAACCTTATTTTTTAATCCATTGATTAATTCGGGGAGATCTCCATTGTAAAATTGAATATTCCCATCATTGGAACGAGCAGTTCGACTGAGTACAATTACCTGACTTTCCGATTGTTGATAATGCGCTAAACCAATCGTTTGCTTTACATAGTCATAGGTTTTTCGACCAATAATGATCGTATCGATATCAGCCACAAATTTATGATACCCATAGTCTTCGCCCTCGCGTTCAACTATTTTTAAAAAATCAAGGTTATCGTCATTTTTTGCGATAAAGCCGTCAATACTCATCGCGATAAATAGGGATATTTTTCTCATAAGGTATAAAACTAACAATAATCTTTATAAAGCGTTTACAGCCTACTACGGTTTTTATTCTTTTGTTAACCTTAAAAATAGAGCTCTTTAATGATCATCGCTATCCCAATAATCAAGGTGAAAATTCCAAAACCTGGTTTAAGCTTCTCGCTATTAACAAATTTCGAGAGATATATACCCATGAATATTCCTAAAATAGCCAAAACAGTAATAACAATTAATAAAGACCAATCAAAACTTGCAAAAGAATGTAGTTCTCCGACAAAACCGATCAAAGATTTAGCGGCAATAATTAAAAGAGAAGTTCCAATAGCTTGTTTAAATGGTAGTTTTGAAAGCATAACTAGGGCTGGAATAATCAGAAAGCCACCTCCGGCTCCTACTAATCCAGTAAGAACGCCAACAAAAGTTCCTTCCAATAGAATGATTAGGTAATTGAATTGCGGATTATCAAAATGATTATTTGAACTGTCTTTAGCCTTTTTAAGCATGCTTACCGAAGCGATTAGCATGAGTATTCCAAAAAGCAATAATAGGAAAACATCTTTACTGATAATAAATTGTGGATTGCTAAACACTATAGCTGGAATAGCAGGCACTATAAATTTCCGCGTTAAAAATACCGTTATGATCGATGGAATGCCGAAAACAATAGCCGTTTTTAAGCTGACCATTCCCTGTTTAACATAATTTATGGAGCCAATTAGACTACTTATACCAACAATGAATAAGGAATATGCAGTAGCCGTCACAGGCATAATCCCAAATAAATAAACCAAAACAGGCATGGTCAAAATGCTGCCTCCACCTCCTATTAAGCCTAACAAAACTCCGATAATTACGGAAGCGAAATATCCAAAAATCTCCATGTGTTTAAATTTATTGCAAATATCAGTACAGTAAATCTAGCATACGGTTACATATGTTACACAAGCCCCTTCAGGAATACAAGGCTTTACCATAAAATGGATGTTTTATTTATGTGGTCAATCTGGGATTAAATTGAATAAGGGAAGCTATCAATAATCCTCATCGTATTGATATCAAAAAAGAGTTGTCGAATAAGAAGTACTTGAACATGAAACTAGCGAGGAGAAATTTGCTGTCCTTGCTATAAAAAAACATGCTTTTATCTGTCAAAGATAATGGGTCAGCCTGTAGTTTGATAGCAATAAATCTGTTTTTCAGCTGCAGTATATTGGCTTTGCAGAGGTAATTATTGAATTAGAATTTCAATACTATTTCGATTCAATTTTATTCGTCCTTCCTTCTCTAATGATTTCAACAATCTGGATACGACCACTCTGGAAGTATTTAATTCTTTGGCAATATCTTGATGGGTTTTAAAAACGATATGGCTACTTTCAACTTTTGATTTTTCGAAAAGATAATTTAATAATCGATCTTTCATATCCATAAAAGCAATGGTATCCACAGCATTTAAAAGCTCATTAAAGCGATTGTGGTAGCTATCGAAAACAAAGGACATCCAAGATTTATAGTTACTAATCCATTCAGCCATTTTATACACAGGTATCATCGCTATTTGCCCTGGCACCTCCCCAATAGCTCTAATTTCGCTTTTTCGTTCGCCCATACAACAGGTCATTGTCATCGCACAAGTATCACCTTTTTCCAGGTAATATAATAACAATTCGCCACGATCATAATCTTCACGCATCACACGAATAGCTCCAGATAATAATAAAGGCATGGATCTAATATTTTGATGATAGTCAATTAATACATCACCTTCTTGAAAAGTCATTATTTTACAAACCTCTTGAATTTCTTCTAAAAGTTTCTGTTCAAAAATTCCTTCGTAGGTTTTAGCAAGTAAAGCTTCTTTATTATCCTCCATAGTATAGCAAACATATCAATTTTTAGGTGGACCTGGATTCTTCACCTATTGAAATGTAGAAAATGGCACTAGATTTCTTGATGATCAGTGGCTAAAAAAGCTTATTATCCTGAAGCAATAGCTAATCGTATAATCCTATGCCTTTGGAACCTGTTCCATATCCATGTAAAAGATTTCCCAGGTATGGCCATCTAAATCCTCTATAGTCCTTTGCTTCATAAAGCTATAATCCTGAGCCTCAAACGGCTCAACGCCTCCTGCATTCAATCCCTTTTCCATTACTTCATTGATTTCATCAAAGCTGGAAACAGATAAGGCAAATAGTCCGGCAATATTACTTTTGGTGTCGGCAATAGATTTATGGGTAAAATTAGAAAACTTTTCATGCGACAATAACATCACATATATATGCTCACTCCAAACCATACATTTGCCTTGATCATCTGAGAAATGAGGGTTATTAGTAAACCCTAAACCCAAGTAAAAATCCATTGCTTTTAGGACATCCTTAACGGGTAGATTGATAAATACTTCTTTTGTCATAATATATAAATTAGCACTTTCATAGGCTTGTTCACTCTATTGTTTTAGCGAAACAACATTACAATTGAAAGAAAAACAAGGATTTCTCACAAATGTTTGTCCATTGCAATTTAGGCACTTGAAGGTTAAAGAAACTTGCCTAAGGACAAGAAATAAAGAAATTTAGTTGGTTTAACTGGGGCGAATTAAATGGTATAGGCCATCAAGCAGTCATTCAAACAAATCAGGCTAAATCTGATGGTTCGCGGTAGCCTGATGGCTAGTATTAAATGATAAAGGCAATCCTACTTACCTTATCCTAGTTTCTGTCAATTAGAAAAACCCTAGGGTTTTAAGAATACTGTTTTTTTCAGCTTCGCAGATTGTTTAGCGGCCTCCAATATTTCAACCGCAATCACATTCACTGCTAACCCATATTGATCGTTTTTATCTAATTGATGCGAACCATTGATCACTGCTGCGAGAAAAGAAAAAGGATCATTAAATGGTTCAGGTCTAGCAGCTAACTGAATTACTTCTTCTGGTTTACTTTCTTGAAGTCTAGTTTTAAGTGTATTCGCGTTACTTGCGATCGCATAACCTTTATTTCCATACACTTCCATATCTTTCCTAGAGAAGGTCCAGTTCCAAGAACCCTGAATTACACATTGCGCTTTAGGATATTGCAATACAATCGTAGCTTCATCATCTACTTCTTTGTATATTTCAGGCTTATTCTGTTGCAGTACAGCGGTGACCGATAATGGACGTTCCCCATTCAAAAGCCAGGTCATAAGATTTGCTCCATAACAACCAAAATCAATAAGCGCACCAGCGCCATTCAATTTTGGATCTGTTAAGATTTCTAAAAACTCATGGCTCACACCAATTTCTTTAGGACCTTGATGCCCATCATTGACCATTACCTTTCTCAATTCCCCCAAAGTACCTGCTTCTACCATCTTTTTTATTTGTTGATTGCTCTCATACCAGGAAGTTTCAAAATTTGTTAATACTTGAATCTGATATTTTGCAGCTAACTGTTCCATTTCCTTGGCATCGGCAAATGTACTTGCTAGTGGTTTTTCTACCATCACATGAATTTTCTTAGGTGCACAAGCACGGACGATTTTAACATGTTCACTGATCGCCCCGAATGCTGAAACTGCATCCGGCTTTTCCTTAACTAACATCTCTTCGAGGTTGGTATAAAACATGGAAGGATCCAATTGATATCGCTTGACGTAACGATCTACCAGCTCTTTATTTTGTTCATAAACCGCAACCAATAGCACATCAGATTTATCTTTTCTATTAAATATCCAATCAACATGCCCATGACTAAGTCCTGCTACAGCTAATTTTAAAGGTTGCTTTGCCATGGTAGGCAATGTGCAAATTATAACAAGTAATTGGATGAAGAGTATTCTCATGATGTATAGTTTAATCGTTTATATTGGCTTCAAATAAATTCCACTACGCTAAAAATATTGAAAATAAATAGCAGTATAACCTATAAATATCATACTATGTTTTTCCTTCCCTAATTTATATAGCTTAAAAGCACAGCTTCCAAAAGCCTACTAATCAAAGGACTTTCTGGCCTTTTTATTACCTATTTCTTCTAATATTTTTTTCAAACCTTCCATTTCATCCATCAATCCTTTTTTAGCATCCTCATTATGGTCATGATTCAATATTCCTATAGGTCCTTTGTATTTACTTTTCCAAACTTGCATCAACATGTCTTTTTCTACATCACCTTGGCCTACGCGAAAGGCATGTTCAGTAACACCCGATTGAAGACCCGCAATATTTAGCGCCATTAATTTAGGGAGCATCTTAGGGTAAAAAGATTTAAATTGAGCATGATGAAATCTGGCGTGATGGAAATTGTAAACGATTCCTATATTTTTCATTTTAAGAAAATCTATTATTTCCAATTGATTTTCAGGTTCTCCAAACCAACCGCCGTGATTGTATAGCGCAACCTCACAACCCAATTCCTTTGCTTTTTCAGCAATATATTTGATTGGTATACTCAAGGTTTTTACTTTTTCCTCTTGGGATAAGGCGGGGAAATTAGCTGGTTCTCCGACTAATAACCAGATTTGAGTTTTAATCCCATTACGTTTTAAAAAATCAAATATTTCTTGAACAAATCGATCCTTTTCAGGCTCTTGACCAGTCATCATCCAAAAAGCACTGAGCTCAATACCATATTTTTGAAGCGCTCTCCATTCTTCATCGAATTGAGGAACATGCTCCTCCCTCCAATCGTAGGCAAATTTCTTGATACCTAAATCAGAAAGCATTTTTGCACGTTCTTCAGGGCCTCTTTTTTGAGAATCGAAAGGTACAATACACCAGGCCAACAAGTTGTTTTTATCGAATATATCGCGCTTTTGCGCCATACTTTTTTGAAAATTTGTAAATAGCAAGATGATAATCCCAACTATCGTTAATGAATTGATGTTATGTTTTTTCATAGGGTCATTATTCTAAGATTATTTATTCAGGTATTGCAAAAGCAATATAAGCATCACCAGTTTTTGTACCTAATTTACCACCTCCAGTAGCAGCAATGATCAGGTATTGTTTTCCATTTACGGCATAGGTACTAGGTACAGCATAACCACCAAAAGGCAGTTGATACTCCCAAAGCACTTGACCTGTATGTTTATCAAACGCCCGTATTTTTTCATCTCTGGTTGCTGCAACAAAAACTAAGCCTCCTGCCGTTACGATACTTCCGCCAAAATTCTCCGTTCCTGTCTGCGGAATACCTTTAGCCGTCAGTTCAGGATGTTCCCCCAATGGCACTTTCCAGCGCACCTTTCCAGTAGTTAAATCCAACGCATTTAAGGTGCCCCAAGGTGCTGCAGTTGCAGGATAACCATTTTGATCTAAAAATTTCGTGTAATCCATAGCGCGGTATACCGGTTTCTCAATAGCACTCGGAAGTTTCGTTTCTTTAGCCTCTTGATCCAATAAAAAGGAAGCTATCGTATGCATCTCTTCTTGACCAATTTGCGGAAATGGAGGCATTGCTCCTTTTCCATTTCGGATCAAGGCAACTAACTCTTGCTCGGAATATTTACTGTTTAAATCGACGAGTTTTGGAATACCTCCCACTCCTTGACGATTAGCTCCATGACAATTTGAACAATTATTCTTCAGAAATAAAGCCTTTCCAGGGTGATTCAAGGCTGTTTGATTTGCCGCGGATGGTTGATTGATTTCTTGCATCGTGATATGCCAAGCCAATTCATTAGCATTGACGTAAATCATATTTTCATTAGGATCATAAGAACCTCCTCCCCACTCTGCTCCGCCATGAATTCCATAATAAATAATCCCCTTAAGGGATGGAGGTATAAACCAACCTGCATCGGCTGAAAGAAACCTATTTAACGCAAAAGCATGTGAAGTAGAATCTATTCTCGTCAAGTCCTCTTGGGTGACCACCTGCTTAGCGAAAGGTTCTGGCCAAAGTACATAGGGTTGAGTAGTACTTGCATGCTCCCCTTCCAAACTGCTCGCTGGGACTTCCCTATCCTCCACTTTTGATAATAATTCCCCGGTTATCCGATTAAATAAAAGTACATTTCCAGTTTTTGTTAATTGTACCAATCCAGGTATTTGTACGCCATCCATGTTCAATTCAGTAACGATTGGTGCACAAGGAAGATCTAAGTCCCAAAGATCGTGTCTTATCGCTTGATAATGCCAGATATGCTTCCCCGTTTCCCCATCGATAGCTACAACACAATTTCCAAATAATTGGTCTCCTTCGTTATCAGGTCTAAAAAAATCATTCTTAGGCTGTCCTGTAGAGAAATAAATCATTCCATTTTTAGAATCGACACTCAAACCTCCCCACACATTTACTCCTGCACCATCCTTCCAGGAGTCTTGATTTGCCCATGTCTCATAGCCTACCTCTCCCGGTTGCGGTATAGTATGAAAGATCCAAACGCGTTTTCCAGTTTTGACATGATAGGCACTTACATTCGCTGGAGAACTCCAAGTCATTGCTCCCACAATAACCATATCCTTATACAATACTGGGGCTGCAGGAGCAGTAATTCCCATTTGATCTGCAGGCTTAACTTGACCCTCATTCAACGATATTCGTCCAAAATCTCCAAAACTTGTATCCACTTTTCCATCTTCCGCGAAAATTGAATTCAAATATCCAGCACTTGTAAAAAATATCCGGTCTCTTTCTCCTTTTTTACGCCAAAATGCAATTCCCCGATTAATTCCGGCAAATTGTTCCGATTCCCTCGCAGGATTAAAACGCCATTTCTCCTTTCCTGTTTCCCCTTCTACAGCGATTACTTCCTGTTTTGGTGTAGTGATGTAAACGATTCCATCGACAATGACAGGATTCATTTGTACATTCCCAGATGGATCTGATGAATGGTAAGTCCATGCTAAGCTTAATTGAGAAACCGTTTCTTTATTGATTTGTGTTAAATTGGAATATTTCTGTTGACTCTCCTGTCCTCCTGCATAGGCCCAATCATTCACTGTAAACCGATCTGGATTTTGACAGGAAATAAATGAACATAGCATAATTATCCAAGGAAATATGTTTTTCATTTGCTATTTGACTTAGGTTTAGGTTACTTGGAAAGCAATGAAATTTCCAAGTGTTAGACAAAGATGTGCATTTTTACAGGAAGACTGAAATGATAATAGGTAATAATTCTGATAAACAACACTTTCCTCCAAACGCTTTCGCCTCAAACTGTTGGTACTGTAGCGCTGGAAAATGTTGAAACCAAATTAAAAGACACTAGGTTTTTTGTTTTCCCCAGCCTTTGCTGCAATTTCAACAATCCTTTTATGACGGGTTTCTATCTTTTTGGCACTCGATACCCAATGCAACATCATCTTTCGAACGGATTTACTCAAGGTTAAAAAATAATCTTTGGATCCTGAATAGAGAGCAAAAGCTTGGTCTAAATCCGTTGGAATAATTAGAGCTTCCACGTCATCCAATAAATTCCAAGAACCATTATTTTTGGCCGTTTCTATACTTTTCAACCCTGCAGGTGTAAGTAATCCCTGCTCGATTAATTCTTGAACTTTTGCTTTGTTTATCTTAGACCATCCGCTTTTGGCTTTTCTAGGACTAAAATACTGATGAGAAGACTCCGCATCAATTTTTATTTTTTTACTGTCAATCCATCCAAAACATAAGGCTTCGTCGACTGCTTCTCGCCATGATATTGTTGCTTTTTGTGCATTCTTTTTATATAAAACCAACCAAACGGAGGTTTTAGTGGCATGATTTTTTGCTAACCAACTTCGCCATGCCTTTCGATCGGATGGATCATAAACTTCTACTTCGTTCATATCATTAAAAAATGTATAAAACACCGCCAATACATAATAGGAACTATTTATTTATTATAGAATTCATCTTGTTTCTTAATTAAGAAATACATGGAATTGCTGGCAAAGATTTCCATTCATGTTCCCTATTTTCCATCAAAATCGCATGATCAAAATGAATACTTCCTTTTGGGAATACCTGCTCATCTTCAAAGAAACTCGACTTTACCTGCATTACTTCCAATGGCTTTATACTCCAATGGTACACATTCAGTTGCAGTCCTTCCAAAACTTTCCCATTCATGGAGTATCCTATGGATCCTTTTTCAAAAAAATCAGACACTTGATCTAATGATTTGAAAATAGATGTTGTGTCCAATTTATCGGTAAGCTTAGCATCAATTGAAATTGCGGTCTGATCTGAACTCAAAAAATCTATATGGTAATGGTTATTTTCTTCCTGAACATGGAACTTTGCATAATAATGTTTTCCAGGAAAAACCCTTCCCCCCACTAGCGTATTCAATCGTAAATTTGAATCCCTTCTCGGGATGTAAACCCCTTCTTTAGTTTCTCCATCTTCATCCCATTCCACTGCAAATCTATGTGCTCCATTCTCCGATTTAAGACCCAGAAAATCCGGCAAGCCTTTAGGTTTAATATTTTTCAATCGGATTAAGCAAATTCCCACGATAGCTTTTCCATTGAAAAGTTTAGGCCGAAAGGGTTTCGGTAAAATCTTTTCAATTACTTCTGGCTCTGCAACATAATTAATCAAAATACGTCGCTCAATAATTCCATGAATAGTGGGTATTTTCAATATCATAACGTTATTAGCATAAATTTAATAAGCTTTTCAATTTATCTCGCACATTCAAATCATTGGATGACAAGTTAATTAAATAATCACTTTGCCAGTCTTGCGTTTTCCGAGCTTGGCTGTTTTCAGTAATTACCCAATCGGGATATACTCTAAATCCACGTTTTCCTAAGCCTAGGCTACTTGATATTAGTCTCCTTTGCTTTAATACAGATTTAGAAAACACCAAAACAGCATACTGATCATCTTGTTCTACAACAATAAAACAAAAGTCAAATTCATCTGTTTCGTGGAATGGTTCTGTCTGCTTAAATGCATTTCTTTTCCATAAGGTCACAAACTGCCCTGTTTTTTTAGGAGTGATTTTCGCTTTCCGAAATTTTATGATCTTTGACCCTATCTGAAAATTGTATCCTGCATAAGCCATACATTCCTTTTCGGGAGTTACACACTCAAAACTTACACCAATCAATTGATGTAAAACACCTTCAAATCGCTTTAATTCTTCGCTCATCAAGAATAAAGTTATGATTTGCTAGATTTCATAGCCTTCCACTTTTTTATAGAAGCATTAGCTATAAAATTTTGATATTCCTCTGTTTCCATTCCATACAATGCTATTTTACCATCTGCATCGCTGTGGATTCCAAATCCATACGTTTTTGTTAAGGGAGAAGCTCTAAAACAGGCTTGACCTTTTGAAAAAAACTGCACACGCGCATCTGCAAGCTCTTCGTTTGATAATTCATTTCTTTCTGCAAACACTTGGAATAATACATCGTCCGAAGTATAATGATATGGACTATTAGAAATTAGTTCAAATTGCATTTCAGCAATCGTTTTATGATCTTTTTTAGGCGGCGGTGTTCCATTAACCGCTTTTGTATCTTCAGAAACTTCAATAAAGGAATTTACATAATTACTGCTGTGTATTTTCATCGTAAAAACTAATAATTAAAGCAAAATTAATGATTATAATTGGCGCTTAAAATCTTCAAATTCCTCCATAGTATAAGAAGGACAAGCACCATGATGCGCTGTGATAAAAGCACCTAAAGAGATGGCTTCGTTCATGATCAGCGACTCATTTTTTTCACCAGCTAATCGTTTAGATAAAAATCCGGCTAAAAAAGCATCTCCGCTTCCTACTGTATCGGCTACATTCACATGTTTTGCAGGAAAATACTGAATACCCTGAGCTGTGGCATAACATGCCCCAATCGCTCCATTCGATACTATAATCTCTTCAATGCGATACCGGTCTTGTAAATACGCAATACGGTCTTCATCCGTAGGTAAATTCTTAGCAAGGGAGTCCAATAAAAGCAGTAATTCAGCTTTATTAAACTTAGCAATATGAGTTCGTTTTAATAATTCTTCTATTGTAGGAAGATGAAAGAAAGGTTGACGGATATTAATATCAAAAACATGAAGTTTATCATATTCAAGTAATGAAAACAAGGTGTCTCGAGATTCCTTATTCCGAGTCGCAAGGGAACCAAAGACTAGCGCATCGGAAGCCTCCATAAGTTCTTTTGCCTGCCTATCAAATTCAATAAAATCCCAAGCTACTGGCGCAACAATTTCATAATGAGCATCATTGTTCTCATCTAATGTTGCTAGCACTGTACTGGTTGGCTGATTTAAAAGGATTTGAAGGTTTTCTAAAGGAAGGTTCCAGTTCTTCAATTGATTTAGGAGTTCCTGCCCCAAATCATCATTCCCAACAGCACTAATCATCCGAGCATCAACTCCTAGCCTAGAAAGATGGTAAGCGACATTAAATGGAGCACCTCCCGCTTTCTTTTCTTGACCTGGAAATAAATCCCATAAAACTTCGCCAAAACAGGCTACTTGTAGTTCTTTTTTTTCACTCATAGGATAAAGTTGTTTAAGGATATTAAGGCCCTAGTATTAGTTTTTTTGCTAAAAATCAAAGAATAAATAAGATAATCATATATGAGAACTTTTAAAAATTTAACAGCTCCTTCCATTCTTCTCCTTCGGCGACTCTTTTTATTTCTTGGTTTCTCAATGCGAGAAATCTCATCATATAATTTCTTAAAAACAATTTATTTGTTAGCGTACCAATAAAGCCAAATGGAGATTGGAATTCAAAAATATCGGTCATTTTTGTTCTTTGGTCTATGGTTTCAAACAGATGTAAATGTTTCATTTTCGAAAATGCGCCTTTGAGCATTTGATCTTCAAAAAAATTAGGCTTTTCCATGCTCGTAATTTTAACGGTAAGTTTTTGATAAAAACCTAAATGTTTTGCATGCCAAGTCACAAATTCATCTAACTCAATAAGTCCAGAGGTTCTTCCACCTACAGCCTGTTCATTGGTTCCTTTGCTGGAAATTTTATGCAAATCAATACTTCTTGATAGATCAAACACCCTTTCCATTGGAGCGTTTATCATGGTTTCTAAAATTATTTTTTCCATTATTGATTATGAAAAATGAAGTAGAATGATATTATAAGCATTAGTTCTGTTGTCCACTCATTCCATACAAATTAGTTATTTTAAACTTATAAACACATTCTTTTTCTTGCATTTCAAGTTTACATTCAACATAAAAATTTTACCTACTACATGCGGCAACGTGTGCCATATAAATACTGAAAATTAGGTTTAAGTGATAAATATTATAAGCACAAATCATTCTTGCGGTTATTTAGATGATTAAAAATATACTCCGATGGAAATACTTGGTTAAAATCTAAACTTATAGACTTTCATGGACGCACTGACAAACAGGTTTTAATTATAAATTTTCTAATATCCGAGATTCGAATAATTTAATTTCTTTCCTGTTTTCAAACCAATTAAAATCCTTATTCATCAACCTTATTGTCGCTGTATTTTTATTTTCAAAACTTAGCAATAAAACTTTACAGTTATTTTCAAAACCTCTTATAAGTACTTTAATAATTTCATTTCTTTCAGGGTAATAAAAATTGACTATTTTCCAATATCCGGTTGGATCATTGTCAAGTTTTAGCTCATGTTTATCTAAAAATAAATCAGGATTTTTTTGCTGTAATATTTTAAGATTTTCTTCCACATCAACCATGGATTTATTCAAGGTCCAAGTTTCAGCGAATGGATAAGATCCTGCAAAACCACCAACATTTCTTCTGATTACCTCGTAACCAATCAGTACAACTAAGAGAAACAATGTATTTTTTAATACTGTTTTTAACATAATTGGCGAATTAATTAATTTAAAAATACCTGAAATTTGCGATACTTTTTTGGGAGCATTTACAAAAGGTTAGCGTATCGGCTGGTAATAGATCACAAAACTCAAAAACATTGTTTTGAATATTTTGATATAATAATATAAATTAGAAGTCTTTAACCTAGCTATATCAATAAAAGTAGTTGAACAAAAAAATAATACTTAAATATATCCATAATAGGGAAAATAAAAGATGTATAAACGTTTCAAACCTTTTCCCTTTCCAGAGTTCGGTAGAATAAAAGAAAAATTGCACTAATAGTCTACACGACCAGAATAAACCAATGCCTAGCGATATTTTTTTTCCAAATCTTGTATTAATCAAATCTAATGTATAGGTTAAACATAGTAAACCCATTAAAAACACAGTCAAAGCAATAAAAAAAGTATGAACTTTCATCATCTGTTGATTAATCATACTTAATGATTTCAGTTCCTTTTTCCAATTAAAATAGTTTGGAAAGACAAGGTGGCACAATGCCAAAGCGATCAATAGAACACCTATTATTTTAAAATGTATTTCCATTACTACTTGCATTCAAAAACAGACATAAATGCTGTAAATTTTTGTTCCTTAAAAGACTGGAAACCTGCCTCTTTAAAGGATTTTTCCCAAGTTTTTTTTGAGAAAAAATGCGTAAACCCAATAGTAAAAGCTATAAAATTCGGTAAATCTCTTAAATGTTCAACCATAATTACGGTTCCAGTAGGTTTGCATACTCTGTGACATTCTTTCAAAAATTGCACCCTCTCTTCGTGTCTGCGGATTTCATGAATTGCGGATAGTAAAAAGATATGGTCTACAGATTGGTCATTTAATGGAATAACACTCGAACTTATCTGTATGGTATTAGGATATACCCTACTCACTTTTCTTGCTCGCACAATAGCAGGCTCCGTATGCTGTTTCGCATTATAAAAATCAAATACCTGTAACTGAGATTCCGAAAGAACACTTTTTATAATAAAGCTAGTCTCATCAAATCCAGCATTTATATTCAAAATAAAACTGTCCTTTGCATTAGTAAAATGCATTTGCCTTAACCAGTTAAAATTATAAAATCCAGAAAAATCATAAACATAAGCTGATACAATCAAAGGCATTAATAGTCCGTAGATGAATCCTGCAATAATAACCCAAAATAAAAGGTCTGACCAATGAAACATGACCTTACTTCCAATAATAAAAGCCAAAGCAATTAATCCATATACATAAAAATGCCTGTTAAAGCTTAGAATATTTATAAGGCCTTGAAACTGACGTCTCTTTATTTCCATAATTCTTTTTTACCTTTTTTCCAATAATAAGGAATATCATTAATGATGAAAGCATTGGCTAAAATTGGATTATCTAGTTTTAACCTATTCAAAAAATCGAAATGGTAATCTAAAACTTTAACTGGACTTGGCAGCCAGTTTTGGCGCACGCCTTCTATGATAAGTACTTCCTTAGTTTTATAATTATAAGTGAATGTAAATGGTAATGGTCCTGCAAATCTTCTAGCTTCCTTCCAACTATCAAAAGGTGAATTTTCAGGTAATGCGATGTCCTCCTCTCCTTTGCCAATGCGTACTTGGAAGATTGATTTAACGGAGGATATTTCTTTGGATTTTTGATTTTCAACTTGTTGAATATCGGTGCTGGTATAATTATAGTGAGTGAAGATATTTCCAAAAAATTCCATTTTAGGTTTATTGGTTTCTGATTTCAAAATATATAAACCTCGTAAATTTTTACCTGCAGCATTAGTGTACCGAACAAAAACACGGTAACCAATAAGAAAAAAATCGTTTCCCAACAGTTTAGGAAAACCTTTCGGTCGCAAATCTTTGGTTTGAACCATCGCTACTGCTAGAAATGCCCATTTATCTTGAAAAGTATCCAATTGTAAACAATCCGGAATTAAAGATTGCAATTGTTCTTTTGAAACAGCAAAAGTTAACACTAATGAACTTTCAAAATAGGCTTCAACTGCAAAAGGATGATTTTTTAATTGAGCTAACATTGCTTTAATAGTATAGATTTTTGCGTAAATAGAATTCGTTGTAGTATATTACTGATATCAATAGAAATGCGAAAACCATATTCATTCTTCCCCAAAGTAATAAATCTGGCACAAGTATGAATTCAAGAATATTCATAAACGCAATTACTGCGATTTGTACAACTGCATTTAGTTTTCGCATAATTCCACTTAAAATCCAAAAAGCCATTAAGATTTCCGAAAATCCTATTAATATGGTTAATGGTCTGGAATAGTCTTCATTTAAAATCTTCGCAATGATCTGCTCGTGTCTAGGTACTAGATTTAAAATTTTACAAAAGAGTCCGTTTATAATCCAAATTAAAGCAAAACAATAATTTAAAACATTATAAATTCTATTTGCATTCATTGTAAAAAAATCAAAAAAATAATACTTTCATTTTTATATGAGTTCACAATACTAAGATACAATATGTTTATGCAATTTAACATAAAACTCCATGAGAGTTAGTTGATAACTTCTGAATATCTTATTTTATCAACAGAAATAAAGAGCAAGCTTTTAGATATGTAATTAGCTGAAAGACTTTGCTTAGTCATACACTAATCTACTTACACCGAAGGTTCGGTTCAGCACAAAGCACAGCAAACATCTGCTACACTCCGAAAAAGAAGGTTTTATCTGGTTAGTTTTTTTTCATGTAAAGAGGCAACTAAATAAGTTACCTCTAAAGAATCGAATTTCGTTTTTTTTAAACATACTCCTATTAGAGCTATTTGAACCGTAAGCAGCAGCCTAGATAAAAATATTAGTTAAAACCTGATGCTTCATGCTACCCTAAGAAATAAACACGATGCGTTTCAAAAGCAACAATAGATCTTATTGATTGTATTCTTCGTTTGTCACTTCATGCAACCAAACAGTTTCACCTTTTTCACGTCCAGTAATGGCTATCTGAACAAAAGCAGTATCAGCGCTTGCACCATGCCAGTGAGGAACATCAATAGGGCATTTTACGACCTCTCCTTTACGAATGATTACCTTGTTCTTTCCCTCTTCCTGATAATAACCTACTCCCTCCAAAGCTAAAATAATTTGTCCTGCGGGATGTGAATGCCATTTTGTCCTTGCGCCAGGTTCAAAAGTAACACTTCCAACGGCATTCTGATTAACACTGTCTGCACTAACCAAATTGTTAAGCCAAGCGGTTCCAGTGAAATTATCATTTGTAATCCTTTCCCCTTTTGCGAATATTGGTTCATGGCTATTCGGTTGAATAGCTTGATCTTTTACAGATGATTGTTGGCAAGAAATAGCCGTTGTTCCAAATAAGAAAAATAATACTATACTTTTTAATTTCATCATTTTTTAACTCTTAAATTTACTCTGATAGAATTTTACTAACTTATTTACAGCTTGCTCTACATATTCAGCCTTCCAATAAGTTTGAATATGCGTGGCACCGTCAATTAAAAACAATTCTTTATTTTCAGCATTACTGACTTTGCTAAACGCTTCGTCCGTCATATATTTAGTATCTGCTTTACTTCCTGCAATCATTAACAAAGGTTGATTAATTAATTCAATCCCATCCGTTGCATCCCAGGTCATCAGATCCATTAAACTGCTCATGGTATATAAGAAAGTTGAATTTGGGTGCGCGTGAGTCCTATAATAATATTCATACCCTTCACGATACAAGTCAGTTGAAGTTTTGGCAATTTCTTCATCCGTAATACTAGCCACACCTACGTAACTTATCTTTCCTTCTACACGCTCCTGTGTACGTGCTGCGGTCGCTTGTTGTAAGCGTTCTTGAATACTATTTAATTGGGAGTTCTGAAAGCCATTACGTCTTACCTCACCGGAGTTGAACATGCTTAATGTAGCGACGGCTTTAAAACGTTTATCGCTTTGTACAGCTTTCAATGTATAACCCCCACCAGCACAAATACCCAAAATACCTAATCGATTTTGATCCACCCCAGGGTATGTCGTCATAAAATCAGCCATTCCGTGTATATCCTCAGTACGGAATTGAGGCTTATCCGTATGCCGTGGTTTACCCCCACTACCGCCTTGATAACTTGCGTCAGCCACAAGTGTAATAAACCCAGCTTCCGCTAAGCGTTGTGCATACAATCCTGCGGTCTGCTCTTTGACACCTCCATTAGGATGGGCTACGACTACAGCTGGATATTGCTTCGAAGCAGTATAGTTTGCTGGAGTATAAACATTTGCAACGATATCAATTCCGTTTAATGTATAAGTCACTGGATGGATATTTACTTTTCCAATTACATTCTCGGAGATTGCTCCCTCATATACTAGAGAATAAGGATTTTGTTCTGCTTTATGGTAATGTTGAGCATTCACGCTCTCTGTCGCTATCGATGTAAAAGTTACTGCAATTATTGATGTTAAAATTCTCATTTTATTTAATTTGTTACCTTTTCAAAAATTACTTATCGGTCTGAAGCCGTTAATAATTTCGTGAATGACATGGAGCCTAATTTCCAGCTATCCCCTTCTTTTACATACACTTCGGTGACTACAAATGGGTTTGTCACTTCATTTCCTCCCACCACCGCTACCAGTGTAATCCTGTTTAAAAGTATGGCTGTTGATCCTATGATATTTACTGACACCTCATGGATATCTGCCTTCTTGTAATGGATACCTCCACTTTTGATAACGCGAAGCTCCTGCTCCTTGTTCATGTTACCACCCATGTGGACGAAAACAGCTTTCTCGTGAAATAGCCGGTTAAGAGTATCCAGCTTTTTATCCGACATCCATTGCCATTTTTCTTTTGAAAGATTAATAATTTCCTGCGCTGGGGCAGAATTTTGTGCCCATGAACACTGTAATGTTAGGGCAATTAAAAACAGGGTTAAAATTGTTGCTTTCATAATAATTTATAGTTTAATTATACCGATTAATCCAAGCCTTTTTCTTTAAGCCATTGTGCCAAAAGATCAGCTACTTCGTTATTATTTAAATCAGAAAACGGAAAATGCGTATTTCCCATAATTCCACTTTCGGGAAGATGTACTACGGTTGCATCACCACCATGCTTATTGATGGTTGCTGCCCACAACCTTGCCATTTCCAGACCCGAACGCCAATGATCTTTATTCCAGACATCCGTTGGCTCTTTTGCAATGTTATCACCATAGTACACGACGATTGGAATTTTAGTCAATCTTTCAAAATCAGCTAATGGAATTTCGACACCTTGTAATGGACCGAATAGACCTGTTGACTTTATCGCCTCGGGCAATTCTCCTACTGGAAACACGAAGCTACTATAAGGCTCATAAGCTATCACTGCTTTAACATTGTGGTTTTTTATAGCTGTAAACCAGCCGGGCCCTCCTCCCTGAGAATGAGTTACCAAAATACCTTCTCCAATCTTTTCAAATAACTGGGATACAGCATCTGAAATAACATGAGCATCAAAAGCTCCAGTATTTGGTGTCATTTGTCGAAAAAACTGTTCCAAAGAAGCTTTATCTTTAGGGAATTGAACGTTAGGGAAGTAATCGGGATAATTTCCTATTCGGAATTGAGTAAACCAAAACTGCTCGTCGGGAGTTGCCTTGATGTGTTCCTCAATAGTGCTTCTGCCAGCTTCTCCACGTCTAGGTTGATCAAGCAAATACACGCCATAACCTCGTCTCAAAAAGATATTCTGAAAGCCCTCTCGTCCATCAGGAGTCGTTTCCCAAGTTTTTTTAGATTGACCAGCTCCATGTAAAAATACCATTGGATACTTACGTGCCTCTTGCGGCACTTGATAAAAGACATAAGCATGATCACCGTGAAAGGTTTGTCCATCGGGTTTCAATGGTTGGGCCAAATCGAAAGTTCCTTCCGCAGAGATTTTTGTTCCGCCAACAGCAAAACTCCCTTGTTCCTTAATGATCAAAGAATTTTCGCTGCTGTGTTTCTCTGTTTTTTTTGCGTTCGTACAGGCAGACATTGCTACTATTAGTAAAAAGGGGATATTCCTCATCATAATCTAGTTTATTTTATCATTTGCAAGGACTTCATCTAAAACTTGCTGAGCCACTTTAGCTTCTTTTTTTCCAATGGTTGATTTTAATACTGTTACAAACTCTTGTAACTTTTCGGAATTTAAACCTACATTCCGACAAATGATTAAATGTGAACGTAACATAGGTTCTGCTTTACCAATTGAAGCTATTACCGAAATGGTAACCAATTCCCTTTCTGCGTAGTTCAACACATCACGTTCAAAAATAGCTGCAAATAAATGTTCTTTCAAAAAACGGTCTATTGTCGGTGCAAACGCCGAATATCCGCTTAGTGATTCTGGCTGCTGTGTTTTAGTTAATTCTTCTAATATCTTTTTCCCACGCGTATACTTATTTACGTTTTGATCTATAGGTGAAGCTTCATCACCTATTTCGTCCACTATACCACTAGCTTTACGATCATCAACAACCTCCATAAAGCTTTGTAAAGCCCGAATACTACGCGGAAACCCACAATATGCATAGGTATGTACCAATACTTCCTTTATTTCATTGATCGTTAACCCTTCCTCAAGCCCCGTATTTAACGCTATTTTCAACTTATCCAAATCACCTTTGGCTGTAAGTGAAGAAATTGCAATTATGTTTTGTTCTTTCTTAGTTAACTCATTCGCTGTTGCCATTATTTGTTTAGCGTTTACATGATAGACCATACCCACTATTGCAATAAGTACCAATACTGCCACTTTCACCTTTTGTTTCTTCATACCGTTATCGTTCATTTAACACTTTCATTATCAACTAGTTGTTTCAATTCTTTTTGCGTCTGTTTAAAAATTATCCAATGGATCGTAAATCAATGATTGTATCTTCTTAAAGAATGGCTTACATACTATTAAAGCTCCTGAAATCTCCATGTAGGAAGTCTAAATACGAACAAATAAATTCCTTAAGTGTTCGTACTTATTTTTGAAGTACTATCATGCAGCGTTCGATACTTTTGCCTGATTATCCGGTTACCATGATGACTATCCACTCCTTGGTATATGCTAACAGCAACATAAATATTAAACATACTAATCCGACATCCAATTTAAATTCTCGCTTTCCTATAAACAATTTAAAACCTATACATTCAAAGTTTTAACCAAATTAAATCATTTAACTAGGACAAAGGTGCAGGTTAATTTTAGCAAATTACTTATACCAATTACGGTATTACCTACCAAAATCACTGATTATAAAATGACTAGTCATATAGAGGACAATGATTTTGTAACTTTGTGAGTAAGTTTTTAAATAACATGGCAATGGAAGATGTACTTTATTTTAACAGTATAAAGGAATACAACGATTTTAACAACAATGAAACCTTGCACCCTTTGGTAAGTGTGGTTCATTTAGATAAAGCCGAACCAAGAAAACTTAGGCGTTTGCGATATGGCTTCTATACTGTCTTTCTTAAGCAAATTTATTGTGGCGACTTGCGCTATGGACTGAGCAACTATGACTATGAGGAAGGTACTTTGATATTTCTTGCACCAAATCAAGTAATCGGGGAAAATGGCAATAGTTTTTACCAGCCTCAAGGTGTAGCCTTGGTTTTTCACGCTGATTTGATTTCAGGAACTTCACTCGGGAAAAATTTAGGCAATTATCATTTTTTCTCCTACACTGTCAATGAAGCCCTGCATTTATCAGAAAAGGAAAGGAAGATTGTCGAAGATTGCTTTTCCAAAATCCAATATGAATTGCAACATGCCATAGACAAACATAGCAAGCAACTCATTATATCCAATATTGAACTGTTCTTGAATTATTGTTCACGTTTTTATGACCGTCAATTTATTACGCGGGATAATATTCATAAAGGTATTTTAGAACGATTTGAAGAAATTCTAAACAACTATTTTTCTTCAAATAAACCTCAGACTATCGGATTACCATCTGTATCCTGGTGTGCTAATGAACTAAATTTATCAAGTAATTATTTTGGTGATTTAATTAAAAAAGAAACAGATTTAACCGCACAAGAATATATTCAATCGAAAGTAATTCAATTAGCCAAAGAACGTTTTTTTGTTCCCAATAAATCTATTAGCGAAATAGCCTATGAGTTAGGTTTTAAATATCCCCAACATTTTACACGATTATTTAAGCAAAAGACTGGTATAACGCCAAATGCGTATAAAAATTTAAATTAAATTTTGAAATAATCACCTCGTTGATGTAAGTAGGGCTAATTCCTAATTTCCGAATAAGCCGCCTCCATGCTGCATCTAAATGAAGTTGCTACCATTCCCTTGTGCAAGTAATAAAAGTTTGGTTTAAATTTAATTACCTATGAGTAGATATGCAGATAATTAGTTAAGAAAGGGGCAGTATAGATATCATATAACAAAGATTACAAATTGAAAGCTGCAAGAAAATCTTAATAGTTACTTTCGATTAAAGGAAATGAAGCATGATTCACAAATTTAATGGATGTATCTTAGCAAATGCATCAGTAAAACAGGTATTAAGTTGATAGGAACGAGATAATAGTATTTGGAATTTGAAAATGCTACCAACCAAAGCTATTGACCTTCTATTACAAATAACTAAAAAAAAGAAGTGTTTAAATCAAAACACATCCTTATTTTTCCCATAAGCCATAGGTAACTAAAAAGGAGTAATAACTAGAAATTCGCTAAAGATTTACCCATATTTATTTCAGCGCTACCAAGGGAGGCGTAAAATTTATCATCTTTTACAGCAAAGATATATTTTCATTGATTTTATGCCCGCATATCAGGCTCCAAAAAAGGGAATAGTCTAGTCATAATCATGCTACTAAAAACCTTGATAGGGCATGATCTTTTCAGACCATGCCCTATTCATTATTGTATCAACTGTATTTTTTTAAACTATATGCCTGTATATTTTAAACATAAAGACAACTCGTAGTCGCTAATATCCAAAGCAATTGTCTTTTGATTAAGGATTCAACGATAACTTGTTTTTTCTGACCTTACCAACCTTCATTTTGTGCAATACCTGAATTACTAATAACCTGAGGAGGAATAGGCCACACATGGTGAATTGCAGGATTAAACTGACGTCCAGGCCATACTTCTATAATTGTAAATTTTGAATTAGGATCATTTTTCACTAGGTGTTGGCGTCCCGTAGCAGGCTTACTGTATGCTTCCTTGGCATCTCCCCATCGTACAAGATCTGAGTGTCTATCCGTGAATTCACCAGCAAATTCTACCCTACGCTCTTGCTTCAAATTATTTAAAGTAGCTCCTTTTATGGGATTAAGACCAGCTCGATCACGAATCAAATTGATTTCATGATCTCCATTTTTACCTTGCATTATTAATGCTTCAGCTTTCATTAACAATACATCAGCATAACGAACTAAAGGAATATTTAAATCTGAAGTTGGATAATTTCCATTTGGATTTAAATGTTGTTCCTTAGGGAAGGAAAATGGATTCATATATTTATTAAATTGAAATCCAGTTTGCGAATTAGAAGAAGCATACTTGGTTACATTTCCAAATAACACGTATTCATCAGCAAACTCTAAAATTGTCGCTTTTTTACGTGCATCACCTTGTTCAAAAGCGTTATATAGCTCTAATGTCGGATGAAAATATCCCCAACCATTGTATAAACCAAAGCCTGTGTTTTCAAATACTACTGCAGGAAAAATTGATCCTTCGACTTTATTTGACACTACGGAGAATATATATTCTGAAGAAAAATTATTCGAAATATAAAAAACACTTGCAAAATCAACTTTTGGATTATTCGTATCAATTAATTTTCGATTGGAACCTGAATTAGTGACCATATCTGCATACTTTACGACCTCTTGCCATTTAGTCTGATCATATCTTGCCCATTGAAGATTAGTCTTTGCCAAATAAGCATATGCTGCATCTTTATTAGCTCTACCCAGATCATCTGCACCATAACTAGTTAATAAAGGCAATAAAGCAGCTGATTTCAAAAGGTCACTTTCAATTTGTTCAAAGTTTTCGATTACATTTTTTGGACGTACAAATGATTTCTCAACCATATTCTTTTCTGTAACAATTGGAATACCTGCGCGTTGATCTCCATAATATTGTGCTAAATAGAAATAAGCATAACCACGCATAAAATACGCTTC
Organism: Sphingobacterium sp. HJSM2_6; assembly: GCF_049316305.1. NCBI lineage: Bacteria > Pseudomonadati > Bacteroidota > Sphingobacteriia > Sphingobacteriales > Sphingobacteriaceae > Sphingobacterium > Sphingobacterium sp. HJSM2_6. The sequence continues at coordinate 65,625 of NZ_JBMOXB010000005.1, forward strand.
ACCTAATATTCTATTTTTCAGTTCCTCAGAAAAAGTTATTTCTGGAATCTTTGCGATGATTGAATTAGATCGTTGTATAATTTCATAAAACCGCTTATAAAAAGAATTAACTCTACCCTCAGCACCAGTGGCCGTAAAATTTCGTACCGCAGCAGAACCAGCATCCGTACGGCCTGTGACTACATCATCAGAAGCATTAACATACCAAAACAGTCCTCTACCAAACAGGTCATCATTATTAAAATGTTGATATAAACCATTAACAGCGGCAATGGCATCCGATTCTGTTTTCCAAAAATTCTCGTTTGTAACACTTCCTTGTGGAGTTAAATTAGTGAAATCTTTGTTACAGGATTGAAAACCAAAACTTGTTACCAATACCGCAACTGTCCATCTTAAGATTGATTTTTTATATATTGTTTTCATTATACGCAGACTAAAAATTTATATTAAGACCTATAGTGTATGTTTTTGCTAATGGATAATTTCCAACATCTAATCCAATACGTCCAACTTCAGGATCTATCCCTGAATACTTGGTAAATGTCAATGGATTTTCTGCCGAGATATAGACTCTTGATTGTAGTTTAGACCACAATTTTGGTATTGCGTAGCCTATTGTAATATTTTTTATTCGGAAATAATCTGCATTTTCTAAATACCAATCAGAGTTTGTTCCGAAATTGCTATTTGCATCTTGTCTTGATAAAGCTGGAATATTGGTATGCTGTTTATCTTCTCTCCAAGCATCTAACACACGCGCATCTAAATTGTATCCTTGCAAGCCTGCATTATACGTAGACAATTTATAACCATTAAAAACCTTAGATCCAGATATACCATAAGTTAACATACTTAAATCAAAGTTTTCATACTCTAAATTTAATGAAAAGCCATAAGTAACCTTAGGAATTGCGGAGCCCATATATTGGCGATCTTCATCATTTATCCGACCATCTCCATTTGTATCTCTAAATTTTAAATCTCCTGGTCTTGCATGTGGTTGTATTAACTTTCCATCTTTTTGATGCGCTTGTATCTCTTGGACATTATTAAAAATTCCTTCATGAGGTATTAAATAATACGAGTATAACGCCTGGCCTGGTGTAGAACGATAAGGATTTAAGGTACCTCTCACGTTATCAGTATGAACTATATACTGATTTGTAAAACCATCCAAGTTTAATAATTCATTTTGATTAATGCCTATATTCCCTTGTAATACAAAATTCAATTTTCCGAAATGATCATTAAATCGTCCCGTAAACTCAAAACCTTTATTTAACACATCTCCTACATTCGAGGTTGGTCCAAAATTCAACCCTGAATGAGGATCTGCTTCATTAGTCCAGATCATTCCTAATGTTTTTTTACGGTAATAATCAGCGGTTAAATTAAATTTTCTAACGACTTCCAAATCTAATCCAATATTGAACGTCTCGGATGTTTCCCATAGTAAATTAGGATTCGACTGTTTTGTTAATGCAAAATGTCTTTCCAAACCTCCTTTTGAACCGAGCGGTGTCTCGGAACCATTACTCAAGGGTAAATTATAGGCATAATAATCTACCGATTGAATATTTCCTATTTGTCCCCATGATGTTCGTAGCTTTAAATCATTGATATATTCACTGTTAAAAAATGATTCAGAAGATATTTTCCATGCCGCTGATACTGCAGAAAAAAAATCAGATTGATTTTTTGTAGCCAAACGCGAAGTACGATCATTACGTATACTTGCACTTAACAGATATCTACTCGCGTAATTATAATTTACGCGCGCAATTGTTGATGTCAAGGCATCTTCAAATGCATAACTAGAAGGCAATTTTGGAATTGATCCTGAATTCTCTAAATATTGATACCAATCATCCTCACGCTCAAATCCCATAGCTTGGATATTGTATTGCTCATAATTTGTTTTCTGAGCAGAATAAACTAGGACGGCATCTAGTTGATGAAAACCAAACTTTTTGTTATAATTCAATTGTTGATCCCAAATCCAACGATTTTCACGCGATTCATAATGTGACAAATAATTACTACTATTTGATCTTCCTATTTCTGGAATCTTTGGCTCAAATGTTTTCGATGCATTTCGATCCAGATTAACTGCAAAATTAGACTTAAAAGATAATCCATCTATAATGGTATATTGAAGGAAAGCATTAGCATTTATATTTAGGACAGGGTTTTTAATGGATGGTCTTAGCAACAAGGCTACTGGATTGTAAGTGTCTCCATAAGCAGCGGAAAATTGAGCAAGGTTAATAGGAACTGTCCCGTGAAATAAACCTTGTGCATCATATACTGGAGCAGCAGGATTCATATAAATTGCATTGATAATGGAACCACTATAACCACTTGAAGTATTAGTCCCTCTTGCTTGTGTATGGTTAACATAAAAATTTTGCCCTAAAGACAATCTTTCCGTCAAATCAAATGCTGACTTTATTCTATACGTAAAACGTTTATATCCTGTATTTAACAATACCCCATCTTTATCATGGTATCCGAAAGAAGAACTGTATCTCGACGTTTCAGATCCTCCGGATAATTGCACATTTGCATTCAAGATATTAGCTGTACGAAATATTTCTTCCATCCAGATTGTACGCGATTCTTGTCCCCAAGGATTAAGTGTTGGATTATGACCATCGGCTACTATTAAATTATTACGATCAGATGCCATTTGATAAACCTGAGAATACTCTTTTGCATTCAATGCTTTTGGCAGATTTGAAGCATTTTGCCAACCCCTATATAAATCAACATTTAATTTTGAAACTCCTGATTTACCACTTTTAGTTGTAATTACGATTACCCCAGAAGAAGCTTGTGCCCCATAAATAGCTGCTGCAGATGCATCTTTCAAGATATCAATAGTTGCAATATCATTTGGATTAATTGGCCCTCCATAATATGGAATTCCATCGACAACATACAGTGGTTGTTCATTATTAAGTGTACCCATTCCTCGAATGATAACATTCGGTCTAGCTGATGGATCACCGCCCGAAGACATCACAGTTACACCTGCCACATTACCCTGCATCATCTCAGACATATTCGTAACAGGTCTCGCAGCATTCTTCGATACATTAGTCATAGAACTTACAGCCGTGGTAAGATCTCCTCGCTTTTGCTGTCCATAACCTATTATTACAACTTCATCCATTGAAGAATGACTATCTACCAATTGGATATCTAGACTTGTATCTTTAAGTTTATTCAAAATAAATTCATACGATACATAACCGATCATACTAACTTTTATCTTATATCCTTCATTTTCTTGATTGTCATCTAAGACGTATGCTCCATGAATATTTGTAGCGGTTTGCGCAATTATTTTACCCTGTCGATCAACCAATTGAATCGTGGCCCCTGGTAATAAACCACCATTTTGGTTCGTAATTATTCCGGAAAGTTGTTTTGATGACTGCGCCCAGGAGTTTATAGCTAAAAACAAACTAATCCCCGTAAACAGGTACCTTAAATTCTTAGTGATGTATTTTTTTTTCATTAACTAACTGTAAAGTGTATTAAAATTTCTTATTGCGACAAAAATATTAATACTAATTTTACCAAATTATTAAAGTTATGTAATCAAAACACCATTAAATACTAGAAATTAAAGATATTAACTGTAAATTTTTTTTCTTTTAACTTATATTTTTACGAAAATTTATTACTAGCTCTATTGTTAAAAAAAATATTTAGGTATAGACACCGTAAATTATCATTTGTTAAATTTAGAATAGCCTTTAGTCATTAAGGCATTCTATTTTCTTTTCTTAGTCAACCTTAAACTCGTAAGCCATCTAGCGTTAATTCAATTTTCAAATCAGCTAAAATTCAAAAACATGAAAAAGAACTTTTTCGCTAATGAACTTAAATTAAGGACCACTGAAATAATAAATTCGCTATGAATGATTTCAAGTCCATCAACAATTCTAGATTACTGGATAGAACATTCCTTATGATCTGGGGTTAAGAAACATTTTGAAATCAGAGAAAATTTTTATGCTTTATACAGCACCCCCAAGCTTAATATTATTAGTTGCCGAAAAATAGCAGATGGAGTATGGAATGCGTATAAATACTTCTTCCACAGTTGTGGAAGATTGGAAAATGACTAGAAATAACCAAGACTTGGCGGAGGAACACATTTTTCACAGTGACACGTGAACCCAATATTCCAGTAATGAATTTCGTTTATGCATAAAGGTGGCAACTGTACTGCACAGAAGTGTTTTTTCATTTTCTAACATCAATTTTAAATTTTAATGGGTTGGCATAAGGAAAAATAATCCACTGCGGAGTGCCGTTCACTTTGTCTATATACCCTAAACTAGACCAAGGAAAGTGGCAAGATATAAAAAGCGTTCCATCATTGATACCCTCGTCAATTATCCTTTGGCTTGTTTTAATAGCTTCATCAATATCGGCATCCCATGCTGTGCTCTTTTGTATGATCTTATTGCTGAGTTAAGCACATGGAAAAAACATTGCTCTTGAAGTGGGGCAAAACAGCATACTCGCTCCTGAATAAAAAAAGGAATTGGAAGTAATGAAAACGACTTGGTGCAAATGGACTATGCGCTAATTACAACCTACTTACTGGCTTCACTGCATTTTTTTGTCTTATTGTTTCATAGGTTTTTCTTAAGAAGTAGAAGGTACTTACACCAATCCAATAATATAAAAACACGATTTAACTACAATATTCATTGATTTAGCTACGATAGCCGGTTCACAATTATTCAATTTTGTATCATAAACTAAAACAGGTAAAAAATGGAAGTAAAAAAAGTATGGTTGGTAACTGGAGCATCAAAAGGATTAGGCCTAGTATTAACGAAAAAATTATTACAACATGGCTATCGTGTTGTGGCTACAACACGTACTCCAGAATTACTAGAGAAAGAAATCGGAAGCACCAGCGCTCACTTTCTGCCGCTTGCGGTTAATTTAGCGGACAACAATGATGTAAAAACTGCCATTGAAAAGAGCATCGCGCATTTTGGTAGAATTGATGTGATTGTGAACAATGCTGGTTATGGTCAAATTGGGACATTGGAAGAACTGACTGATGAGGAAGCAAGAGGAAACTTTGAGATTAATGTTTTTGGAACCTTGAATGTTGTTAGAAATGCAATGCCTTATTTAAGAAAACAAAAATCAGGACATATCTTTAACATTTCGTCGGTAGGTGGTGTTTTTGCTGGCTTTCCTGGTTGGGGTATTTATTGTGCTACAAAATTTGCTGTTGCAGGATTTACCGAAGCATTAGCCGAAGAGGCAAAAATATTTGGGATAAACGCTACAGTAGTTTACCCGGGTTATTTTAGAACGGATTTTCTCTCTAAAGGTTCCGTAAAAACACCTGCTTTAAGGATGCAGGAGTATGAAACCGCCCGACAATCTGAACAGGATCATCTTGAAAGCATCAGTGGTAATCAGCCCAATGATCCCGAAAAAGCTGCGGATGTATTGATTGCGATCAGTCAAGAAAAAAATCCTCCTGTACACTTGTTGTTAGGCAATGATGCTTATAATATACTGAAAAGAAAATTTGAAATCATGACAAACGATGTTGAACAATGGAAAAAACACACGCTTTCTACGGCATTTTAATATCGATTACTTTCTTAATCACCAGTTGTATAAATAATAAACAAATTCCAATGGAAAGAAATAAAACTATCGAAGAAACAAAAGATTATATCGGTATGTGGGTAACAAAAGATGGTCATATTCGACACGAATTATTACCTAATAACCGATATGACGAAGCTCGTGGAAACCGAAAAAGTGCTTATCAAGGTAGTTATAAAATTACTGGCAATCATATTGATTATAAAGATGACACAGGATTTACAGCTGATGGCGTATTTAAAGACGGTGTTTTATATCACGCTGGAATGATTTTATGTAAAGAAAAAAACTAAATTAGCATTATGCAAAAAACATTCCGCCTTGATTCAATTGGCCAGTTTCACTCATTCTGTAACCTACCTAATCCCGAACATCCGTTGATTAGTTTGATTGATTACAGCAGGGTTTCCTATCCCTTTGATGATTCGAAAGTAAAATGGATTCAGAACTTTTATACGATTGGATTAAAGCGGAATGTCCATGCTAAATTCAATTATGGACAGCAACAGTACGATTTCAATTCGGGTGTTTTGTCTTTTATTTCACCACTTCAATTTTTAAATCTAGAAATCAATCAAGATATTATAGCTGAACCAACGGGCTGGTTATTGCTTATCCATCCTGATTTTCTTTGGAATACCTCTTTGGCTAAAAAGATAAAATCATTTGATTTTTTTCAATATGCGGTTAATGAAGCTCTTTTTCTATCAGACAAAGAAGAGAAAATTATAGCTGATATTCTTTTGAAAATAGAACAGGAATATCAATCTAATATGGATAAACATAGTCAAGAACTTATTGTTACTCAACTCGAAATGTTACTCATATATGCAGAACGCTTTTACGAACGTCAGTTTATCAATCGAAGAAAATCAAACCATGAATTGTTAGCGAAGTTTGAAACCTTACTTTCGGAGCATTTTGGAAGCAACAAATTAGCAGAAAATGGGATACCTACTGTAGCTGATATTGCTGAAAAACTAAACATTTCACCTAATTACTTAGGAACACTTTTACGCTTACACACCAAACAAAATACCCAGCAGCATATCCAAAACAAATTGATAGATTATGCCAAACAACAATTAAGTACAACTAACTTGTCTGTGAGTGAGATTGCATACGAATTGGGGTTTGAACATCCACAATCCTTTAGTAAATTATTTAAACAAAAGACTAAACAAACACCTTTGGAATTTCGCCAGTTTTTCAACTGATAAAATGTAAACTTTAGGTTTACCAAAATAACTACCAACGTTTTTCACAGTTGATATGATCTTCCAAATAATTTAGCTAAAAATTATTTTTTAACTGGCTTTTCAATTCCCCACAGCAATGTTGATTCAAATGATAAAGGGATTATAACTACTAATGAAGCTAGCAAGTACAAATTCAATTTCGTGGGATTATTTGTAGGCAAACATGCGCCTTTTGAAAATAAGTTGAACGGCATTGAATATAAACTTGATTCGAAGACTTTCCAATTGACTAGAAAGTTATGGAGGAAGCTTTATGAGGCTCTTTTAAAGGAACAATAGATTTTGTTACCCCAATTAATTATTTAAACATTTTTGTTTTTATTTATTATATTTAAAACATTATTGCCAATTATGAATAATTACTTGTGAAAACTGTTTAATATTTTTGATAAATATTTAATTTAATCAAATAATATTTAACCAAATCATTTTTATAGAGGAGATTTTAAACGCTTTATTTTATTATCAATATTTAGGTTATACGCTATGAATATGATTAGGATATTGTTTTCTAATGGTATTTTAGGATTGTCTAGGAATTGCTATGTGTATGCTTTTAATACAAATATGAGATTCTTCCTGTACATCGAGCGAACCTAATAATGATTAAATTAACCAAACTAATACAATTTATTTAACCTATTTAACCTCGATTTTAGCCCTGTAAATATTTTAATTGTTTTATTATTTTTTATTAAAGGAATTAAAGGTTCAGGCACCTTTGAAGAAATGAAAAACAAATCAAATTATTTTTGGAAGTTAACAGAATTGCAAGAGATATAAAACCAACAGGCTATATATCTTCTCAAAATTTTGGCGTAAAGCATATTAAATCCAATTGAATATTATAGCTATCCGCATATTTTTTAATTGTTAAAATCAAACTCAATTATTGATTACATATATGAATGTTCCAATTTTTTCAATAATTATTCCATTGTATAATGCTAAAGGTTTTATTGAGAAAACCTTAGAAAGTATACTAACTCAGAATTTCAAAGAATTTGAAGTTATTATTATTAACGATGGTTCTACTGATGGTGGGGAAGAAATCTGTGAGGACTTATGCAATAAAGATTTTCGTTTAAAATTAATTAATCAAAAAAACCATGGTGTAAGCTATTCAAGAAACCGGGCAATAAAGGAATCGAAGGGAGAATATATTATTTTCGTAGACGCAGATGATTTTATTGAAGAAAATTTCTTAAATCACCTATCTGTTGACCAGGAAAACCATCCGGATTCTTTTATAATTCAAGACTTTTGTAAGATTGGATTGGATGCTGTGAAGAAAGATGTTTACAAACTAATAGATCAAGAATTATCTATTTCTGATTTTATATTGCAATTTGATTTAACAAAATTTGGACATATAGCCTCCAAGATTTATTCTAGATCTATATTAATTAATAATAATATCAAATTTCCAGAACATATTAAATTGTCAGAAGATAGTATCTTTTTTATTGATTATTTAAATTTTGTTGACAAGATATACTTGTCTTCTAAAAAAGGCTATTATTACAGAGAGGTTGAAAATTCAGCAATTACGAAAAAAATTTCTATGAATGAAATATTTGATTTGTATAATTTATTAAATACATCATTAAATCGCTTGGTCAAAATGAAGAATGTGGCTGTTAATGAAAAAGAAAAATTGAAATTTTGGATAAAAGCAGTTATTGATAATGTTTATAGCTTAAATTTGGATGAAAACCAACGTATTGATTATCTCCGTTTCATTCGAGAACGATATTATAATGATGTGATTTTTTTATATTCTAAATCTAAGTTTAGAGGCCGTATATTAAAACTAAGTTTTCAGTTAGGCCTCTTGCACTTTTTCGATAAAATGTTTCAAAAATTTGAAAGATAATTAATACAAGATGTTTATGTCTACACCTATGAAATTTAGATTAATTATTCCTATTTATAATGTTGAAGAGTACATTGAACACTGTATTAATTCAATAGTATCACAAGGTTACGATAATTTAGAATGTTTGTTTATAAACGATTGTTCCACAGACAATAGTCAATTAATAATTGATGAATTTTTAAATAATTATAAAGGAAAAATAATTTTTAAAACAATTTATCATAGTCAAAATAAAGGTTTGTCAGCAGCAAGAAACACAGGTATAAAAAATGCTACTGGAGATTATTTTCTTTTTTTAGATAGTGATGACATGCTATTGCCTAGTGCGCTAAATAATTTCATTGAACTAGCACAAAAATATAATTATCCCGAAATTATTATAGGCGACCTATTTTCGGAAAGTGATTATTATCAATCTATTTTAGGATTCCCATCGAACAAAATATATCCAGATTATACAGCCAGTACAAGTTGGTTAGCCGAAAATTTCCTTTTAAACGTTAAGGTTGTTGCTTGGAGCAAACTATATAAAAAAGAGTTCATTATTGAGAACAATTTAAAGTTTGAGGAAGGATTTTTATTTGAAGATGTCATTTGGCACTTTTGTCTAAATAAGTTTGTAAAAAATGTTGGCTTTTGTTTCGAACCATTTTATTATTATCGGTTCAATGAAAACTCAATAATGAATTCTACACAAAAAGAGCGAGGTCGGATTGAAGGAAATGTTAAATTAATTCATAAACTTTTAGAGAAAGTTTCAAAAAAGAATTTTTACATAGAACACTTATTTATTTTAAAATTGTGGCATAGGTTTAAATTAATGGAAGTTTCAACTGAAAATCAAACCTATTTCGAAAAGACATTTAAAGAAGAAAATCAAAAAATAATTGAAAATTTTGAAATTCCATTTTTAATTAAGTTAATGTATATGTGGTTGAAGAGGTCTAAAGCTAAAATAAAAGCCTCTGATTTCTTATGGAATAAATCTTTGGGAATATTATATCGACTTAGTAAGATCATGCTATAAAATAAAGAATGAGCTATTTAATCTTTCCATTTTTCTTTGTTACTATAAGTTTCAAACGAATATATAGTTTCGATAAATGCTCCCTCAGTTTTCAATTTTTTCCCAACTAACAACGTACTTTTTTTGAATTTGTTCAATTGTCCAAAATTTGTTTGAGTCTCCATTTTGATTTATGAAAATTCTTATCATAAGAAATTATCTATTTTGATATTTTTACGGCCGCATTTTTTTAGCATTGCAGCTAACCAGCCAGCGCTTGGCGAAGTGCGGGCTTAAATTGAGCGGAAGTACAATTCAGAACCGATCGTAGCTAAAACGAATTTTAATAAGTTAAAATTAAAATAATAAACGAATAAAATTCGTTGTTGGAGGAATACTAGGATAGAACTTTCAACTTTACATTTTAGCCACGCTTATGGCAATACCGTGTTATAGGACTTTTTTCTATTCATAATTCCACAATTGATTTTAGTGCATAAAGAATCTTTGATAAATCCATTATATCAAAAATCCAACTGCAATTAGTCTAACAATCATACTAAATGGAGAATGTTTCACTCGACCTTTTTCAAGTATCAAAGGAAGTATTTGTTGACTAGTCCATTCAGGATTTAGTTGTAAAATATTTCCCATATTAGCCCCTTCGAATTAGCTGATTTAAGCTTGTTAAAATAGAAACTAACAAAACTCTAAGAAACAACCAACCTCGTTTAAAGAGATTTAAACGAGGTCAAATATTTTATGTTTTACTGTAAAATTGATGTTATGCAACAGTTACCGATGTTAGCCGTAGTTTTTTATTTTTCCAGTTTTATTTTTAGCGACTCTAATAATCGTTTTTCAAAATCTCCAATAATACTTTTCGCCCAAAAGTTTGCGTAAAAATTCATTTTAGATTCAATTTTATAGTCACAATTAAGAATTATCTTAGTTTCTGTTTCAGAAATATATTCAAGCGAATAATTGATGTTTTCAAAATTGAAATAATTACTTTTAAGCAAATGCTGATCGGTTGCTGTTTCTCTTAACTGAGATTTGGACAGATCGATTTTGAAATTTACAAATTCATTTTCCTTAATTTCTGAAACATATTCATAAAGTTTCAAGTCATCTGTAAAATGTCCAATCCTATACATTTGACTTTCATTAATCAGAATTTCTGAATTTACAGGTCGTGGAATACCAATTTTTTGATAAAATCCATTTTTGTATTCTTTATCTGATATTGTTGGAACTGATAATAAATTAGGGAAAATTTCAGCTTTGTTTTTATTAATTATTATTTCTGATGAAACGTTGTAAACTTCTTGATAATTTGGAATTAAGTTTTCAATTGGGTTTAATACGAGTGGAATTAAAATAATTGAATAGAGTTTTTTGTCTTTTATTCTGTATTTGACAAAAGCACCAAGTAAAATCCCAATTACTCCAGCGACCAATAAAAATGGAAATCCAATAATTAACAAACAAACTAAATCTTCAATTCTTGTAATTAATGCTACCATCAAAAATAGAATAATGGTAATAATCGGATAGAAGAATAGTTTAGTATTTGATTTGTAAACTTCATTTGAGGAGAAAAGTATCGGAAAGAAACTAATAATTATTGGAGTTACCCAAAGAAAACTAATGCTATAAATATTGTAATAATCTTCAAAAATTTCGTTATCTCCTAAAATTCGAATTATCAGTCCGTAAATTACACCTAAAAATATTCCTAAATATTGAGACATCTGTTTCATACGAGATTATAGTAAAATTACGAAAACAGCCTGGCGGCTTTGCGCAGTTTCGAGCAGAGCGAAGCTCTAGGCTGGCCATTGTGCAAAACCGCTTGATGTACGAAGTCCGCGAAGCGAATTGCGTATCATCAATAGTATTTACGAAACCTAATATACAAAAAGTTTGCCCATCCATCTCTATATACGAAATACTTTAAAACTCCGATATAAAAAAATATACAACTGATTTTAAAATAAATACACTTACCCATGTCACGAATAGTGAAACAAAAATGCCACAGTATTTGATTTACGGAGATGAATAGCGAAAGAATAGTCCGTGCAATTGATAAGATAAGAAGAAGCCCCCTAGCCATTTGGATTTTCTATTATCTACAAGAAAAACACTTTAGGAGATTATCTTAAGCTAAACTTTTCTATCTTAATATTAAGTTGAAAAACAAGAGAGATTTGTCCGAAATATGTCCGAAAAAATAAAAAACCACTAATAATCAGAGGCTTTGGTCGGGGTGGCAGGATTGCTTCAGCCCCACAACCACAAACACCAGCCTGAAGCTCCTTCGGATCGAACCACGGTCCGAATCTGCCACACCCGAACACAAAAAAAGCCCTAACTTTCGTTAGAGCTTTTTTTCTGTCGGGGTGGCAGGATTCGAACCTACGACCTCCACATCCCAAATGTGGCGCGATACCGGGCTACGCTACACCCCGAAAAGGTATCACCTTTCTTTACTGTGGCACAAATATACGGCGAAAAAGAACATTGTCAATAGATTTTTAACAAAAAAATATAATCCACTCATTTATTGAATATTAATTTTAAAATGGTCAAATTTTAAAAATTATAGAAACATTTTTTACTTCACGCAAGGATAATAAAAAAGAAATTCTTATTTTTGCACACCTTCTCAAAAAAGAGAAGAAAATTAAAAAAGAATTTTTATTTATCGAAATAAAGCTGTAATATTGCATTCCGATTTTTACAGGTTAAATATCGTTATTAATTACTCAGAATCATGGATTTAGTAAAATTTGTAGAAGAACAAGCGGTAGTAAAAAATGAAATTCCCGCTTTCAAAGCAGGAGATACCATCAGTGTTCATTATAAAATTCGCGAAGGAAACAAAGAGCGTGTTCAAGTGTACCAAGGTGTGGTAATTCAATTAAACAGCGAAGGAGCTAACGCTACTTTTACCGTTCGTAAAATTTCTAACGGTGTTGGTGTTGAGCGTATTTTCCCTGTAAATTCTCCAAACATTGACAAAATTGAAATTAACAGCGTAGGTAAAGTACGTCGTGCGAAATTATTCTATTTACGCGGACTTACTGGTAAAGCTGCTCGTATCAAATCAAAAAGAGTATAAGTTCACCTTATATTCCATAAAAAAAGGGCTTGATATAAAAATCAAGCCCTTTTTTTATGGAATATCATGGAGAAACTAGCCAATAGACCGATGGCTAGTTTCGCAACGCGAACTAGATTAAAATAGGTCTATTGCCTCAAAACTCATGTCTTTTATTGATTAGCAGGCTATTAATTTCTAAGCACTACAGGTTTAGTGCCCATGATTTCATCGATCTGCGACAACAGTTCAGGAGATAACAAAGGAAGCACATCCAAAGCTTTCAAATTTTCTTCCAATTGTTCCATTTTGGTTGCACCAAGAATAGCAGTAGTCACATTCGGATTGCTGATACACCAAGCGATAGATAAGGCCGGTAAACTTAACCCCAGCTCCTTAGCAAATTCACCAAGGGCGGCAACCCGCGACAGTTTCTCATCCACTACAGCACGATCCCTCAACCATTCATAACCTTCCAAAGCCATACGCGACCCTTCAGGAATACCTTGATTGTATTTTCCCGTTAATAAACCAGAGGCCAATGGACTCCAAATTGTGGTACCCATACCCACATTACGGAATATAGGCGCGTAATCCACCTCGATTTTACGCCTATTGAATAAATTATATTCCGGTTGTTCCACTGCTGGCCCTTCCAGATGAAGATCTTTCGCAACCATATGTGCCTCCATAATTTCCGCAGCTGTCCATTCACTTGTTCCCCAATAAAAAATTTTCCCCTGTTGAATTAAAACATTCATGGTCCTGACGATCTCCTCCATCGGCACATTCGGATCAGGACGATGACAATAAAACAAATCCAAATACTCAACTTGCATCCGTTGCAAAGCTTCCTCACAAGCCTCCATCAAATGTTTACGACTTAAACCATGTTGATTAGGCTTCTTCCCCTCTCCCTTCCAACCAAAAAACGCCTTACTCGACAACACATAAGATGATCGATCCCATTGCAAACTTTTCAATACCCTACCCATCATTTCTTCCGATTCACCCGCAGAATACACTTCCGCATTATCAAAAAAGTTAACTCCCGCCTCATACGCTCTAGCCATTAACCGTTCATTAATATGATCTGTAGTTTGTCTAGCAAAGGTGACCCACGACCCGAAAGAAAGCACACTTAGTTGCAATCCAGTTTTACCCATTCTTCTGTACTCCATGAAATCTTTTTTATTTTTTCGTTCAATATATCAATTATGAACTGAAGATTTCGCTAAAATCTTGCCAATTTAAACGAACTACAGCTTTACTCCTTTCGCTTTTTGACTATAGCCTATGGAAGATCGTTAAAACCCTTTCAAATTTCGAGACATGGCATCCAGGTAAACAAATAAACGAAACTACACCTGTACGATGTTATTTTTTTTTAGACATTTTATCATTTTATAAACCCACAACTCTTGGAATTATTTATTCCTAAATCTGAATTCACATGGATCTCCTTCGGATCTTCCTCGGATATTAAACGAAGAATCGTTGAATGCCTGCGAAGGAGATTCGATTTAGTTCCCCAAAACATCCACCGAAGATTCAATCCAAATGCCCCCAACATTAAACAAACGGCATCCTATCCGCTACCTAGAAATACGCCTGTATCAGTAAAACCCCAACAAGAAGTAAGGATCTACGCGAAAGTTATACTGGCAGAAATAACGAGCTGATTGGAATAATGTCAAAAAAAAACTTAGCAAAAATCAACAGGTTTACTACTAAGGAGTTAATCCATTCCACAGGATAAAAGCAAATACAGAAAAGATCATTGCATCCACATTTGAAATTAAACTAGGCAATGAAATCAGGATTGAAGGAATTTTATAAGTCATATTGAATAAAATTTTTGTACCTTTGTATCCCGTACATAGAGCAGATGAGAACAACAAAAAAAGCCTCATCTCCCTTAAGAAATCTATTTATTGCTATGACTAAATACATCTTTGTTACGGGCGGCGTAACTTCGTCGTTAGGGAAAGGAATTATTGCAGCTTCCCTAGCCAAGCTTCTCCAAGCTCGTGGTTTTAAAGTAACCATTCAGAAATTCGATCCCTACATAAACATTGATCCAGGAACTTTAAATCCATATGAACATGGCGAATGCTATGTGACCGAAGATGGAGCAGAAACTGACCTTGACTTAGGGCATTATGAACGTTTTTTAAATGTTCCAACTTCCCAAGCCAATAATGTGACTACGGGTCGCATTTACAGTCATGTCATTGAGCAAGAACGCGCAGGTGCCTACTTAGGCAAAACAGTGCAAGTTGTTCCACACATTACCGACGAAATCAAACGTCGTATGTTATTATTGGGACAAGAGAACAAATACGACATCGTTATTACCGAATTAGGTGGTACAGTGGGCGATATTGAGTCTTTACCATTTATTGAGGCGGTAAGACAGTTACGTTGGGAATTGGGAAATAACGACTCCTTGGTAATTCACTTAACCTTAGTGCCATACCTTGCTGCTGCTGGTGAATTAAAAACCAAGCCTACGCAACACTCGGTAAAAACATTATTGGAATATGGCGTACAACCTGACGTCTTGGTTTGTAGAACAGAACACAAACTAAACAACGATATTCGTAAAAAATTAGCATTATTTTGCAATGTAAATATCAATGCTGTCGTGGAATCTATTGATGCACCAACGATCTATGATGTACCATTGAACATGCTTAGAGAGCAATTGGATAAGACTGTATTGGCGAAATTAAAGTTATCAACTAAAAACGAACCTGATTTAGAAAATTGGAAAGCGTTTTTAGGAAGGTTAAAAAATCCAACCAATGAGGTTAATGTAGCTTTAGTCGGTAAATATGTAGAATTACCAGATGCATATAAATCCATTACGGAAGCATTTATCCATGCTGGAGCGAGCAATGAGACTCGTGTCAAGGTGAAATTCATTGCAGCAGAAAGTATACACCCAGAAAATGTAGCCGACAAACTAGAAGGATTAGATGGTGTTTTGGTTGCTCCAGGATTTGGTGAACGCGGATTAGATGGAAAATTAGAAACTATTCGCTATGTACGAGAAAATAAAATTCCATTTTTTGGGATTTGTTTAGGAATGCAATGTTCCGTAATTGAGTTCGGAAGAAATGTATTAGGCTTAAAAGGTGCGAACAGTTTCGAAATGGACGAAAACACCCCTTATCCAGTCATTAATTTGATGGAAGAGCAGAAAAACATCACTAATATGGGTGGAACGATGCGTTTGGGTGCTTACGACTGTGATATTAAAAAAGGAACTAAAGCTTTTGCCGTTTACGGAAAATCGAAGATAACCGAAAGACATCGTCATCGTTATGAATTTAATAACGAATATTTAAAAGCATACGAAAATGCGGGAATGATAGCTTCAGGGATCAATACCACCACCGGATTGGTAGAAATTGTGGAATTGAGAGACCATCCATTTTTTGTGGCAGGACAATTTCATCCAGAATTAAAGTCTACTGTAGTAAATCCTCACCCACTTTTTGTTAGTTTTGTAGCCGCAGCATTAATACATAAAAAATCAAAGTAGTCGAAAAAGAAAAGACTTCAGTAAATAATAAACAATGGATAGAAATAATATTTTCGGATTTATCTTAATTTTCGCCATCCTAGCCGGGTCCTTCTACATCATGAAACCCTCGGAAGATGAGATAAAGAAAGAAAAACAACTTCAAGATTCGTTGGAGCGTGTGCGCAACGGTGTAACCAGCGTCATTGATTCCAGCAAATTAACTCCTGCAGCTCCAGTGCTAGCAGACTCTGTATTACTTAGCCAGCCGTTTGGTGCTGCCTCAGTAGGCGAAGAAAAATCAATTACCTTAGAAAATGAATTAATTGCAGTTGAGCTAACCAGCAAGGGAGGTCGTGTAAAGAAAGTTCATTTAAAAGGTGAAACTAACTATAATGGATCAGCACTCGTTTTATTTGATGGTGATCAAAATCGTTTTGGATTAGCATTTAATATTCCTGGAAAAGCGGTTAACACCAATGATTTATATTTTCAATCCCAAGATGCTAATGTTTCCGTATCTGGCAATGATGCTAAATCAGTAACCCTACGATTAAATTATAGTGCCGATAAATACATCGATTACATTTATAGCCTAGCAGCTAATGATTACAACTTAAAATTAGACATTCGTGCCGTAGGCATGAAAGATCTGATCGATGTAAAAACGAAAAGCATTTTATTAAACTGGGAAACCACCTTATTGCAAAAAGAAAAAAATGCGAAATCCGAACGGGAGAAATCGACCATTTTCTATAAAACTGTAGAAGGTGAAGTAGATTACCTTTCCGAGACAAGCGATGATGAAGAGGCTATTGAAGAAAAGTTAAACTGGATTGGTTTCAAACAACATTTCTTCTCTGCTATTTTAACCAGCACCGAAGGACTTTCGAATAGCAATTTGAAATCCACCTTCTTAACAGAAGATGGTGTGGTTAAACATTACAAAGCCACAGCAGAATTGGCGCTAAGCAATCAACCGGATGCACAATATGGCTTCAGTTTCTTTTTTGGCCCAAACAAGTATAATACGTTAAAAGCTGAAGGAAATGATTTCTCTAAGCTGATCAACATGGGATGGGGTCCGATGGGTTGGATTAATAAATTCATTACCGTTCCTATCTTCGATTTCTTGGATGGATTTAATATGAATTATGGTATCGTGATATTAATTTTAACCTTATTCTTAAAATTGATCATGTTCCCATTAACCTATAAGTCTTACCAATCTATGGGTAAGATGCGGGTATTAAAACCACAATTAGACGAAATAAAAGCAAAAGTTGGCGAGGATAACCCAATGCTACTACAACAAGAGCAAATGAAGTTGTACAAGCAAGCTGGTGTAAATCCACTTGGAGGTTGTTTGCCATTGTTATTGCAAATGCCATTCACACTAGCATTCTTCTTCTTCTTCCCGAATTTGTTTGAATTGCGTGGTGAAAGTTTCCTATGGGTGAAAGACCTGTCGACTTACGATTCGCCAATCACCTTCTCTCCAATCTTTGGAATAGGTCACATTTCATTTATGTGTATTTTAATGACCTTGACTACCTTATTGACCACTTGGTATAATAACGCAACTTCTGGTGCTGTAAACAACCAAATGAAATACATAGGTTACATCATGCCATTGGTTTTCTTCTTTGTCTTGAATAGCTTCCCTGCTGGATTGAACTATTACTATTTCTTATCCGCAATCTTAACGTTCTTAACTCAAGTACTTATTCGTCAATTCGTAAATGACGATAAAATTCTTGCAAAAATCGAACAGCATCAAGCAAAACCAAAATCTGAAAAGAAACAATCTTCCTTCCAAAAGAAAATGGAAGATATGATGAGAGCTCAACAAGCTGCTCAACAGAATAAAAACAAAAAGTAAAACTCTACAAAAAAGGCTTGATTTAAACATCAAGCCTTTTTTTTGTAAACATAAGAGGTGCGATGAAAGAAATTAAGTCAATTTCATCCTAGACTTAGATGCGGCGTAAATCGAATAGCTCACCTCTAAAATGTAAAATCGCCTATCTACTGCCTATTACCTCCTAGCACCTTTCATCATACAAAAGCACTATATCCTGTAATACTTCTTCCGACGATAAGGGAATTGATTTCTTTAGTTCCTTCGTAGGAATAAATTGCTTCCGCATCGGCTAAAAACCGAGCAACATTATATTCCAAGAGAATACCATTACCTCCCATCACTTCACGGGCTCTCGATACGATATCTCGCATACGAAGCGTACAAAATACTTTAGCTAAAGAGGCATGTTCATCTTTAAGTAGATCATCGTCTTGAAGTTCGGAAAGTCGAAATACCAAGGTTTGCATAGCCGTTAAATTGGACAACATTTCTACCAAATGATTTTGGATCAATTGAAACGATGCGATAGGCTTTCCAAATTGTTCCCGCTGCAAGGTATAGGCTAAAGCGTTTTCATAGGCCCCTCTTGCACAGCCTACAGCCATCCATGCGACACCAGCACGTGTCATTTGCAAGACCTTTGCAGTGTCTTTAAAAGAATTCGCATGTGGCATACGATCAGACTCCGGAATGATACAATTGGTTAAAGTGATCAATCCATTTTGCACGATCCTTAAGGCCATTTTACCTTTTATTTTTTCTACAGCGAAGCCAGGATTTTCTTTACGAACAATAAATCCTTTCACCTGCTGATCATCTACATCCCTAGCCCAGATAATGGTCATATCCGAAAAGGTAGAATTTCCGATCCATTTCTTCTGACCGTTCAACTCCCAGTGGTCCCCCTGTCGTTTACAGGTACAGGTAAGCCCTCCTGCCGTTGCAGAGCCAACCAAAGGTTCTGTTAAGCCAAATGCGCCTATCTTTTTCAATTGTTGCATAGCAGGAAGCCATTCGTTTTTCTGTTCCTCAGATCCACATAAATAAATAGACCCCATAGCTAATCCACTTTGTACACCTAAGAATGTTGCAATGGAAGGATCAACACGACCAAATTCACTAGCGATAATACCATCCATAAGTGATGAACCACCAGCACAGCCATAACCTTCGTATACATAACCACATACATTTAATGCTGCGAGTTTAGGAATTACTTCAAAAGGAAATTCGTCGTGAAGCCAATAATTATTGACTATCGGTTTAATCTCTGTTTCTAAAAAAGCACGTATTTTTAATTGAAGCGCTCGATCTTCGGGAGAAAGTTTAGCAGAAAGATCATAAAAATCCGCATTGATGGCTGGAGGATCTTTCTTTTTATTGCTTGAAGTCAGCATTTTCATAGCCATTTTCAATTGATTTTCATCCATTTTTGATACCGCTCCTAATACTGCTCCTAAATCAATTTTCTTAGAAATTTTTTCCAACTGTGCTAAATCAATTGATTTATAGAGTTTTATGATGTTTTTTAGTTTATCCAACATAGATTTAGATTTAAATAAATATAGAAATTTAACAATTTTTATCAATTATTGTTGCAATTCAACAAAACTTAGTATATTTGCGCTGCCCAAAGCAACTAATATTAAATTAACATGCTGATTATCAGCTGATTTAACAAAATATTAAAAATAAATTATTTTTTGGGTTACCTTTTAAAGGTAAACGTATTAAGGATAAAATAAACAAATTTGTTTCAACTAAATAAAAAATTAAAAATGAAAAATTTATTAAAATTCGGATTCTTAGGTTTAGCATTAACTATCGCTGTTGCTTCTTGTAACAACGCTGAGCAAAAAACTGACGCTGCTGCTGATTCAGCTGCTGCTGCTATCGATTCAGCTGCTAACCAAGTTGCTGATTCAATCAAAACTTCAGCTGATTCAGCTGTTAACGCAATCGATTCAGCTGCAACTCAAGCTGTAGATTCTTTGAAAAACGCTCAATAATCTGAATTCATTCAAAATACAATAAAAGCTCGTTATCTAACGAGCTTTTATTGTTTTATACCCTTTTCATTGGTATAGGTCTATTACTTTTTGTATTTTTGCAGTAAAAAAGTAAAATATACCATGACATTATCACCTCTTACCGCAGTAACGCCCATTGATGGCAGATACTATAACAATACCAAGGATTTAACAAATTACTTTTCAGAATTTGCCTTAATTAAATACCGTGTATTGGTAGAGGTAGAATATTTTATATCCTTAACAAAATCTGGCATTCCTCAACTTAGCCATTTTGATGGTAGCTTAGATGAAAAACTTCGCGATATCTATCGTAATTTTTCGATCGAAAATGCCCAATGGATCAAGGACACTGAAAAAGTAACCAACCACGATGTAAAAGCTGTAGAGTATTTCTTAAAACATGAATTTGAAAAATTAGGATTAACCGACTCCTTAGAGTTCATTCATTTCGGACTTACTTCTCAAGATATCAACAATACCGCAATCCCTTATTCTTGGAAAGAAGCAATCGCTCAGGTGTATCAACCGGCAATTACGGAATTGCTAACAGAATTAAAAAGCCTTTCCTCTGCTTGGGAAAATGTGCCTATGTTAGCACGTACCCATGGACAACCAGCCTCTCCGACTCGTTTGGGTAAAGAAATCAAAGTATTTATCGAGCGTATCGAAAAACAATTAAATTTATTAGCGCAAGTTCCATATTCTGCAAAATTTGGTGGTGCTACAGGAAACTTAAATGCGCATCATGTGGCTTACCCCAATCATGATTGGGTGAATTTTGGAAATGAATTTGTAAATAAGGTATTGGGTCTTGATCGCTCGCAAACTACGACACAGATTGAGCATTATGATAATTTTGCAGCAAGCTGTGATGCTTTAAAACGTGTAAACAACATCATGATTGATTTATGCCGTGACATCTGGACGTATATCTCCATGGATTATTTCAAACAAAAGATTACGGCTGGTCAAATAGGATCTTCAGCGATGCCACATAAAGTTAATCCGATTGATTTTGAAAACGCAGAAGGAAATTTGGGATTAGCCAATGCCATATTTGAACACTTGGCTGCAAAATTGCCTATTTCAAGATTGCAACGTGATTTGACAGATTCTACTGTATTGAGAAATATTGGTGTCCCTTTTGCGCATACTTTGATCGCTATTAAATCTACGCTACGTGGATTGAGAAAATTAATTTTAAATGAGTCTGCTTTTCAAGCCGATTTAGAAAATAACTGGGCAGTCGTAGCAGAAGCTATTCAAACGATATTAAGAAGAGAGGGTTATCCTAAACCTTATGAAGCATTGAAAGATTTAACGAGAACTAATGCGCACGTAACTCAAGAAACCATAGCTGTTTTTGTGGATCAACTTGCTGTATCAGAACTTGTAAAACAAGAGATTAAAGCAATTTCTCCAAGCAACTATACTGGAGTTCAATTATAAGCTTTTACCCAGCAATGACGTTGACGTATTGTCAAAAGAGGTATATTTGAAAATTATTTTTAGAAATTGATTACATGGCAACAATAAACGTATATACAGAAAGTACTCCAAATCCAGCAACCATGAAATTCTTGGTCAATAAGCTGTTGATCAATGGAAGCTTAGACTATCCTGATCGTGAGAAAGCGCAGGAATCAGATTTCGCTCGTGAGTTGTTTAAATTTAACTTTGTGAATGGCGTATTTTTCGCAAGCAATTTTGTCACCATTACTAAGGTAGATGAAGCGGAATGGTCTGACATTGAAGCTTTATTAAAGGACTTCGTGAAAGGTGCTGTGGAATCAGAACTTGCAGTGAAACCTATTGAACACTCTGAGGATGTTGTTTTTGAAGGGTCGGAAGTGGAAATTAAAATCCAACAAGTTTTACACGATTATGTTCGTCCTGCAGTAGAACAAGATGGTGGAGCCATCGCTTACAAATCTTTTGATGCTGGTAAAGTCACGGTAGAATTGAGAGGGTCTTGCTCAGGCTGCCCTTCTTCAACCATCACGTTGAAAGCTGGTATTGAAGGTTTATTAAAACGTATGGTGCCAGAGGTGGAAGAAGTAGTCGCAGAAGCGATGTAACTCTCAGAAAAATATTGGACTTGAGTTATTCGAAAAATATTTGACGGTTGAAGGTAAACTTCAACCGTTTTTTATTACTCATCGTCTAACAAGCTTAATTGTACTCCAAGAGCATCCTATGCAGTCATTTCATTGGCCTTCATGAAGGTATTGCTTCAAAATCACGAGGCCTTCTATTACTTGATGGAACTATCCTGCCCAAACCTGCTCATCTTCCATTTCAATCTCCTACCTATTCTCTAATTCCTTCATGCTAAATAGTAAAATTTTCCTAACTTTATCACCAAATAATTGAAACATTATACTTTAAGATGAGTGCAGACTTAAATAAACTTGAACAGATCGCTTCGCAAGTAAGAAGAGACATCGTTCGTATGGTGCATGCATGTCAATCTGGCCACCCAGGCGGTTCGTTAGGTTGTACAGATTATTTCGTAGCATTATACTTCCATGCAATGAAACATGACCCTTCCTTTAATATGGATGGTATTGGAGAGGATTTATTCTTCTTGTCCAATGGTCATATCTCCCCTGTTTTCTACAGCACCTTAGCTCGAGCAGGTTATTTTCCAGTAAGCGAACTGGCGACATTCAGAAAAATCAATTCCCGTCTTCAAGGACATCCAACCACGCACGAGCATCTACCAGGTATTCGTATTGCGTCTGGTTCATTAGGACAAGGTCTATCAGCGGCTATTGGTGCCGCACAAGCGAAGAAATTAAACAATGACACAAATTTAGTTTATGTGTTAATGGGTGATGGTGAATTGCAAGAAGGTCAAGTTTGGGAAGCTGCAATGTATGCTCCACACAACAAAGTGGACAACTTGATTGCTGCAGTTGATTACAATAGAGCGCAGATTGATGGTTCTACGGATGAGGTATTGTCTTTAGGTAATTTACGTGCTAAATGGGAAGCATTCGGATGGGATGTTCTCGAAGTGGCTAACGGAAATAACTTAGCGGAAATTATCGCAGGATTGGATACAGCTAAATCTCGTACTGGTCAAGGAAAACCCGTAATCATCTTATTACACACTGAAATGGGTAATGGAGTAGATTACATGATGGGATCTCACAAATGGCACGGTGTTGCTCCAAATGATGAGCAATTGGAATTGGCCTTAAATCAACTACCAAGTACCATAGGCGATTATTAATCAAAACCACCGTACTATTAGCATTTCGAATAGGAAATAAGACGATTATAGACTATTGGATTTCATAATCAAGACATGAAAAAATACACTTACACAGAATCAAAAGATACACGTTCAGGTTTCGGAGCTGGCTTATTAGAAGCTGGTAAACAAAACGAAAATGTGGTTGCACTATGTGCCGACCTTATCGGATCCCTAAAAATGAACGATTTTATAAAAGCATACCCTGAGCGCTTTTTCCAAATAGGTATTGCTGAAGCAAACATGATGGGCATCGCCGCAGGTCTTACCATTGGTGGTAAAATTCCATTCACTGGAACTTTTGCGAACTTCTCTACCGGTCGTGTTTACGATCAAATTCGTCAATCTATCGCTTACTCTGGTAAAAATGTGAAAATTTGTGCTTCACATGCTGGATTGACTTTAGGAGAAGATGGTGCTACCCACCAAATCTTGGAAGATATTGGCTTAATGAAGATGTTACCTGGTATGACCGTAATTAATCCTTGCGATTATAACCAAACAAAAGCAGCAACAATTGCGTTAGTAGACCATGAAGGTCCAGTGTACCTACGCTTTGGCCGTCCGGTAGTTCCTAATTTTACCCCTGCAGATCAAACCTTCGAGATTGGTAAAGCAGTACTATTAAATGAAGGAACAGATGTGACTATTATAGCGACAGGCCACCTGGTTTGGGAAGCTATTCAAGCTGGTGAAGAACTGGAAAAATTGGGCATAAGTGCAGAAATCATCAACATTCACACCATCAAACCATTGGATGAAGAAGCAATTCTTAAATCGGTTGGTAAAACTGGCTGTGTGGTTACTGCAGAAGAACATAATCGCTTAGGTGGATTGGGAGATAGTGTAGCGCAAACTTTAGCAAAGCATTTACCTACACCTCAAGAGTATGTGGCTGTTGACGATAGTTTTGGTGAGTCCGGAACTCCAGCTCAATTGATGGAGAAATATGGTCTTAATGCCGCAAACATCGTTAATGCAGCACGAAAAGTAATTAGCAGAAAATAATATTCTATGGAAGATGCCCTGATAATTGCAAAATTCGCCGATGAAAGTACTCGTGAAGAGGCCTTCCGCCTTTTGCTAAAGAAATATCAGCAGAAAATCTATTGGCATGTTCGTCGTATGGTTATTGACCATGATGATGCCGATGATGTTGTGCAAGATATTTTTATAAAGGTTTGGCGAAATCTGGAAAAATTTAGGGAAGATTCTCAACTCTATACTTGGCTATATCGCATAGCTACGAATGAGTGTATTACCTTTTTGAATAAGAAAAAACAAAAGCAGAACATTTCATTGGATGATGAAAGTTCTGCTTATCTTTCTGATTCATTAGCTGATGGTGCTTATTTCAATGGAGATAAAGCACAGATGAAATTGCAACAGGCTATTTTAACTTTGCCTGATAAGCAAAGGCTCGTATTCAATATGAAATATTTTGAAGATATGAAATACGAAGAGATGTCGGAAGTTTTGGGAACAAGTGTGGGTGCATTAAAAGCTTCATACCATCTCGCTGTCAAAAAAATAGAGAACTTTTTTAATGCTCATGATTAAACCTTTCGGGGCTAAAACTATCTATTAAGGTACTATGAAGGAAAATAACACATATTTCGAAAACACAGGAAGCAACAACTTACCTAATTCGCTGCGTGTCAACCCTTTCATTGTACCCGACAATTACTTCGATGATTTTAAAGATCATTTGCAAGCTCGTATCAATCTTGATACAATCAACTCGCAACATAACGAAGGTTTTACTATTCCTAATGGATATTTCGACAACCTTTCATCGCAAGTAATTAGTAACATCAAGGTTGGACAACTGAAAGCGGAATCTGCTTTATCTGTTCCTGAACATTACTTTGATGAACTTACCGAACAGGTACTCGCTCAAACAAAAATTGATGCGATGAACTCAGTACTACCTACTGTACCTGATGGATACTTTGATGGATTAAGTGATCGAATTTTAGAAAAAGTTACTGCTGATACATTTCCTGTACTGCGCAAAGAAGATGGTTTCACCGTTCCGCTTGGCTATATGGAGGAAAACGAAGAAGCGATCATGGCTCATATTACAGTGCAAGGTTGGAAAGAAAATATCGGAACTACTGGTTTCCAAGTTCCGCAAGGATATTTTGATCAATTGACTGATCGTGTGATGGATGAAACACAAATTCCGGCACCTATTCAATTACCAAAAAGAAAAACCATACCTGCAACGAGTCCATTTAAAAAATACGCTTGGTTTTCTGCAGCAACCGCTGCTTGTATTGCTGCTATTGTTACGGTAGGAAACTATCATGCAACAGACAAAAATCCAGTAACTGCGACGACAAGTTCATTAGAAGGAATTCCAGATGAAGAAATAATTCGTTATCTTTCCAATTATAGTGACGCATCAGACCTTGCTGAATTTGCGGAGTATATTTATGAACCTAAAGATTCAAAAGGTATTGGTAGTGAAATCGCTGATGAGGAGTTAGAAAATTATTTAAATTACGCATTATAATGGTTTCTTTTAAACATATTATAACCACCTGTTGCCTATTTTGCTTGGTGACTTTGTTTGCGAATGCTCAATCACGTCAAGAACGGTTTGAAGCAATCGAAAATCAAAAAGTTGCTTTTATTACAAAGCATCTTAAATTATCTCCTGCAGAGGCACAACGCTTTTTTCCGCTTTACAACCAATATTCTAAAGAAATATTGGCGATCAAGTCGAAAAAAAGCAAAAGTGTGGAAGCTAGTAGAGGCAACTTCAATTCATTTAGAAAAGAGGATGACATTTTGGAATACGATTCGAAGGAGGTAGAAACCAAGAAAGTATTCCGCAGCAAATTTGCCGATGTTATTGGACAAGCTCGAGCTTCTCAATTCTTTGCCGTCGAACAAGAATTTATCAAACTTCTTTATAAAGAGTTAGATAGCAGAAATATAAAACATGAATAAAAGAAGCTCCAAATTGGAGCTTCTTTTTTATCCTTAAAATTCCTACATTTCGTCCGAAAACACCAGTAATCGTAAGGTTCATGATTTTAAACCTTCGTATTGGTGATTTATAGAAATGGTACACAACACATGATTAGTAATAGAGAATTATTTTTAAAAAATACGGCCCAAACATCCAATTCCCCTCGCCTTATCGAAGTGGAACGTGCAGAAGGTATTTATTTGTATGGCCCTGATGGAAAATCTTATATGGATTTGGTATCAGGATTTAATGTGAGCAATATTGGACATCGACATCCAAAGGTCTTAGAGGCTATTCAGGATCAACTCAGTAAGTTTATGCATGTTACGGTATATGGGGAATTTGTTCAAGCGCCTCAGGTACATTTTGCAACTGAATTATTGGCACAACTCCCCTCTTCGTTTGGTTCGGTCTATTTCACAAATTCTGGGGCAGAAGCCGTGGAAGGTGCAATGAAGATCGCCAAGAAATTTACTGGAAGAAGAGAAATTATTGCCGCCAGAAAAGCGTACCATGGTAGTACTCAAGGCGCCTTAAGCCTCATCGGAAATGATGCTTATCGCGAAGCGTATGCTCCTTTACTTCCTGAGGTTTCTTTTATAACTTATAATGATCTTCAGGATTTGGATTTAATCAGCGATAAGACCGCAGCTGTCTTCATGGAAGCCATACAAGGGGAAGCTGGTATTCGTGTTCCTGATCGCGCTTACATGCAAGCTCTACGGGATAAATGCACGGCTTGTGGAACCTTATTAATATTCGATGAGATACAAACTGGATTTGGAAGGACGGGTAAACTTTTTGCCTTTGAGCATTTTGGAATTGTTCCCGATATCTTAATGTTAGCTAAAGGGATAGGGGGTGGAATGCCGATTGGCGCTTTTGTATCGGCTAAAGAAATCATGGATGTTATAAAAGACAACCCCATGCTTGGACATATTACGACCTTCGGCGGGCATCCGGTAAGTTGTTCCGCAGCAAGAGCTTCCTTAAAAGTAATATTAGCAGAAAATCTAATTCCACAGGTGGAAGAAAAGGCACAGCTCTTTCGATCTGAGCTTGACATTCCTCAAATTAAAGAGATTCGGGGCTTAGGACTCATGATGTGTTTGCAGCTCGAAAGTTTTGAACAGGTTTATGCCGTGAGTAATTATTGTGCTGAACAAGGGATTATTATCGATTGGTATTTGCACTGTGAAACTGCCCTTCGCGTTGCTCCTCCACTGACGATAAGCAAGGAGGAGATTAAAACGGCTTGTAAAATTATTCGAGAGGCAATTGCCAAATTCTGTTAGTTTCCTTATCTTGTTCTCTATATCAACCTATATAAACTAATAATGGATAATAGAAGAGATTTTTTGAAGAAAAGCCTACTCGGAATAACAGCTGCTGGACTTGGTTCAAGCATCGTATATGCGGAAGATTTTTCAGGCAATAAAGCTGGAAAATTAAGCATCTCCCAAAATGATGTCATCCTTTTTCAAGGTGACTCAATCACGGATGCAGGCCGTAATAAAAACAACGATCAACCCAATAATGCCAATGCATTTGGGGATGGTTATGCATTATTAGCAGCAAGTGCGCTATTGCGGGATCATGCTGCAAAAAATATCAAAGTTTATAATCGTGGAATTAGTGGCAATCGCGTGCCTGATTTATTAAATCGTTGGGATAAGGATGCCATCGCTTTAAAACCTAACATCATCAGCATTATGATTGGTGTGAACGATTTTTGGAGAACTAAAGATTCAGGAGCAAGCAATACGCCTCAAAAATATAAGGATCAATACAAACAACTGTTAGAAAAAACATTGACCTCCTTGCCTGGTGTTAAACTAATAATCATAGAGCCATTTGGAGTGAAAGATGTTAATCATGTGAAAGATGAATGGTTTCCAGATTTCCCGAACTATCAACAAGCATCAAGGGAAATCGCCAAAGAGTTTAAAACATTGTTCTTACCTTATCAGCAAATTTTCGATAAGGCATTGAAACAAAATAATGGTGCTTATTGGACTACCGATGGAGTACATACCACCCTAGCTGGCGCAAGCTTAATGGCAGATGCTTGGTTAGGATTGATTAAATAATTGAGGAATACAATAAAAAAGCGGTCAGTTTGATATCAAACTGACCGCTTTTTTTGCATATTAAAGTACGCGGACTAGTAATCCTTTAAGGTATTCGCTCTCTGGAAAGGATGCCCGAACTGGATGATCTTCCGGTTGACAATATTGATAGATAAATTGGATTTCTTTTCCTGCATCTAAAGCTGCCCATGCAATAACTTGTTTAAAGGTATCGATATCCATAGCGCCAGAACAGGAATAGGTAGCTAATAAGCCGCCACTATTCAATAGCATCAGTCCACGGCGATTTAAATCTTTATAGGCTCTTGATGCTTTTTCTAATGCTGATCTTGAAGGTGCATATTTAGGGGGATCCAATACAATGAGATCAAACTTCTCGCCTTGTTCGCCTAATTCTCTTAAATATTTATTGACATCAGACTGCACTGCTTGATGTTTTGACAGTTCAAATCCGTTGTTTTTGACATTATTGATTAGGGTTTCGATCGCCAATGCAGAACTATCTACCGAAGTCACTGATACCGCTCCTTCTCGCAACGCATTTAAGGTAAATCCTCCTGAATAACAGAAACAATCCAATACTTTTTTACCTTTAGCATACCTCGCTGTAATGGCTCTGTTTTCTCGTTGATCGCAGTAAAAACCGGACTTTTGTCCTTCGACAATGTTAACTTGATAATGAATACCATTTTCTACAATGTCCACAAATTCAGGTGGTGTTTGTCCGTATCGACTAGCGTTATCATCTGCTAAGCCTTCGTATTCCCTTGATTTTAAATCGCTGCGCTCATAAACACCTATAGGTTTCAATAGTTGAACTAATTCATCGACTAGGATGCCCTTCACACGTTCGATTCCTACGGAATGAACTTGGATCGAAATATAGTCGGCGTATTTATCGACAATTAGTCCTGGGAGGAAATCAGCCTCCGCAAAAATTAATCGAACGGTATTATTGTGTTCATTTAATAAGGTTAAACGGTTGTTTACAGATTTACCAACGCGCATTCTCCACCATGCTTCATTGATTTCCTTTTTAGGATCCCATTCCAATAGCCTTACTGCGACCCTGGAATTCCCATTAAACATTCCGTAAGCGATGAATTCATCGGCTTGGTTATACACTGAAACAATGTCTCCATTGCTGGGCTCACCAACACTGGAAGCTATGGCTCCTGAAAAAATCCAAGGATGTAATTGCCATGCTGCTTTATCTTTTCCTTTATTCAGGATTATTTTTTTCATGTGTGCAAAAGTAAGTAGAATCACAAGATATTATATGGAATTCATGCGAATTTTTGCAATAAGCTCTCCTGGTTAAGTCGCCTTTACAAAATTGAAGCTGAAAAATCGAGCAATCCGCAAAAAAAAGAGACGCATAAAGCGTCTCTCCAACAGTAAATATGATCCATAAATCATAAAATTAGTACCGGTTGTTATTGATTGTCCAATAAATATTGTTTGAATTGTTCGTAATTAACGTTCATCTCAGTTGCAAGTTTAGGCTTATTGGAAAATTGCGCTGCTCCTTTTGGTAAAGTCACCTGGCTATAGACTTCTGGCGCTATAGCTTCTGGAAATTTACAAGGATGGGCTGTCGATAAAAACACAGACGCATATTCTCCCGGTTGATCTTTTCTATAAGCTTCAGATGCTAAGTAAGCTATGGCGGTATGTGGGCAGGCTACATATTGATAGCGTTGGAAGATCTCTTGCATCGCCGCAACTGTTTCTGCATCATCATAAGTATAGGAGCTGATATGCTGGGTTAATGCTGTTAAATCCTGTGCAAACAAGTCTTGAATACGCACCCAATTGCTTGGATTGCCTACATCCATTGCGTTCGCTAAGGTTTGAACGGAAGGTTTTGGATCATACGCTCCCGAAGATAAAAAGCGAGGAACTGTATCATTCACATTTGTTCCCGCAACAAAATGTTTTACAGGCAAACCCATACGTTGAGCCAATAAACCCGCTGCGATATTACCGAAATTACCGCTAGGTACAGTAAATACAACCTCATTGATGCCCTGTGCACGTAATTGTGCATAGGTCCAGAAATAGTAAAATGTCTGTGGAATTAATCGCGCTATATTGATTGAGTTTGCGGAGGTTAACCGCAACTCTTGATTAAGAAACTCATCATTGAAAGCCTGCTTTACCAATGCTTGACAATCATCAAAAGTACCATCAACTTCTAGCGCACGGATATTTTGCCCGTTAGTGGTTAATTGCTCTTCCTGTACTTTGGATACTTTTCCCTTGGGATATAGAATGGTCACTCGAGTTCCCGCTACACCTAGAAAGCCAAGGGCCACCGCACCTCCCGTATCACCTGAGGTAGCTACTAACACATCCAATAGTTGATCTCCTTGCTTGGAAAAATAACCCATCACACGGCTCATAAAACGTGCTCCAAAATCTTTGAAGGCATAGCTAGGTCCATGGAATAGTTCCAAGACGGCAGTCTCCGGATTAAGGAATTTAACAGGTGCGTCAAAATCTATCGCTTCATAAACTATTTTCTTTAAATCTTGCTCTGGAATATCGTCCCCAATAATCGCTTGTGCGATCTTGAATGCTATTTCTTGCAAGGAATATTGTTGGATATTTTTAATAAAATAGGGATCAAGTTGAGGGATATGCTCATGCATATACAAACCGCCATCTTGCGGCAGGGAATTGAAAACCGCATCCTGGAAGGATACGCGTAAATCTTTATTATTTGTACTGTAAAATTTCATGTTAATTAAGATTTGTTGAGAAGTTTAGGACCTTGTGTATTCACTGCAGAAACATATTGAAAACTTTCAATGCCATGCTTTGCCAAGTGCGCCTGAATGCGGTCAACTGCCAGTTGCGCATCTTCCTTACCCTTGCAGATCGCTACAACAGAAGGACCAGATCCTGAGATCCCAAAAGAAAGGGCATTCGATTCCAATGCGATACGTTTCATTTCATAAAACTCAGGAATTAAGATCGCACGAGTTGGTTCAATTAATACATCATGCATACTGCGACTGATAAGTTCATAATCAGCACGAAAAAGCCCCGCTATTAAGCCTGCAATATTTCCCCATTGCGTTACTGCATCTTTTAATCGAACTTTCTCTTTTATCAATTGACGAGCATCTCTGGTAGGCACATCCACTTGTGGAAATACAATTCCCGCTACTAAATCTTCTGGAACAGGCAAAGCAATGATATCCAATGGCTCATAGCCACGAATCAAAGTGATTCCTCCCATCAATGCGGGTGCCACATTATCTGCATGCCCATGTCCACAAGCCAGTCGTTCTCCCTCCACGCAATAAGGCATTAGTGCATCTTTACTTAAGGGTTCTCCTAATAAAGCGTTGATGGCAAATAAACCTGCGACCGTACTAGCCGAACTAGACCCTAAACCAGAACCAATAGGCATATGCTTAGTCAACTCAATTTCAATACCGATAGCATCCGTCAATCCTAAATCCGCCAATAACAACTTTACACAAGCACTTACGGTATTTTTATCCGGATCCAATGGAAGTCTACCATCATCTCCTGCTATGGATTTGATTCTTACGCCCTTTTCTGCCACCTGACGCATGAAAACCTCATCGCCTGGCGCATCTACCGCAAAACCTAAAACATCAAAGCCACAAATCATATTCGCTACCGTAGCTGGCGCAAATACACGGACTTCTTTCAGCCATTTAGACTGATCTATATGAATATTTTCCTTTAAACTAGGAACTTCTAAATTAGACATGTTGAATTATTATTTTTTTCAGTTTTCCCTTAAGCCCCTACATTCACTAAATCCGCAAATACACCAGCGGCAGTTACTTCAGCACCAGCACCAGGACCTTTAACTACCAATGGGCGGTCTTTATATCGTTCTGTGGTAAATGAAATAATATTATCACTTCCAGAAAGCGCATAGAATGGATGATACTCATCTACAAACTCCAGGTTTATAGA
The DNA here is from genome assembly GCF_049316305.1 of Sphingobacterium sp. HJSM2_6. Taxonomy (NCBI): domain Bacteria; kingdom Pseudomonadati; phylum Bacteroidota; class Sphingobacteriia; order Sphingobacteriales; family Sphingobacteriaceae; genus Sphingobacterium; species Sphingobacterium sp. HJSM2_6. Next base: position 98,254 of record NZ_JBMOXB010000005.1, read on the forward strand.
CACTTGACCATTTTCTAATTTACCAATATAACGTATTACCTTAGCTTCCTGATTCGCCTTATTCTTCAAATCATTGAAATATTCTTCCGATTTCAATAGCTCCACATAAAATTCATCCACTGAAGATGCTTTTAAGCAGTTCTCAGGAAGGATATTCCCCAATTGAACATCCGATGACTCAATGTTATTGCCTGCATCTCTAGCGAGGATAAGCATTTTTCTCATAAAATCTATACCACCCAAGTCATCACGAGGATCAGGCTCCGTATATCCTAACTCTTGTGCCTTTTTCACAACCTCATAAAAAGAAGCATCTCCTTTGAAATTATTAAAGATATAAGAGATTGTTCCCGATAATATCGCTTCAATTTTTAGCAATCGATCTCCAGACAACATTAAGTCTTTCAATACACGTACGATAGGCAATCCAGCCCCCACATTGGTTTCATAAAAGAAATCGACCCCATGCTTGCGCGCAGTTTCATGTAACAATTTATATTGTTCCAAACTACCAGAATTCGCAATTTTATTACAAGTAACAATGGATATATTCGATTTAAAAATATCTAAGTAATAACTTGAAGGCAATTTACTAGCTGTGTTATCAATGAATACACAATTTGGAAGATTCATAGCTTTCATTTTAGAAATGAAAGTTCCCAAATCAGCAACTTCACCTCCTTCATCCAATTGTGTATCCCAAGTTGATAAATCAATCCCTTCCGGATTAAATAACATTTTCCGTGAATTGGATATTCCAGCTACTTTGATTTCGATATCGTTATGATCTAACAAGAAATCATGTTGCTCGTGCAATTGCCTAAACAATGTGGATCCAATATTTCCCGTTCCCACATTAAACACATACAATGTCTTTTTCAATTCGGCAAAGAAAGCATCGTGAACAGCATTTAATGCTTTCGATAAATCCTCTTTATTGATGATAACTGAAATATTAAACTCCGAAGAACCTTGAGCGATAGCACGCACGTTGATACCATTTCTACCCAACGAGTGAAACAATTTACCAGACATACCTGGAGTACGTTTCATATTTTCACCTACAATTGCTAGGATAGACAAATCTTCTTCCACAATTGGAGCCGCCAATTTATTAGCCAATAATTCTAACTCAAATTCCGAAGCGATTAATTGAACCGCCTTTTGAGCATCACTAGGATTCACAGCAAAGGTTATGCTGTGTTCAGACGAAGACTGCGTAATTAAAATCACATTAATCATCTCACGAGCCAACAAGGTAAATAATCGACCGCTAAAGCCTGATTTACCCACCATACCAGAACCCGTTAAATTGATTACCGAAACATCCGATATAGAAGATATCCCCTTAATTGGGAAATCAGATTTTCCACTTTCAAATTGAATCACCGTCCCTGGAAATTCCGGCTGAAAGGTATTGCGTATCACAATAGGAATCTTCTTCATAAAAGCAGGAACCATTGTTGGAGGATAAATAACCTTCGCTCCAAAATAAGATAATTCCATTGCTTCCGTATACGATAAAATAGGAAGTGAAAACGCTTTTTTTACAATCCGAGGATCAGCAGTCAACATACCATTTACATCCGTCCATATTTCAATTGCCGAAGCATTCAAAACCGAACCAAAAATCGCAGCGGTATAATCCGAACCTCCACGACCTAAAGTCGTAATCCTTCCCGCATCGTTTGAACCAATAAAACCCGTTACAAAAAGTAATTTATCCGAATGCGTCTGTGCCAATGCTTGAATCAGTTGATTACTGAGTTCCTCATTCAAATGTGCATTTCCAAAATTAGAATCTGTTTTTACATAATGAGACGCATTGATGTATAAAGCATCAGCAACCTCTTGTTCCATAATTTTAGAAACCAAATAATTGCTACAGCGCTCCCCATATGAAATAATCAAATCTTTACTTTGATTGCTCAACTCGCGCAAAGCATTCACACCTTGTAAAAGATCTTCCAATTCATTCACCAATAATTTCAGCTTCGTCAATACAGGATTTTGAAATTTAATGGCTATTAATTTCTTCACCACTTCAAAATGCCGATCTTCTAAGGTTTTCAAGTCTGTGCTAAAAGATTTACCCTCGGCAGCATCTTCTGCCATTTTGGTCAAAAGATTCGTAATTCCTGACATAGCCGATAATACAACTAAAGGCTTTTCACCAGCATCATACGATGTCTTTACAATCTTCAATACAGCTTGGATACTTTCTACGGAACCTACGGATGTCCCGCCAAATTTTAAAATTTTCATGTGTTCTTTCCTCTGTTTATATTCTGTTAGTTTGTTGCTATATAATAAAGAAGCCTTCCCCGATGGAGGAAGGCTTCTTTTATATGTACTATATACTATACAATAGATTTACTTCCTCCTGAGATTATGCCCGGTGGTAATAATAATTGTAGTAATAATAGTGTTAAAATTCATGAATTTTATTTTGAATGACCAAATATATTATTAATATTTTTAAAAATACCAACTTTTGTTATTTTTTTTCCAAAAGTAAGCCCCATACTATTAAAACAATTTTATTTCACTGTTCGTTCCATAAATATGCGGTTTTATAAAAGAAATACCCAAAATTAGAAGTGTTAAAATTGTTAAGAGTATGTTAAAAAGTCATTAAAATGTTTTGATTTCTATACAGTATGTATTACATTTGCTTCAGCTTGTTAGAAAATTAACGTAATTGCTAACGATTTGATAAGCTTATGGTTGTAAAAAAAAGCGATTTAATGAAAACAAAGAAACTAGTGGCAGTCATGCTCTTCATAGGCTTATGTCTATACTCGCAGGCACAAACCAGTCAACAAAAGTCAACTGACCCTGATAATCTAGCCAAAGAATACTTCTCACAAATAATGGGTGTAGCAGTAAATGCTACCGCGAATACGAAACTTTATCAATTTGTATATGAATGGTTAGGAACTCCATATCGTTTAGGTGGAGATTCAAAGCGTGGAATTGATTGTTCGAAGTTCTCTTTAGCCTTGTATGAAAATGTATTCAATACAACAATTGGCTATAACAGCAAAAATCAATGGTCTAATGTAACACCCGTACGTAAAGGAGAGTTACAACCAGGAGATTTAGTGTTCTTCAAAATTAGAAGCAGAAGTATCACTCATGTAGGAGTATATATGGGCGATGATAAATTTGCACATGCTTCATCCAGCAATGGTGTGATGATTAGCAATTTAAATGAGGCTTATTGGAGACGATATTTTTATAATGGAGGTCGTCCAAAATTAGATGAAAGCCCAACCATGACGGCAGATGCCAATGGCAACAAAAAAGATAATTTGAACTAGAATCTGTTCTTGAAATAAAATTTACAACAAAAGTCTGAAAGTCGATACTTTCAGACTTTTGTTTTTAAAAGATTTGCTAAATTTACGATTGGAATAACAGCGCTATAATGTCAGCAAAAAAAACACTTATATTAAACAAAGGGCAAATTCTACAAAAGTCCAGACGCATTGCCTATCAAATCATCGAAGATAATTTTGACGAACCAGCTATTGTACTGGTAGGAATTGCAGATCGAGGCTATGTATTTGCACAACGCCTTCAAAAGCTCCTGCAAGAAATTGCACCTTCCAAGCAAATTGAGTTAATAAAAGTCACCATTCAAAAGACTAAACGTAGTTTAGAATCCAAAACAGACTTACCTATTGAAACAGTAAAAGATAAGGTCGTTATTTTAATCGATGATGTATTGAATAGTGGAAGAACCCTAGCATACGGTTTAGGCGTGTTTCTAAATGTTCCTTTAAAGCGTATGCGGACAGCAGTTCTCATCGACCGAAGCCACCATCAATTCCCTGTCTTTAGCGATTACTACGGCTTAAAACTATCTACAATTTTGAAAGAACATGTAGAAGTGGTCTTAGAAGAATATGATCAACAAGAAGATGCGGCCTATTTATCATAGACCGCATCTTTTTTAGGTTGTACTAGGAACATGAAATTAGTCCTTATTATCCATTTCCTTTATAAACTTTAATTTTCTGACCGATTCTCAAAGCAGATCCTTTTAAATTATTATCTGATTTCAATCTAGAAACGGTAGAACCTTTATATTTCTGTGCGATATCCGACAAGGTATCCCCTTTTCTTACCGTATACGTTAAATAAGTAGGATTTGATTTTTTCTTGGACTCCTTCTTCAAGTTGGCCGACAACACATGGGTCGTCAACTCCTTATCCAATTCATCCTGTATAACTAAGGTTTTTCCTACGATTGATGATTTCGAGGACAGGTCGTTCCATGCTTTAAGATTTTGAACAGACACCTCGTATTTCTTTGCTATGCTGGCTAGCGATTCCCCACGCTTGACCAAGTGTGTCTTTTCCTTCGCTGTAAGACTAGCCGCTTCAGCTACTTTAACAGCGCCTGGATGATGGATGGTTGCATATATCAACGAATCAGAAAACTGCTCCTGATAAGGAATAATTAAGCGTTTTGGTTTCTCAGCACTAGCCGAAATATAAGCTTTTTTATACGCTGGATTCAGCTCTTTAATCATGTCAGGAGCAAAGCCTAAACTCTTTGCCAATTGCTCAAGACTTATCGAATGCTGTACCATCATAATCTTATGGTCATCCCCAAGTTGAGGATCCGTTGCACTCAAATTATAATTCTGCGCATGATTCATCACATAAGTCATCGCAATAAATTTCGGAATATAGTTTTGAGTTTCCTTAGGTAAAAACGGAGATAACTCCCAATAAGTCGGATTATGTAAACCAGAACGTATTATCGCTCTTCGTACACAGCCACGCCCACAATTATAAGATGCCAAGGCAAGCAACCAATCATCAAACTCTCCATAAGCTTCTTTCAAGTAATCCGAAACCGCATAAGTACTTGCATACACATCTTTACGCTCATCAAAATTAGCATCCATCTGAAAATGATAAGACTTTGCTGTACCATAAACAAACTGCCATAAACCAACAGCACCCGATGTAGAAACCGTATGAGGGCTTAAAGATGATTCTACCACCGAAAGGTATTTGACTTCATTCGGAATCCCGTTTTCCTCGAATATTTGATCATAGATTGGGAAATAATAATTTCCCAGACCTAATAATTTCTCGATATAGGGCTTATAATTTTTGGAAATATACTTATCCAAATAAGCTTTTACTTTCGCATTGTAAACTAAGGGAACCGTTTTTTGCAAGCGTTGAATACGCTGGGAAATAAGCACGTCATCCTGGCTAAAACTAACCTCCGACTGATTATCTGCATCCAATTCAGAAAAAACTCGTTGGCGCTCCTTGTGCATTTGTTCGATAACCGTGCTTTGCAGGTTTTCTGAAACTTGTGCAGGAGCTAATTGATGTTGTTGGGCTAGTCCAAATTTAGTTAAGACACTGAAGCCTATTGTCACTAGGAAACTAATATTTTTGTTCATAAGTAGTGTTGATACTATTCACCTTTGTGTTAGTTCTTCGCTTATCGTTGGCGAATTAGGTGCAAACCATGGATTGGTTAGCTTAAAATAAAAAGTTTCATTAAACGCGCTTGTTTAATGAAACTTTTCAAAGTCTTTACTGAATATTATTATTGTTGTTTATTAGCAACATCATTTTTCGCGTTAGTAGTATTTTCGGCAGAACCATCTTCTTTCTGACCTTCTTTAAATTCTTTTACGCCACGACCTAACCCACGCATTAATTCAGGAATTTTCTTACCCCCAAATAACAATAAAGCTAATACAACAATGATAATAATTTCATTAGTACCGATAAATAATAATCCTGATGTGTACATATTCTATTTAATTACTTATTCTTTTCTAAACTGTATATCTAACAAATATAGTTATATTATTCTAAAAACCATGTAACTATCTTGCTATCCACTGCACTGGATTCATGGCGGTTTGCCCTTTATAAACACTTAAATCTACGTAAGAAAATCCTTCCTCCCCGTCGTGGTCTGCTGTACCTATTACCGTCCCTGTAGAAATCTTTTGCCCCTTACGTACCGAAGAGGTTTTTAAGTTCGAGTAGATTGTAAAAAACTCACCATGCTGTACAACCACTCCAATAGTACCGATATCCACCACTTGCATTACTACCCCTTCAAATATGGATTTCACTTGGGCATTATCACCCGTGCGAATCCGTATATAATCGTAGAAGTCATGCACCCCACGTTCCACTAGGGCGTTTCCGTAATTTCTCACGATATTACCTTGCGATACTGGCCAAGGCAAACGACCACGGTTAGACTGAAATCCTGCCGATAATTTCGCAGCCTCTGGGGTATTATTCAATACTGCTGAGCCTGTTTTTTTCTCTATTTTCTTTTCCGCTTCAGCTACGGTAGTACCCGATTTCTTCGCTTCCGCTTCAGCCTCTCGCCTACGTTTTTCTTCAGCCAATTTCCGAGCCGCTTCCACTTCTCTTGCGATAGCTGCTTTCAATGCCGCTTCCAACCTTTTCTTTTCTTGCTGTTTTTTGGTCAACTGGCCTCGGAAGCTTCGCTCCTCTTTCGCCAATTGATTTAATTCTTGAGAATGCGCCGCCTTATCTTTCGCTATGGTATTGCGCTCGACCTGTTGCTCTTTTAACAAGGCTTGTTGGGTTTGTTTATCCCGTTGCAACTGCGCTAATTTCAGTTCAATTTGTTTCTTATGCCCTTCAATTTCCGAAACCTTAACCTTACGGGCATCGTTAAACTGTTGCAAATATTTCACCCGTTTGAATGCCTGATTAAAATCCTTAGAAGCAAAAATGAACATCATTTTGTTGTAGCCATTTTTATTTCTGAAGGCGAAAAGAATCATCTTTTCATAATCATTCTTCATTTTTTCAAGCTCTTCTTGGAGCTTGTCCACGATCTTATTATTGGAGTTTATATTATTATTGATAATACGCAACTCACTATTCATGGTGCTTATTTTATCCTCCCTTAAATTCAATTGCTTGCTCAATGCCGTCACTTCCCGTTGGGATAACAACTTCTCTTGAGTCTTTGCACTCAATATTTTTTGGAGTTCCGCAATTTCCTGATCAATCTTTTCCCGTTGCTTTTTTAGTTCCAAACTGCTTTGCCCGAAACTTATTCCTACAAAAAGAAAAACAGAAAATATACTTAATACGATCTTTTTAATATCCATGAACCACTAAATTCTTGCTTATAGCTAAATAAAACTTCCAAAAATAAGGATATAGTTTATATAAAGACAATATTAACTTAATTTTATTTAAGAACAGCCTCGTCGCTTATTAATTGATAACCTTATACCTGGAAGGAACATTAAATGGAAGTTCCAAAGCTTTATTAAATTCTATTTTATTATACACTAAATCTGCTCCCAGTTTCACATCATCCCCTTCAATACTTAACGTGAATCGTTCAGGAAAATTATACCCATCAGATTCCGCAAAATCCCCATAATAGGTTTCCATTTTTCGGTTTTTCCCCAATTCCATTAGGTTAAACGAAAAAGGCCGATTATTAGTTTTAACACCATAATGAAAAGTAAGTCCATCTTTTATACCGATCAGTTGAATATCGTCAACACTATTGGCTACCTGCAATTGATCTGTACGTAACAGATCTACGGTGATATTGCCCATAAAGATATCTTGAAGCATAGCGAAACTAATCCCTGGATTGACATACTTATAGATGTAGGAAAATGGTTTTGCAATATATTCTCCTTGCATTTTATTCATTATCCTCACACTATCCGGAGTGATAATCACGCGGGCAGCTTCGATACCCAACAGTGCTGTTACAGAAATCCAAATGGTTTTACCACGATCCATTCGGATGTTCAAATTGACATTATGCGATTCCTTGCCCATTTCTACTTTCGCTTTCGCTTTCCCGCTAAACGTGTGAAAATCAAGATTACTCAATTCAAAATTTTTGATCATTTCCACATGGGAATTTGCTACAGCTAAATGAGGATCCGTTTTCACGACTTTCTTTTTGCTAGCACATGCTGTCAGAATCAACAGCATAAACAGTCCCGACAACAGTTTATTCAATATATTTCTTTTCACTGATCTTCAATTTTATCTTTTCCTGATCGATAGCCGTTTGATCTGCTAAAGTCAACGCTTTGGTCCATTGCTTTATTGCATCCTTAGTTTTTCCGGATTTTACGAGAATATCCCCATAATGCTCATACAATACAGCCGACTCCGAACTGTTTTTTATAGCTTCCTCAATCCAATGAAGTGCTTGTGAATAATCTCCTTGTTGAAATAACACCCAGGCATAGGTATCTTGAAAAGTTCCAGATTGAGGATCTAATTCCACAGCCCGCTTTGCGTAAGAAGCTGCTTTTTCCAACTCTTTCTTTCTCAAGGATAAATAATACGCCAAATTATTCATCGCACTAACATTCGTGCTATCTAAGCGGATAGCCTCCTCATAAGCCACATCCGAAGCAGATTCCAACTTCAATTCATGGTATAAATCACCTAGCGAACCATAAATCATCGATTGAACAAAAGGATTTTCATTGGCGCTTTGGTTCAATGCCCCTTCTAAGTATTGTCTAGCATTCAAGGAATCCTTTTTAATCATGTATGCAACACCAACAAAATAGGTCAGCACCACATTACCAGGATTGTATTTTAACGCTTCGTGACCATCCACTATTGCGTTATCCAAATCATTCATTGCGATTTCGACGTTTAACAGTTTCCGCCAGGCATCCACATGCTGTGGTTGCATACTCACCGTCGTTAAATACAAGGATTTTGCTTCCGGTAATTCCCCATTTTGCCACATCAAATCTCCTTTGAACATGTGGCTATCTGGAATTCTTGGATGATTTAAAACTAAGCTATTGGCCAAATCCTGTTTTTGAACCATATTAAAGGTGCCCTTACTATTCAAAACATTTAACATCGCCCGATGTTTTTCCGCAAAATTTATTTGCTTAGACGCAAAGGCTTTTTGCAGATTCACGAACGCTAGATCGTTCTTTTTCATTGCCGAATGTACATCCGCCAAGTCCAAGTAAAGTAGGTCATCCTTCGCATTTAACAAGCCCTCTTCCAGTACGGGTAAGGCCTCTTTTGCCCTGTTTTTATCCAAATAAATATACCCTAAACTGCTATATACTTGCCTGATTTGAGATTTCTTTGCCCGCCAATTATTCAGAATTTGAATTGCTTCATCCTCTTTCTTCAAATCCATTAAGATCTCGGCTTTAAGCACATCTAACGTATCCGACTCCCCAAACTTACCTTTAGCCAAATCATAAACCTGCAATGCGGCATCCGATTTCTTGCCGGCATGAAGCAACATGATTTTTTCCCGGTATATTTCTCGATTATTAGGTTTAGTTTCAATCACCTTATCCAGCAAACCAACCGCCGACTCTAAATCACCACTACCCTTATAAAGGTCCAATAAGTGATTCGCAAAGGTTAGGTTTTCAGGAGCAAAAGTTACTGCATCCTTAGCGGCAGCAATCGCCACCTCCAAGTTTCTCGCTTGTGCATATAGTAAAGACTTCGCGTAATATATTTCGGCAGCTTTAGGGTACTTTAAAATACTTTCTTCAATTTGTTGCAATGCTGCATTAATTTCCCCACGTTTCAACTGAGCCTCAATCATGGCCAATTGTTCTTTATAGGCTTGATCTTGGTTCACCTCTTGCGCCATCAATTGTTGACCAAAAAATAACATCGCACATGCCACAACTTTCCAGCCTAAAACTCTTCTCATTCTTTTTTTGTTAAGATATCTATGTATTCCTCTTGTATCGATTTTCAATACCTTAGTCAAGATAATAAATTAATATTAAAGAGCGCAAAAATGCAGAAAAGTTTAAAAGGATAACCTTAATATATGTTAAATAAAGTTTTCCCATTCCAAAACATGGCCCCATTTCGAGCTCAAAAGCACGCCCTATCCTGAGCAAGCGTAGAAAAGCTTAGCCATAAAAACCGATAACTAGTCGATTTAAAAAATAACGTGAAAAGGAATTCTACTTTACTACAAAACAGGAGCATATGTACTGGCGTTCGTTAAAAAATGAGGCAATTATTCCAATCCATCCAAAACTCCATTCAAGCAAGTTGGGAGGCTAAATATTTTCTAAATATCTCTTTGTTAATTAAATATTATTATTGTACCTTTGCAGACCTAATTGTAGGGATTACAATAGGATTTACAACATTATTAATTAATTAAATAAAAGCAAGTGAATACGTTAAGTTACAAAACTGTCTCTGCTAACAAGAACACCGTTAACAAGGAATGGATCGTTGTTGACGCTGAAGGCGAGATTTTGGGGCGCTTAGCAAGCGAAATTGCGAAAGTGATTCGTGGAAAGCATAAGCCAACATTTACCCCACACGTAGACTGTGGAGATAACGTGATTGTTATCAACGCAGACAAAATTAAATTGACAGGAAACAAATTAGGCGACAAAGTTTATGTTCGCTACACAGGCTACCCAGGTGGTCAACGTTTCGTTTCTCCTAAAGAATTAATGGCTAAACACCCAGAGCGCATCATTGAGAAAGCGGTACGTGGTATGTTACCTAAAAACCGTTTAGGTCGTCAATTATTCAAAAACCTTTTTGTTTATGCAGGTTCAGAGCACAAACATGAAGCACAGAATCCAAAACCAGTTAAATTTTAAGGAGATCGATTATGTCAACAACTAACACTTCAGGAAGAAGAAAAACTGCTGTTGCCCGCATCTACTTAGCGGCTGGTAGCGGTAACATTACCATTAATGGTAAAGACTATAAGGAATATTTTCCTACATTACCTTTGCAATACATCGCAACTCAATCTTTATTAGTTGCTGAATCACTTGCAAATTTTGACATCAATGTTAACGTTCAAGGTGGTGGGGTAAAAGGACAAGCTGAGGCAGTACGTTTAGCAATTGCTAAAGCTTTAGTAGAACTTAACCCAGAAGTAAAACCAGCTTTACGTGCGAAAGGTTTAATGACTCGTGATGACCGTATGGTTGAGCGTAAGAAACCAGGACGTCGTAAAGCACGTAGAAGATTCCAATTCAGTAAACGTTAATTTAGGAGGATCAAAAAATGGCAAGAGCAACATATCAAGAATTATTGGATGCAGGTGTTCACTTTGGTCACCTTACTCGCAAGTGGGACCCGAAAATGGCGAAGTACATTTTCATGGAACGCAATGGAATCCATATTATCGATTTGAACAAAACTATTACGAAATTAGATGAGGCTGCTTCAGCAATCAAACAAATCGTAAAATCAGGTCGTAAAGTATTATTCGTAGCTACGAAAAAACAAGCAAAAGAAATTATTGCTGAACAAGCGAAAGCGGTTAATATGCCTTTCGTAACAGAGCGTTGGTTAGGTGGTATGCTTACCAACTTCGCTACTGTACGTAAGTCAATCAAGAAAATGGCGAACATCGATAAAATGCAAAAAGATGGCACTTACGATGTATTGTCTAAAAAAGAAAAATTGATGATTCAACGTGAGCGTATCAAATTAGAAAACCTTTTAGGAGGTATTGCTGATTTGAACCGTTTACCAGCAGCTTTATTTATCATCGATGTGAAAAAAGAACACATCGCGGTAGCTGAAGCATTGAAATTGAACATCCCTACGTTTGCCATGGTAGATACCAACTCTGACCCTACAAACATTGACTTCCCTATTCCAGCAAATGATGATGCGACTAAATCCATCAGTTTAATTGCAGGTGTTATCGGGAAAGCTATCGTTGAAGGTTTGGAAGAACGCAAACGCGATAAAGAAGAAGATGCGGAAAAAGAAGCTGCAGCTGCTAAAGCTTCAGTTGATAATGGTGAAGCAACAGAAGCTGCTCCAGGAAAACGCACTCGTAAAGCAAAAGACGTAGAATAATATATTCTATTTTATAAAGCCGGATAGACTTGTGTTGGTTTCTGGAAGATAAGCTTCCTTGATCCTTCCAATCTGTCCGGTTTTTTTGTTCTTAACTAAAAAGTTAACATACCGTTATTTATTTAACAAAAGCATGTTAACATATCAATTGTAATTTTAATAAAAAAAAATACTATGTCAGTACAAATTTCTGCATCAGATGTAAACAAATTGCGTCAACAAACTGGCGCAGGTATGATGGATTGTAAAAAAGCGCTTATCGAAGCTAATGGTGACTTCGAAGCTGCTGTTGACTACCTACGTAAAAAAGGTGCTAAAGTTGCTGCAAGCCGTCAAGACCGTGATTCTAACGAAGGTGTGATTATTGCTAAAGCTTCTGCTGATGGTAAATCAGGTATCGTTGTTGAAGTAAACTGCGAAACTGACTTCGTAGCTAAAAACGCAGACTTTATCGCTTTCGCAGAATCTGTAGCTGATGCTGCATTAGCGAACACGCCTGCATCTTTAGAAGATTTAAAAGCAATCGAAATTGATGGTGAGAAAATCGCTGATCTTTTGATTTCTAAAACAGGTACTATTGGTGAGAAAATTGATGTATCTAAATTCGAATCTGTAAGTGCGGAGAAAGTTGTAGCCTATATCCACGGTAACTACCGTTTAGGTGTATTAGTAGGTCTTTCTGCAGCTGTTGATGCGGCTGAAGAAGCTGGAAAAGATGTGGCTATGCAAATCGCTGCTATGAACCCAGTAGCTATCGATAAAGATGGTGTTGATACTAAAACTATCGAGCGTGAATTAGAAATTGCGAAAGAGCAAATCCGTGCAGAAGGTAAACCAGAAGAAATGGTTGAGAAAATTGCTGCAGGTAAATTGAACAAATTCTACAAAGAATCTACTTTATTAAACCAAGAGTTTGTAAAAGATTCTTCAAAAAATATCGCTCAATTCCTTGATTCAGTAGAAAAAGGATTAACTGTTACTGCATTCAAACGCGTACAATTAGGAGCGTAAGCTTATACTTTATAAAAAAAGGGCTTGATGAATAATCAAGCCCTTTTTTTATGGGCTACCCTGTACCGATGATCGCTATCCCTTAAGCAATAACAGGCCTAGTCTACGCAAGCTCTGAGCTACCTAAGAATACCCTTGCCTTGCAATTACTGCAGCAGCAGCGTTTCGGATATTCCTAATGTATTTTTGAAATAGGCATCGTGACTTACCAAAACAATAGTGCCCTCAAATTGGTTGAGCGCATTCGTCAAGATATCCATATTTTGAATATCTATATTATTGCTAGGTTCATCCAAGATGATTAAATCAGGAGCTTGCTGTGCAATACTCATACTGCACAATAACAATCGCATCCGTTCTCCACCACTAAGTACCTCACAAGGTTTATTCCATGTATCTCTGGGAAAAAGAAATCGGTTTAACCTGATTTTAATTTCATGCTCCGCCAGTCCAGCGTCGTTGAACGATTGAGCCATTTCATAGATACTCAGCTTGGATTGGATAATGGAATAATCCTGATCGATGTATAGCGAACTAAATTCACGGGAGAATAAACTTCCTGAACTCGCTTGTACCTGCTGAAGTAATAATTTGATCAAGGTTGTTTTCCCTGAACCATTTCTTCCGGCTATTTCCCAACGACTTCCCTGTTTTATTTGAAAATTTAAAGCATTCCGCCATAAATTCTTCGCCCTAATCTGGTATTGAATATCCTTCCCCTCCAATATTACCTTGCCGATTGCCAAATGAGAACGCTTAAAGTCAAATTGCATTTGATCTAAGTGTAATGCATTATTTCGTAAATCCTGCACTTGCTGTTGGATACCCAGAATTTTTTCTTGATGGATCCCTTTTAATTTGGCACTGCTATTTTCAGCATTGTTCTTTAAGGTATTCATCATAATTCGAGAAAGCCCCGATTTTTCCTGCTTTCCCTTCCCTCTTGCATTCAACTTTTGTTGCCTTTCCAAACTTTCCCGTTCTTTCTCTTTCGCTTTTCGCAATTCCTTTTGACTTGCCTGAAGTTGTTGATCCAATGCATTCCGTTGAATTGTTTTTTGCTCTTCGTAAAAGTCGTAGTTACCCCCAAAATGCGTTATGCCTTTAGCGCTCATGGCTGCCACATGCGGAAATAAGTTCAACAAATTACGATCATGACTAACCAGCACTATGGATTTTGAGGTACTTGCTACCCATTGGTAAAGCAATTCCCGACCCTCTTGGTCCAAATGATTACTCGGCTCATCCATTAAAATAATATCAGGATCAAAAATTTGGATTCCTGCCAGAAAAACCTTTGTTTTCTGACCACCACTAAGCTTATGAAACGAATCCTTCAAACGAATGTCTTCCAATTGCCAATATTGAAAAGCCTGCATACTACGCTCCTCAATCGTCCAATCGTCATTTAATAGATCATACCAAGTCGGATCCAACTCACCAGCTAAAATGGCATCTAATGCCTGTAATTTCTTGCTTAAGCCCAGGACATCTGCAACCGTTTGATTCGGAATGGATTCATGCAATTGAGGGATATAATAAGGGGTTGAATTCGCTAGGTAATCACCTTTGTTCAGCGTAATTTGACCAGCCAATATTTTCAAAAGGCTCGACTTTCCTATACCATTTTGGCCTATAAGGGCAACTTTTTCTTGGTCTTGAACCAAGAAATCTAACTCCTCAAAGAGGATATCTTTATTGGGATGTATGTAGGTGGCTTGTTTTAATAAAAGCATTGCTCTTTTCGCTAAGGGTAAAACCATAGTTTGAAAGAATAATTCAAACGATAACTTGATTTTTGCGGAAAGAAGGAATCTTACATAAAGTACTTTTAATTTATTGCTTGCAAATATAAGAATTATTTTAATTCCAATAAAATAGCAGCGTCTAAGTTAAAATAGTCCGAAAAGTGAGGTTGATCCGAGGGCCATGATTAACTTTCGTTGGGGGCAGTCTATGCAACCAATTGGTTTGAGTTTTACCTTTCATCAGCAATAAACTCCCATGCTCCAAAAGTATATCCACTTTTGTTTTATCCGTTTTATGCTTAAACGAGAATTTACGCGTAGCACCGAAAGTCACAGAAGCAATTGCAGCATCTTTTTGAAGATCCTTTTCCGCATCGCTATGCCAGGCCATCCCCTCAGAACCATCATGGTACAAATTTAATAAGCAAGAATTGAACGATTCTCCGGAGATTTCCTCCACCAGTTCTTTTAGCTTTAGAAGTTCAGGAGTCCAAGTCAGCGCGATCTTTTGAATACCAGAATATTGATATTCAAAAGGCTGGTCGCCATACCAGGCCACTTTGCGTTTGGTAAAGATATGTTTCCCAAATAGCATCGATTCATCCGGTTTCCAATCGACTTGATGCCATAATTGATTATACCAATCATCTGCCTGGTCGATCACGATACCATAATAATTTACGAGACCATCGTATGGTAGCCAGTTTTTCTGTGGATCAGCAAAATTACCTAGGTTAAACTTCATCATGTTTTCTAAATTGTGCAAACTCCCATCCTAGGATGGCTTTCTTACGTACTGGTTCCCATCGATAGCCACCAAAATGCCCTGTCGCTTGAATCACCCGATGGCACGGGATCAAATAAGCCACTGGATTTTGACCGATGGCTGTCCCTACCGCACGGTAAGCTTTAGGATGGCCAATGGCCGTTGCTAATTGCTTATAGGTACTGCAAGTTCCGGCAGGTAGCTGTAGTAAAGCTTGCCACACTTTCAATTGAAAAGGAGTGCCTTTTAAGTGCAATTTGACCTGAGCCAATTGTTGAATAGCCGGATCGAATAAAGCGATAGCCGCTTGATGGAAGGAGTCTTCCTGTTCTTTAAAATTTGCTAATGGAAATTCCATTTTCAAAGCGCGGATGCTCGCCTCCTGATCTGCTGAAAAAGCCATACTACAAATTCCTTTAGGCGTCGAGGCAATAAAACAAGTACCAAACAAGGTTTCATACCATTGGTAATTTATGGAAATACCTTGCCCTTGGTTTTTAAATTGTGCCGGAGTCATTCCTTCGAGCTGTACAAAGAGATCATGGAGCCTACTTGTACTGCTCAAACCGGTTTGCAGATGAGCGTCAAACAAACTGGGCTGTTCTTCACGGAGCAATCGCTTCGCAAAATCAGTTTGCAGGTACTGAACAAATTTCTTAGGACTAACCCCCGCCCAATCGGAAAACAGACGCTGAAAATGAAAAGGACTCAGATGAACATGCTTGGCTATATCATCCAAGGATACATTTGACTTAAAATTATCCTGGATAAACCCAATTGCTTTCGCAATACGATCATAGTTCAGTTGCATTTGTGATTTTTCCATACCCAAAGTTCGACAACAAAAATCAGTATAAAAATCCGAAACTTGCTAAACTAAAAAAAGGTAATTGATTCATCAACTACCTTTGCTTTAATCCCATATATTGGGAAATTACCTAGCTAAATATCCCCCATCTACGGGGTAATAAGAGGCTGTCACAAAGGAAGATTTATCCGATGCTAGCCAAAGCGCTAATTCAGCTACTTCACTTGCTTTTCCAAGCCTTTGAAATGCATGCTGAGTTTCCAAGTATTTTAAAGTATCTGCATCCAATGCATTGTCTACTAAAGGTGTGGAAATAAAACCAGGGCCTATCGCATTGACACGTACCCCTTTGGTCGCGTATTCCCAGCCCGCAGACTTGGTTAATCCAACCACCCCATGTTTGGCGGCTACATAGGCAGAAGATTGAGCAAAACCTACCGCACCCAAAATTGAAGCCATGTTAATAATACTACCTCCTACTTTTTCAATTTCCGGCAATTGGTAATGCATCCCGTAGAATACGCCGTTTAGGTTGATGTTGATAACCTTATTCCAGCCTTCCAAAGACATCGCCCCTACTGTTGCGGCCTCTCCTCCAATACCCGCATTATTCACCGCAATGTGCAAAGCACCGAAATTCTCAATCGCCGCATCTACAATGCGTTTATTGTCTTCTGCCGATGCCGAATCCGCTTTAATAAAAATAACATTAGCTTCCCCTAGGTTATTGAGGAGTTCATTCCCTAATTGATCATTCAAATCCGAAATGACTACTTTAGCTCCTTCAGCAACAAATAATTCTACAATTGCTTTACCTATCCCAGAGGCTCCTCCAGTGACAATGGCTACTTTATTTTCTAATATTTTCATAGTATATGCCCTTTAAATTCTTGCATAGCTAATTTAAGGAAACATCTCAGAGAAATAAGTGATACCAATCACCTAAAAAACTGATTATGACTTTAATAAGAAATTAATGCTTAAACCTTACACAATTTTGATAATTAATTGCAGGAGCAAAAGGTTAAAATTCACCAGGTAGTTTTATGGGCTTACTTTTTCCGAATTCATTGCTATACACTTTGATGAGCACTCCTACGGAAGATAAAATCAAAGGCCCAAAAATTAAGCCCAACATGCCAAAAAGCTTTAAGCCAAGTAATACTCCAAAAACCGTAATCAATGGAGGTACATTGCCTAAGGTTTTTAATATGGTAAATCTTAATATATTGTCTATACTGCCAATAAGGATTAAGCCATATAATCCTATTCCTATACCATTTGCCGTTTGCCCTGATGCTACCGTAATAATTGCCAATGGAATATAAATGGTCATGGTTCCTAATACGGGCACAATGGACGAAACGCCCGTTAAAATACCCATCAGGATAAAATTATCGACATCAAAGATCCAATAACCCAACATGGCGACAATACCTTGGCATACCCCTAAAATGGGAATTCCAAGAGCATTCGAGCGAACCATTAAATAGACTTCATCCCAAATTTCTTGCTTACTTTTCAAAGAAAATGGAATAGCGCTAATGATGTAATATTCCATTTTACGACCATGAACCTGCATAAAATAAAGGACGAATAGAGTCACTAATATATTGACTCCGACTTCCGCTACCGAATTTAATATATTGGGCAAATACTTCGTCAAACGCTGTAAATTGGCCACTAAAGCTTCGTCAGAAAGATCTATATCTTTCAATAAAGGTTTATCAGAAAGATACTCTTTAAGCAAGTTAAACTGCGTGACGATGTTATCGGTATTATTCAATAAGGAGGTAATTTGAGGCATTAAATAATCGATAATACCCCAGACAGGCAGGACAATAAAAACAATGGACAGCAAAATAAACAACAAACTGGATAGGGATTTATTCCATTTTCGCTGTTCCGTTAACTTAAAATAAGAATGCCTAAAAAGTATATATAGCGTTATCGCTCCTAAAAATCCTGGGAAATAATAATAAAGGTTCGTAAAAATGACAATTCCAATCAAAATGATGATGATAATCAACATAATTTGATTGATGGAACTGTTGCTGATTTGTCTCGGAGTCATACGTTAAAATTCTATGAGCAATTTACGAATAAGAACTGATAAGAGTCGTATGACCTAGCTTTTGAAAACTATTTTTTTGACCGCAACAGTTCGGGAAACTAAACTTTGCTAGGCAAGATTTAGTTGATTTAAGAAAATAATACGACCCTACTTCCACGGATCTCCTTTGGATCTCCATCGGATATGAATCGGATATCCTATGAAAATTTCCGAATCAAATGCGATTAAGATCCATATCAAATGCCTCTTTATTCAACATAAAATCATATTGGTTCATTGGAAAAAGATGGAGGAGGAAAAAAAATAGCTTTGCCGCTCAGGCACTTGGCAAAGCTATCCTGAATACCTGTAGCCTATTTAAAATCGAAATAATAATGCATGCTAAGCTCTTACTATAGCTTCGCATGCATTCATTAGACTAATCAAGAATTTGAAAATGCTTTTCGCCTATTAATTGAACATCCGTCTTTCTCATGTGTTGAATTTGAATAGTTTTACCTAGGAAATTCTTTGCCATTTTA
This sequence comes from Sphingobacterium sp. HJSM2_6, assembly GCF_049316305.1. NCBI lineage: Bacteria > Pseudomonadati > Bacteroidota > Sphingobacteriia > Sphingobacteriales > Sphingobacteriaceae > Sphingobacterium > Sphingobacterium sp. HJSM2_6. Next base: position 117,050 of record NZ_JBMOXB010000005.1, read on the forward strand.
TTGGATGCAATAGTAACATGGCGACAACCATCCAAATACAAACCAACTTCTCGGTAGAAGGGTTTATAGGTTTTGGTACGTATAAGCTTGTTATTCGAAAAAACTAAATCATTCACTGATCGAGCATAGAGTATGGCATGATCATAATGTTTAAAGGTATTGTTTACAATATGTATTTTTTGATGGTAGGTGGGAAAGTCTACATTTTCAGGTTTTACCGATGGGGTAATGGAGATCACTGCCTCTCCCCAACCCCAGGGTTTATCAAGTATATTATTGCCCGAGGAATAACAATCTTCAAAGACATTATGCTGAATCAGCAAATTGCGATTTGCTCCAGATTCATACCATAACTCAATATCCCCTTCAATCAAAATCGCTGCCCCCGCTGTTCGGAAATAATTATTTTCAATCACTGCTTTCGAGGCCGTAGTAACCAAGATACCTCGAGCACGATGACGCTTTAATATCTTGCAATTCCGAATTTCTACTTCAGGGTTCCTATTTATATTTTCTAATAAATCGCCAGGCTTTAATGCTTGTTTAGGCTTCCCATCAAATTTCAGTTTATAGCCGGTAATTAAGCCGTCCTTCCATAAGGTTTCCTGATAAATAACCGCCAAGGAATCCTTCCTTTGCATCGATAAGGTATCCACAATCCAGGCTTTTTCACCAAGATTAAAGCCGATGTACCGACCATTGGGTTTCACTAAGAATGTTTGATCATCCAGCACCTGAGTCACTTCAGCATACATCCCATGTATATTGGTAAAATCATCCCCAGCACCTGTCATCTCTACGCCATCCAACACTATTTTACCTTCGCATCCATTGAAATGTGTCGCATCTGCCACCGTACTAAATACCCGACCTTTCTTATCATTTGCGATGATTTTCACATTTTTCAATAAGATGTCTTTCGTTCGGTACCCCGATACTCCGCAACTTAAGGTATGATAAATGACGACATCCTCAATCTGTACCTGTTCACTGTTAATTAATAGAATACCATCGGTAATATATGCCCCATGATATAAGGCGATATAAGTACCGAGTTCCGGTTTCATTAAGGGTTTCATGTGGAAACGGACCTGATTGTTCTTCAGTGCTGAAACCTTCGCATTATACAGTTCACCTAAAGGATTATCCCGTGTTTGATAGACAATTTCCTTATGAACTTTATCATATAGGTTATTGTAGTTTTTAGTTATTTTGCTTCGCCAGCCTTCTCCTAAAAAGTAAATCGAATCGCGAACGATTTCATAAGGATAGGCAAGAGAATCTATAGCTAAATCCACATAATTGTCCGATACCCCTACTATCTGCGCCTGAGAAATCATAGGACGATCCCAATCTAAGGAAAAACCTTTCAATTGAATATTTTTTGCTTTATCTATACGAAAAGGCATCATCCTGCCATGAAAAACAAATTCAGATTGATCCGCTAGGATTTGAATGTTCTTTAGTCCCGTTAAATCAAAAGCGATTTGCGCTTTAAAATCTTTGACATGCGCTTCATCCGGATAAAAATCAAATCGACCTTTCGGAAATAGTAACGTAAAGTTTCCTTCAGGATGTTCATCGCATATTTTTTCAATAATTGGTTGAACATTCACCTTCGAATTAGGGATTATACCATACGCTTCAACATGGATCATTTTATTTTTGGATTGTGCATAAGCCGCTGTACCAAAAACAAATGGCAATAGGATAAAAGCAAGGAGCTGGATTTTTAAACGCATTAGTTATTCTTTATTGAACGAAACCTTGTAATAATTACCTGTACGCTGATTGGTGGCTTTATCAATACCAGCAGTATATAAGCGAATATCTTTGCCTACAACATGGCTATCTCCAGTTTGTTCATCGACCTGCCAATTGTAATACGAGGTCACTTGAGGGAAATTGAAATCTCGTTCAGTCCAATCTTGCTTCTCCATACTGCTGGCAAATGAAATAAAACTTTTTCCAGATGGTGCATTACCAATACATACATAGCGTTCTAAATACGTGTTATAGACCACATTGGCAATGTTTACAAATGGAATAATAGTAGATTCTTTGCCACCTAAACCATCCTGTTCCCATGTCCCTTGATAGAATTTTTTCCAGGAATTGGGCGCTAATTTATCAGACAGTTTACATCTTGCTACCGATATATTTTGATCCGTTCGGTTTAAGTTTTCCAAAGAATAAAATCCTTGTTTATAATAGATGTAAGCATATCCATCACCGGGTATCAAAAAGCTAATATCGCCGACTCCATAAAATTGCTTATTCACTGGAGCCGCGTTACTTTTATCTTGGGTAACTATATCTCCTTGATAGCTCCATGTAGCCCCTTCATCCTTAGAAATAGCCAAGCCTAATCTTCGTTCTTTTGCTTCGGTTACCCATCCGTTTAAATAATTGTATTCACTATAGGCAATGGAATAAAAATGGCCTGAAGTTTCGTCAATCCAAAGCCCCATTAACCAATAATAACACCATTCATTACCTTCAGTACGAAAATTAGGAAAATTAGCCGACATACGAGGTTGAGGCATTTTGACTAAATTATCCAACGAGGGACCTTTATGTAGCGCCCAACCATTCCATTGGTTATCGTCAAAATTATTCCACATCGTACCATTATCTCCTAACAAATAGATTTCTCCTTTGTATTTCGCAATTCCAGGCAATTGATCAATTTTATAGGGTTGTGGTATAGGTTGGCTTGATTGCCAACCTATCTTCATATTCTCTTTGGGATCTTCGATTTGACTTATCGTTTCTTTACCGCAACTTATAAAAATAACGGTCAGGCATAGGGTCAAAATCTTCATTAAAATTTTCATAAATTTCACATTTTAATTAATAAGCACCTATTTCGGCAATATTTACGACGGTACCGGCACCATGTACTCCTGTGACTACCAATTTAAAATATCGAGCACTCACCGCATTATCGAAGTCCATTCTAATCCATTTGCCCGCAGGAGGCACTCCAAATTCAGGTCCTGGAATATCATCAACATCTTGCACAAAATCCCAATCACTACCATTTAAAGACACGTATATGCTTACGTTTTTGGGTTCACCATTCGTTTCATTTTGCCAAAAAGTACGGTTCATAAAGGTCAGGCCGTGTACCTCTCGCGCTGTTTTCATATCAATACTAATGCTATGCGGGAAAGGCAATGCTCCACCTAACCATTTAGAAATCCAAAAGGTATAGGCATTATCATCGAGGATTGTCAAGGCATGTCCTTCACCCACTCCTTCCCAAGGGTCATGCGAGGAATAATCAACGACTTCCCAACCTGCGCGGCTAAAATCTTCATAATACACAGGTGCTGGAGGGGTTGATTTTACATAAACATAATAGATTTGCCCATTCTCATCGTATTGATCGATGGACTTATGTTCATCAATAATCCGTATCGGCAATAAATATTCCTGGTCAAGCTGCAAACCCGTAGAGGAGATTATCAATTCAGACAAACTAGAACTAACTTCACCTGCAGGAATGGTTACATTCCAAGAAGAGAGTTCATAGGCTGTTTCTGGTAGCAAAAGGTAGGAAGTTCTATTCAAGTCGTTATAAGCATCCAATGCTTGAATATCAACTTCAAATTTGATAGAAATTGCTGCTGTTATTTTATCAAAACCACCCACTGCAGCACCAATTTTTAGGGTGTCTTTTTTATCCTGTCCACCAATATACTCAATAGACTTCAAGCCCTTAATGGCCTGTGGAATGTAGAGCTTTTGATACGCTTCACGGTTAACGATTTCTACTTCATGATCACATGAGGAAATAAACGTAAGTAAACTAATAGCTATGCAGTTTATAAATACGTAAAATTGATTTAATGATTCTCTTTTCATGATTTAAAATTACCAGCCTTCATTTTGTGATAAAATCCCTGCACTTTTTTCGATTTCTGTCTGTGGAATAGGAAATAGATAATGCTTAGAACGATCGAATATTCGATTTCCCCAAATAGGATAAGTGAACTCTCCTGAACTGGACACATTAATTCTTCTGACCTGTTTATTATCGACAATTTCTGCTATTTTCCACCGCCTTACATCAAAGAAACGATGATTTTCCATTGCAAATTCCACCCTTCTTTCCCTTTGAATACGATCGCGCATTTCTAGCTTAGTAAGATTTGTGGGCAAATTTGGCAATCCAGCTCTAGCTCTTAACACATTCACCGAAGCATATACTTCCGCATCAGGACTTGACAGACGTTCATTTCTTGCTTCTGCAAAATTTAAATAGAGCTCCGATAAACGAAATAATATAAATCGACGTTGTGCCATTCCATTACCAGTATATAAATTATGTTGCTCTAACATGTATTTTTTCCAGAAGTAATTTACACGAGGTTTATCGGTAGAATAATCAGCTCCTCCAGGTGATACATTGACGAGTCTTCCCTTCCAGCTTGCACCATGGTAAAGTATCGTTTGGTAAAAGCGATCATCGCGGTTTTCAAAAGGTTTTGCAGGATCGAAACCCGAAGCAGGATTCGCTATGGGTGTTCCATTAGCATTGTAGCCCAAGACAGGAAGTTCCCCAAGCTTAGTTTCATAGGCATCCACTAGATCTTGTATTGGACCTTCACCATACCAGCCTCCTTGTCCTAAAGAGCCGCCCCAATTATCCCAGTAATGTCCATCGCCATTATTGGGGCTAAAACTTGCCCATAAGGTTTCTGGATTATTAATTTCTAAAAATATAAGTTCGTACGCTTTTCGATTTCCGGAAGGCGTTAAAGACAAAAGATGCCCCTGTAGTTCCGCTTTTTCTTTTGCTACTTTGGCAAAAGTTTCCGCTTTTTCCCATCGAGCTGCATCATTGCTTGGATTCGATAGCGGGCTTGCAAAATACAACCATAAACGACTTCGAATCGACGCAGCTGCTAAGGAAGTAACTCGACCATAATCTGCATCGGAATATATATTAGGTAAATGTTTTTCCCCTTCTAAAAGGTCTTGCTCTATTTGAGCAACCAAAACGTCTATGGAACTTCGCTCTAAATAAATATTTTCTGCACCACCTGGTAATATGGGATTTGTTAAAATGGGAACCTTACCCCACATGGAGTACAAAAGAAAATAATAATAGCCCCGTAATACATAGGCTTCCCCTAACATTCTATTTTTACGAGAACTTGAGGTCTGACTGGAAACTTCTTCAGGAATTAACTCGTAATTTTTCAAGAATAAATTAATTCTTCGAATGGCTTGATAATACGATTGCCAAGTCCAAAACAAAGGGAATGATACTGGATTCCAGTTTCCATTATTAAAATCCATGGTGGTCAGGTGATGCCCCCACATTTGAGCAGACTCATCCGTACCCGAGCCTAGATTAAAAAAACTCGATCCACTATTATCATTACGATAGACGAGTTGAGGAATTTCTCGATATGCATTATTTAAAAACGCTTCTGCATTATTCAAATTGGAGAACACTTTCTTTTCATCAATCAAATCACTTGGAGAGCGTTCTAAATAATCTTTACTACAAGAAGCTAAGGTAAGTGTGAGGGATACCACAAGTAATAAAATGGCTTGGAAGTATCCTTGTTTATTTCTTTTTTGCATTGTTGACATAAATTAGAGTCTTACATTTAAACCAAAATTAAAAACACGCTGAATCGGATAAGGCAAATTGGAACTGCCACTTACCTCAGGATCACGATCTTTAATCCATAAACGATCCCAAATAGCTAGATTTTGTCCATTTAAGAACACACGCACATAGCTAAAGCCTAATTTCTTAAGTCTTTCGCCGGGGATGACATAACCTATTTCCGCATTTCTGAGTTTTAAATAATCGGTTTTGAAATAATAAAAATCAGACATTAACGTATTGTTGGAAGAATTCTTAGCTACTGGAATTAAGGCATTTTCTTGATTTCCTTCTTGCCAACGATGTAAGATCATTGGGTCTAACGGTTTTGGAATATATCTGGCGGTTCCCCCACCTGCCCCATTTAAGAGAATACTGATATCGAAGGTTTTATAAGTAGCCCCTAAAGATAAGCCTCCCATATACCTAGGAACATTTTGCAATAATATCGGCACACGGTCAAAAGCATCTATCCGCCCATCACTATTCATATCCTGATACCTAAGATCTCCAGGGATCAATTTATTATCAAATTGTTGTAAGGCACTGTTATCAATTTCTGCTTGGTTTTGGAAGAAGCCCAACGATTTATATCCTAATACATACCCAATTTCATAACCTCTTAAATCTTGATAGGGATAAGCTGGCATTGGCTGATCATTTTCCATCACCTGATTACGGGAGTAAGTAAATTGGATGTTACTAAAAACACTGAAATCATTCCACTTCTTGTTTATCCTTAACTCGCCATCAATTCCTTTATTAATTACTCTTCCAGCATTCAATGGAGCTAAATTAGAAATCCCTAAATAATCAGGAACCGTACCGGGCTGTGTTAAAATATCCGTCCTTTCTTCGTGGAAGACATCAAAGGTTAATTGAAGTAAATCTTGAGGAAGGATAGAAATTTCAAAACCTAGGTTAGATTTGCGTGCCGTTTCCCATGTGACAAAAGGATTCCCTATTCGAGATTCGTTGTAACCGGGTTTCCAATTAGCCGTAACTCCGAAAGGATAGCCACCACCACCGGCAAAATCACTTAAATACAGCCATCGCTGCCCACCAATTTTATCATTTCCAACTAAACCATAAGATCCCCTAATTTTCATGAAATTCAATCCATCTACCTCTTTCAAAAATGATTCATCACTGATCACCCAACCCGCAGAAACACTAGGGAAAAATCCGTATCGTTCTCCTTTAGGGAAGTTCTCCGAACCATTATACGATAAATTGGCTTCTACGAAATATTTCTTCCTAAACGCATAGGTCGTCCTTGCACTAACCCCTTGATAAGCATAAGGCAATTCGTAGTTAAAGGATCTAAAGGTTCGATTAAATAAAGCTTGGGCAGAAACCTCGTGATCATTCCAGCTATTTTGATATTGTAAACGAAAATCCATATAATTAGATCGCTCAATATTATTATATCCAGAAGTACCTAAGGTACTTGCTATACGTGTTTGTTGGTACATCGGTAATCCGTCAATATCTAAGCCTCGATACCAAAACGAATCAAATTCTTGGCTTCTTACCGTATGGTTGATATTGTTGTTTTCGAAACTAAAAAAACCTTGTGCCGATAATCCTTTTAAGAAGAAGTTTAGGTCGTGTTTTGCGGATATCGTACCATACATCACATTCGTAGAGCTTTCATAGTAACCGCTTTGCGTAACTAAACCATAAGGATTTCTCCAGAAGGGTATTTCTACATTACTTGCAGCACCAAGCGTACCATCAGGGTTAAAAATAGGAAGCGCAAATGGAGGTACATTGCTTATTTGGTTAAACACTTCATTAAAACCAGAAGATGGGCCAATACGTTGTTCCAAACGGCCAGCTAAATCAACTTGTATACTCAGCCCTTTTGTCGCTTGGATATCGACATTGGAACGAAAGTTATACCTGGAGAAACCACTTGTTTTCCCATAATTATCATTTAATACATCACTATATTTCAAGAGTGCCCCTTGATTAATATGGCTTCCAGAGACAAAATATCGGACACGGTTGGAATTGCCACTCACATTTAAATTATATTGCCCTTGAAGTGCCGATTTCTCCAGGATCTCATCGTACCAATTAATATCAGGATACAAATGGGGTTCAGATCCATTTCTAACAATTTCCAAGGCTTCCTCACTAAATCTAGGTGTGGAATTATTATTAAAATCATATTGATTAAAATATAAAGCACTCTCATAAGTACTTATAGGCTTAGGTAATCTTACGACCTGTTGAACGGCTTGCTGAGCCGTAAAGTCAATAGCCGGTTTTTGGCCTTCACGACCACGTTTGGTAGTCACCACAATGACTCCGTTGGCCCCTTGAATACCATAAAGCGCCGAAGAGGATGCATCTTTTAATATGGATACCGATTCGACCTCGTTGGGGTCAATTTGACTAAAACTACCCTGACCTCTAGGTAAACCATCGATTACAATCAAAGGCGCTGTATTGGAACCATATGTAGCTATCCCACGAATATATAAGGAGGAGGCATCGTCTCCAGGTTGCCCCGTAGACTGCACAGAAATCAATCCGGGCAATCTACCTGCCAACGCATTATTTAAATTAGCTACAGGACTTTGTTTTAATTCTTTCGTTTGAATGGTTGCTAATGAGCCTGTGACCGATCGTTTCGCTTGTCGAATATTCATCCCCACCACGACCACTTCATCTAAATCACTTACCTTCGCTTTTAACACAACTTTCAAAGGCGCATTATCTTCGATCAGCATTACCTCATCCAGGTAACCCATAAATTTAAACTGTAAGGAACTCAGGTCATTCGGAACTTGAATTTCAAATTCACCATTTTCATTGGATACGGTAGCGAGTGTCGTTTGTGCTACAGCTACGGTTACGCCAGAAAGTGGTTGCCCCTGCTCATTCGATACCGTGCCTCGGACGATACGCTGTTGCAAAACCTGTTTTACAGTTTTTGTACTTTTTGAAATAACAATGGTCTCATCTTCCATCGTCCAGTTTAAACTTAGACCTGAAAGTATTTGATCCATTGTTTTATTGAAGGGTTGATTGACGACATGCACATCAATTTCTTGGTAGGCTATTTCTCGACCTTGGAGAAAATATTGGTATCCGGTTTGTTTTTTCAATTCCTCCATCACTTACGTGAGGGGTTTTTTCTTCACTTTTAAACTTACCTTTTGTGCATATGAGCTGGCATATGCTTGGAAAATAAACACGAAAACAAGCAGGGCTGTTAGTTTCATTATCAATAACCATTTGACTAATAAAGGGCATAATCTCCCCTTTATATATGCGGAATAATTCATAAATTTGGTTTTGTTTGGTACTAAATTTCACATCAATTTTGTCGCTGTACATCTTGTCACAGCGAATGCCGAACTTTCGCAGGTGATGTTGGAGCATCACCTGTTTTTTTATATATTTTCTATGTACTCATCATCATTTCATTTAGGTTAATTAATCGTTAGGGTAATACCGTTAAAATCTTTTCATTATTTTTTTCCTCCAGGGAAAAATTCAACCCACTTCTTTTTAACAATTTTAAAACCTGTGACAAGGATTTGTCGCGGTCTACTTCACCAAAAAATGTGGTATTCGGAATATCCTTTTGATACCATACTTTAACATTGTACCACCTACTTATTTGCGCCATTGCTCGATACATGTCTGTATCTTTAAATTGAAATACGCCTTTCGTCCATGCAATAAATGGGTCTACCTGAACTTGGCTAAGGGTGGATTTTTCTCCTTGAATGTGAAGTTGTTGGTTAGGTTTTAAAAAGAATTCCTTGTTGCTACTCGTGTTTCGAATCTTCACTTGACCTTTAACGAGTGTTGTTTCAGTTACCCGCTCATCGGGGTAAGCATATACATTGAACGTAGTTCCTAAAACCGTAATTTTTTGGTTTTCGGACAGCACTTCAAAAGGTTCTTTACTTGATTTCACATCAAAAAATGCTTCTCCGCTTAATTTGACAGACCGATTAGCGCCAGAGAATCGTATAGGATAGGTAATGGAGGAAGAGGCATTTAATAGCACCTTTGTTCCATCGGCTAAAGTTACTTTATATTGTCCCGCAGCAGGTGTATGCAAAGTAATGGAATCAGATAAAGATGGTTGTTTACGGATTATATTTTTAATATTATCTGCGATCAGGCCGCCATCCACATAGTGTATGACTTCCTTGCTGATGATTTCATCTTGATGTTCATCTAAGGATATTTTAGATCCATCCTTAAACGTAAGCCAAGCTCTGTTGCCTCCAGGTTTAGCATCTGTTCCAAACTCAGAGTGCATAGGCTCTACAACTGCTGAATCGATTTTCGGTTTGTGGAAATAATATAAAAAGCCCAACATGACTAAAATTGCCGCGGCAGCACTGTAATAAAAAGGTAGTCGCTTGCGTAGAGTTACTGGTTTGATTTTAAGGTATAATTGATCTGCAACTCGATTTAGGTCTTGTTGAATCTGATCATCAGATTGCAAATTTTCATTGACTGGATCTAATAAGGAATGTGCAGCAAGCTCATTCCATTCCCGTTGATTTGCTTCGTTTTTTAATCGCTCTTGCAAATCTTGCCATTGCTGTTCCGTTAAATTACCGTCACGATATAATTTAAATAACTCTTGAATGTTGATCTTGTCTTTCAATCGATTGCCTTTTATATATAAAGACAACTGAAATCGATTGGAACTCTGCTCTGAACTAAAAAAAATTAAAAATTGGAAATAAAATATAGGAAAACATATCCAAAACACTCCGATTTTGAGATTCGATTTTTAATAAATCGAGTCGCTTTTACCATGTGATCACTGATCGTTGAAGATGATAAACCAAGAATCTGGGCTGCTTCATCATAGGATTTCCCTTCTACTTTACACAATAGATAGACGGATTTTCGCTTTGGAGGTAATTCCGCAATGGCTTGATCATATAACGATTGTATCTCATTCAGCATAATGTTCTCTTCCACATGGGAATATTGTGAAGGGTTGTGTTGAATAACACTAGTCAAATAATTTTCATTCAGACTAATGCGCTTAGAAAAATTGAATGCTAAATTTCTAGCTATGGTATTTAAGTAAGCGGGAAAAGACTTTTCGATGGTTATGGTTGATTTCTTATCCCAAATTTTTAAAAACACATCTTGAAGAAGTTCTTGTGCTACATCCCGATCTTTAACTAACTTAATTAAGTTAATATAAATGCGATTGGCGTATTTCTCATACAATTGCGTAAAGGCCTTTTCACTTCCCTGCTGTATTTGCATTAAAAGCATTTCATCATCCACATGGCCATCTGTATGCATAAGAATTTAAGTTGATTTACAAGGTTTGAATCAAATATAATAATATATCCCAAAATTAAAGCTGACCTAAACTTTCTGTAAAATAAAATTTCCATAGTCGATATTTTCGGAAAACTTATCCAATCCGCTCCCAATCCTTCTATCCTACCTAAAAGTTGCCGTTCTTAAAAAAATTAATGGTATGTGTTGGAATTTTTCTCTAATTATTATGATTTTTACAGTAAGGAAAATCATCCTACGGAATTACAAACGATTAAAATGCATAAGTACTACATCCCCTAGATTTTGAACAGCATGACAGAAAACTTAGCTTATCCTATTGGACACTTTAATCCTCCCAGCAGAATTGATCAAGCATTAATTGATCTATGGATTCAACAAATAGCTTCATTTCCAGGTAAACTAACCCAAGAGTTGCATGGCTTAAGTCCTACTGATCTGTTGCGAAAACATAGACCTGGAGGATGGACCATTCAACAATTAGTACATCATTGTGCTGATAGTCATATGAATAGTTTTATACGATTTAAATTAGCATTGACGGAGGAAAATCCCAGCATCAAACCTTATGAGGAACATCTTTGGGCAGAGTTAGCTGACGTTACCCAAATAGACATCGCAAGTTCGCTGTCTATTTTAACAGGTTTGCATCAACGTTGGGAACTATTATTGCGGAGTCTTGACACGGAGGAATTAGACCGCACATTTGTGCATCCTGCAACTCAAAAAATGATAAGCCTTAAAACGAATATAGGGATTTATGCCTGGCATGCTGAGCATCATCTTGCACACCTAAAAAACGCGAAATTGATGGAAATTTATTAAAGATATAGAGTGCCAATAATCGAAACGGAAAGGCTTATCCTCAGGGAGATTGTCCCTTCGGATGCTGCGGATTTATTTGAGTTGGATTCGGATCCGGAGGTACATCGCTATATAGAAAACAAACCTGTAAAAGCTATTGATGAAATCTATCCGGTTATCGAAATGCTCAGAAAACAGTATGAGGATTATGGAATAGCGCGTTGGGCTGTGGTTGATAAGCTTAGTAAAGAATGCTTAGGTTGCTGTGGCCTAAAATATTTTATTGGACCTTTAAATGGGCACCAAAACTTTGTTGAACTAGGCTATCGATTTAAACGAAAACATTGGCATAAAGGGTACGCTACGGAATCGGCTAAGGCTATCATGGAATATGCGCAGGAGCAATTACACTTAACCAAAATATATGCCATTACCGATCCTGAAAATGAATACTCAAAAAAGCTGTTGTATAACCTTGGATTTAAATTAATCAACAGGTTTGATTATGATGGAGCGTTAACAGATTGGTTTGCGTTTGAAAAATAAGTTTATAGTCCATCGTATCTTGCAATTTTACAAATTATCCTTTTCGTAATAGGTTCCTATTACCGCAAAGAATTCCTTTCCAACACTAAAATCCCTACAGCTTAAAATCACTTACTTGAACCGCTAAAAACAGTAGACTACCCGACGTATACTCGTTTGGATAGGGATTTTGAGCTAAAACTACCCACTAAACTACCTGCTTAAATCTGAATAAATAGTGTTTAAACAGATACTTTTGCCTCGTTGAATTATAGAAACATTAAAAAACTCTTTTACTATGAAAGTTAGCATTTTAGCCCTTGCAAGTTTAATTTTTACAGGCCTTATTAGTTCTTGTGGAGGCACGAAACTAGTAGAGACAGGTATATCTACTCAAACAACTCGCATCTCTAGTCAATTAAAAAGATCGGAATACACCATACTCAGTGGTAACACGGCATATACCGTAGAAAACAAAAAACAATATAAACGATATACTTTAGACCAATTAAAACAAGTTGCGTTAATGATGGCGGAAAAAGCTGCGATAGAAAAAGGAGCTGATGGGGTCATAAACCCAACTTATACTGTTGATCAAAAGAAGAAAAAATACACTGTTACTGCACGCGTGAAATCATTCAAAATTAAATCGGATGAAGAATATTTAGATATGGATTCACAAATCAAAGCAAACGGAAAAAATTAATATTCACCTAACCTATTATCTAGATGAAAGGGGTATGTTATATATCCCTTTTCTACTTGAATACCTGTATGGAAGGCACAAAAAAACTGGTACTTAGTCTCGTTCTGCTCACTTTATTCGTTCCATTTTCTTTCGGACAGTCGGTTGATTTAACTTTTTTGAATGACCTAAATCAAAAACCATTAGCAGAAATACAACATCAGATGGTTCAATCGGGTTTTCATTTAGTCGATGTAGCTAAAAATAAATCCAACAAAGCAGACTCCGTGATCTACAAAAACTCCGCAGCGCTGCTGGTCACCTATCAATTGAGAAAAAATGAGGAAGAAAATAGCGTGACATTAAATTACCAGGATTCTGAATCTTACCTTGCCTATAGCGAAGAATTAAATGGAGCGAACTACAAGCTATTACATACCGAAATAGTACAAGATAAAGGCATTCAAAGCTATTATATAGCCAAGCAGAATGGAAAAGTAATCAGCTTACTCGCTTCCTACTCGAATTCTACGAATGTTAAAAGTTCTCCCCTAATAATTCAGGAATATGCCATTCAAATCCTGTCTTTAAAAGATTCCAATCGATTGAGCCGAAAATGGAAAACTAAGTTCTAGCCTTGAGGAATTAGCCGGCTAACCTAAGATCGATTCCTCTTCTTTTAACGCTTCTCCAGGAACTTTTGCTCTTAATTCTATCCGATTACCAATACCCAAAATATCATAAATAGATTTTAAATGGTACTTCACCGTATTTTCGGAAATAAATAACTCTTCGCCTATTTCCTTATTGGTTTTGCCTTTTTTGACCAACAGGATTATTTCCAAATGTCGAGCACTTAAATTATACTCATTTAATGAAATAATGGTTGGTTTTTCATATTCTTTGGTGGGTAGGTGTTGAATCATCCGCCGAATAGCAATATTTTCACGTTCCACCAATTTTGCTTTTTGCTTATTCACTAAAACCAATCGAATCAATATGAAGATTAATATTAATAGTATGCCAACTATACCTATGATGTATTGGTTCTTCTTACGCTCATACGCTAATTCAATTTGTTTTCGCTCTTTATTGATTTGACTTTCTAATATATTGAGCTTCCCACTGATATTATTGGCATTATAGGCAGTTCGAAGTTCACTCACTTTATGTTGAGAGGTTAATGCATTTTTGTAATCCTCCTTACTCACATAATATTTCGTTAAGGACTCGTACATGATTATTTTATAAAGTTGAACTTGATATTGTTCGGCATATTTCAATCCCAATTCAAAGGATTCTATAGCTTTAATGGGCTTATTCATTTGGCCATATAGAATAATTTTTGCCTTATAAACGATCGGGAGGTGCTTAGGGTCTTCTTTTTTTAATAATTCAATCGCCTCGTCATATCGCTTTACAGCTTCTTCCAATTGATTTTCACGCATGGCCAGAATGCCCTGTATCGATATGAAAAATGCCCTTGTTTGTGCTGGAACTAAGTTTAAATCTTCGGCCTTAATTTGTTGGTAGAGAATCCTAAATTCTTCTTGCTGCTGATAATCAAAATAGATGAAAAGCTTTTCAATTTTTACACGGGCAGAAACCTCCTTTCTATGGGTTTCATCGCGAATACCCACTTCTTCCGCGTAATTTAAATTGTCTAAGGCTAGCGGGTAATTAAAAATACTTTTATAAACTAAAGACTTTTGCAGATAAAGCTGATAATGTAAGTAATAATTGTCTTTATTGGTATGTTCTAAACCATCTTGAATAGCAGTAATGGCATTTTCAAAATCATTTTTAGTAATCAAATTCTTGATTTCTTCAAGAAGCTTAGGGTTTGACTCGGCAAAGGAAAGTTGAAAAGAACCTAGACTTAGGAAAATAAAGGATATACAAGAAATATAAATCTTCAGCATGCTAATAATAAGTAGTTATGTGCTTATTCTTTTAAAGAGATAAGACCCTGTTAATAGTTGGAAATGCAAAGGTACATAAATTCTAAGGCTAGAATTTCTATTTCGAAGGAATAATTAGCACAAGAATAAAATATGCTTGTTTAGAAAAACCTGATTAACGATTAGTTAAAGCTAATTTTTAACACTTCAAAATAGGCTAAATATATAAAAATAATTTCTCCAAATATTATATTAATAATTTAATAGATATATATTATTGCAAATGGTAAAATAAAGTGTTATTTTTGCGCAACTATTAATCAGAACAATATTTTAATCACAAAAACTATAGTAAATATCTACGAAGTTATTCGGTATAATTTTCCAATGAAAAAGAAAAAAAAATATGTAGCTCCACAATTGGAGCTCATTATTGTAGCACTAGATCATGGCATTGCTGTTGGATCGGCTATAATTCGCACAACACGAGATGATCAACAAATCCTAGAGGAAATAGAAACTGAACATCAAGTAATTGATATAGATTGGTAATTTCAGAACGATCATCATGAAAATTAAATTAAATAACATACGCCCTATTCATACCCTGCTACCTTGGTTAGTAATCTTTCTATTGCTATCGTATTCCTGTAAAAAAATAAAGGTTGAAGGTTTAAAGGAAGGAGGTAAAGCACAATTAAGCATCAATTTCGCTGTATTTGAAGTTGAAAATGAGTTTGAAGGTAGCCAGAATCCCCAGGTTAGAAAGCCTCAAAAAGCAGCCTCAAAACCGCTTGGAATTATTGGGTTTTCTGAAAATAAAAATGTAGAAATAACCCTCAAAGAGCTTGACCCTATTTCAAATAAACAAACTAGGCCAGCTATAAAGAGCAACAAGAATAACAGAGCGGCCACAGAAAGAAAAAATTTGTCGGATGGCATAAAATATAAATTATTGGTCTACAAAAGTACGGGTGAATTGGCTGCTGAAAGAGAATACCTCCGTGGAGAAGAGGAAAAAACTCCAGTTTTGGCATTTGAAGAAAACAGTACGTATACCTTCCTGGTGTATTCAATAAACAGCCGAGATGAGCTGCCAAAATTGATCAATAAAGAGCAGTTAAAAAATGCTGAAATTGTTGATGTGAACAGCAGGCTTATGTATTTTAAAAAACAGTTGACCTTGAAAAGCGGTAATAATTACTTGGATATTATTTTGAAACATCAACTGGGAGAAATAAAGGTTAATCTATCAATTGACAATGGTACCACAGGCACATTTACCGAATTAAACAACGTGAGCATCAAACCCAATAAAACAAGCGCCAGTTTAAAACTAGCAACTGGGGTTATTTCATTTGCATCGGAAAATTCGAACGGTACTCCACTTAGTTTTCCCAATTTAGGAGCCAATGGCCTTAGATCGGTGAGTAGCACACAAACGTTAGTCATTAATCCAGAAACTAATACCGCTTCATTGACATTTGGAAAAATAACCATGGATGGTGACACAAAAGAAAACCTAACCATCCAAAACATCAAAATCAAACCGGGAGTTTTTTATGAATTAGATTTAAATTTTAAAACCTGTACGGTAACCACCAACTGGACGACTACTTATTCCTGGAGGTATGAGGAAAGAAGAGAAAATGGGGTGAAAGGAATAAATAAGGATGGTGTATATGTGCCGGATAATACTTTACTCGTGAAAGAAGTTATTGCGCCAGCAGCAGACTATGGTGTTGTATTTGATTTTATCGTATTGGACAATTCCTTTAATATGGAATTAAATGGGGTACTCTTGGCTAAGGATGAGCTTCAATTTCAAAAACACACCTATACACCACAAAACATTATGTTTGAAGATGGAAGTATGTATGAAGGTACCAATGTGGAAGGCGGGGCAAAAATAAACACGATTTCTTCCATGAGCGGAAGTAAGGATTTTCCGCTTATACGCCTTATCATAAGCCGACAAGGAGATGTGACCATCTTTGGCAGTAAAGTAAATAAAGGTAAATTATACCCATTGAAATTGTTTAATGGAAATACATTCAATAAATTCCCTTGGAATAAGGATAAAAATAACCTGATAAAATTCACTCAATTAGTGGAAGGTCGAACTTATATTGAAGCGACGGGTACGAGCGTAAATAAAGTTCCTTGTAAATAAATAGTATGGAATTATAAGCCAGTAAGAACCAAAATAGTTCATTTTAATGCGCTATCTTGGTTCTTAAACGGGCTAATTCTGAGGTTTTCTTTACTGTTTTTAGGGCAACAGCCCTAACATGCGGAGGGCTTACAGCGCTAACCCTTAGCTTAATTTATCTGTGCTTTCCATTATGGTAATCTTTCCGCTTTCATTGTCTAGCAGTGAAAACTGAATCCAAATAACCTTATCTTCCTTACGGATGATATAGGTGTGAATGTGATCTAGTCCATTGAAATCAATGGCATGCCCATAATCGAGTACTTCTTGTTTGCCTATACGCTCAATCTCGGAATAAGGTACTTCTACCCCATTTACTTCTACAGCTCCCAAATCCAATAACGCGTTATGAAAAGCTTTTTCAACGAATAAGGCACTAAACCTTGATTGATCGGTTGTCCTATTCTTTTCTATGGTTTGTTTGTAAGATTTACCTTCTATAGCTACTAACTTGCCATTAAATGCAAAAAACTCTCGATCTAAAGCTTTAATATCGTCTTTTTTTATGCTTCCCTTCCATGCCTGGCAATAGTCAAAGCAATAATCATCTGGTGGAGTTAAGTATGGAAATTCGCCTAAACTTACTTCACTGATAGGTATCTTTCTAAGATCAAAATCAGCGGTATCTTGAATAACCACTTGCTCAGTGGAATCACCCACAACTGTTTCTTCTGTTTGTTTAGCAGCATGGTTTCCACAAGCGGTGATTGCCAGCCCTATAAACAATGAAAAGACATATTGCTTTCCTTTAGTTAATTGTTTCATGATTAATTTATTTCCTCGTCTTCACTGAATTCTTCTTCATTTTCATCGCTCACATCCATTTGAGCCATGCCCCCCATCATAATCCCCATCAACTTCATGGCGTAGTTCATATCGGTTAACGTATATATAGGCTCTGATTTCTTCGGTATAAGCAAGCTGTCGTTCACTGGACTTTTATCTACAGCGGTCATTTCATAAACCATGGACGGTTCTGCTTTTGCATTCAAGTAGATATCGATTCGAAGAATTCCGTGATCTTCAGGCAGGTAATAGGGATGGGAAAAATTAATGCCTTTTGGTAATTCTTTACTGGTATATACTACCAGCTTATGCACCTGTACTGAAGGAATCCCCATCGAATTTGGAGTTTCTGGATCTAAGGATTTCGTGGTATAAGTGGAAATATTACAAGTATAACCGGCTACTTGTGCTGTTTTTGTGGAACGCTCTACATTAAACTTATCTACTGTGATGCGATTGGCTTCAGTGAATAATGCATCGTATCCTTCGGAAGGTTTGTATGCCCCGGTTACCGCATCGCTTGGTTTTATTAATGAGGCTGTATAAAGAAAGGCCTCATCGCTTTGTTCATTGTGATAATGCTGAATTTCATAACCTAATCCCTTGGTTTTCGCGTAGGTTATTTTGTTTTTGATGTGAATGCTTGCTTTGGGAGGCATCATAATCATGGCTATTCCCATCATTGGGTTTTCTTCCATCATAGCTCTTAATCGTGCAAAATCTGCTGGAGGAATCGCCTTAAATAAGGTTTGCATTTGCTCCTGAACATTTCCCTTGGAATAATCGATTTGTTCGGTAACTAAACTGAGGTCTACTCCCGCCATCGTAACTCGAGAAGTCAACGTTCCTTCAAAGCTTGACTGGGCAAATATCGGCGCAGTGCAGCATAGCATCGTCAGTAATGTAATTGCTCTTAATAGTTTCATCTGTGATTTGTATATGCTACAAATATATTGTTTTTGCTTTCAGCTACAAGAATGATGGGGTTTTAACTGTTTGCTGCTGTAGAATTGGCTATGAGCTTGGTTGTTGTAGGGTATTGTAAGTAAACGAAAATTGCTGCGGAAGTAAGTGTTATCAAATTGTACATATTCTTTTGTAGGTAGAGATGAATGGTATGTGGTGAATTATACTTTTTGAAGCTTTAGGGTATTTTAATGATTTATCATGTGGTCTCTCATTTCCTGATTGGATATGCTTATGTACTAATATTATTTTAATTGCTGAGGGTTTTATAGCTATAGAAAATATGATTTTCAGATTATTTGGGTCTATAATTTTTCCTTGTACAATACTTTGGAAATAAGTTCTACTTTTTAACATGCTGTGTCGAATAGAATTTCCTTTAAATCATGTAATAGCTATGTTTGATCTGTAATAAGGTTTACTAAAAGGCAGGAAAGGCTTATGAATTGGTATTATACTAAAAAAGCTCATCAATATTGCTAGAACATGAATTATTACAAATTGTGATATAATTCGGTAATGATTTTGAGTAAAGTTATTTTCAATTATTAAAGTTAGGTGTATATTCATGATGCTAATTCCGAAACGGAATGCTTTATAACCAATAGTAAATTAACCAAGATTAAAAATATTATTAATCTAAACTTTTATTTTTAAAACTTAATATTATGAAAAAGGCTAAACCTTTTTTAAGATGGGCTGGAGGAAAAAGGTGGTTACTTAGTGAAATTGACAAAATTATCAAACTTGATAACTTTGAAAACTATTATGAACCTTTTATTGGAGGAGGATCGATTTATTTCCATTTAAATCCTCAAAAAGCAACTATTTCTGATTCAAACATTGATCTTATCAATACTTATATACAAGTAAGGGATAATGTTCAAAACGTGATAAAAGCTTTATCACAATTTGAAAATACTGAAGAATTTTATTATAAAATCAGGAAACAAATATTTGATGACAAAATATATGAGGCTGCTAAATTCATTTATTTAAATCAAACCTCTTTTAATGGTATTTATAGGGTTAATAGCTTAGGTGAATATAATGTACCATATGGTCATAGAAAGAACTATGTTATTGATTTTCAAAATCTCTTATTGGCTAGTCAGAATTTAAGCGGTACGAATATTTTGGCTATAGATTTTAATGAAACTATCGATCAAATAAGAGAAAACGATTTAATATTTCTTGACCCCCCATATACCGTTGCTCATAATAAAAATGGTTTTATTCAATATAATCAAAAAATTTTTTCACTAGAGGATCAATTCAGGCTCAATTCTTATATAAATAATATTAAAGATGCTGGAGCATACTATATTATGACTAATGCAGCACATAAATCTATTAAAGAAATTTTCAATAATGGAGATTTTGTTTATGAGGTGGAACGTGTAAGTGTTGTTGGAGGAAAATTTGCTAAAAGAGATAAATATTCAGAGTTA
This sequence comes from Sphingobacterium sp. HJSM2_6, assembly GCF_049316305.1. NCBI lineage: Bacteria > Pseudomonadati > Bacteroidota > Sphingobacteriia > Sphingobacteriales > Sphingobacteriaceae > Sphingobacterium > Sphingobacterium sp. HJSM2_6. Next base: position 137,313 of record NZ_JBMOXB010000005.1, read on the forward strand.
ATTCTAACTAATTTAAAATAATTATGGCATTTATAGATCATTTCAAAATAGCTGATATTAAAAAAAAGATGACTAATGATTTATCATATTTAGGGAAAATATATAATTCAAAAAAAAATGAATATCAAACACTAAGTATTGATCATAATTTGATAAAAGAATATGAAAAAGACGGGTGGGAAGTTTTTGGAAAACCATTAAAGACAAAGACAAAAGTTAGAAAATTAAAAATACATTCAAAAAAATTTGAGGATGATATTTGGTGTCAAATGTATGAACTAGGATATAGAGAATTAAATATTGACGAAAATTTACATATGTATTTTGACAATGATAATAAAAAGCAAATTGATGTGTTAGCAGTTAATGATGATACAGCTATTTTAATAGAGTGTAAGTCAAGTGAAAAACTTAAAAAATCTCAAAGTTTCAAAGATGACTTTGAATTATTAGGATTAAGGATTGATGGATTCAAAAAGACCCTCCAACAAGTTTATGGTAGATTTCTTAAAGTTAAGTATATTTTCGCAACACGTAATCTTAGGATTGAGTTGGATTCAGAAGATTTGAAGAGGTTACATAATACAAATTCTTTTCATTATAATAATAATACTTATAGATATATTAACGATTTAATTAAAAACTACAAGAATGTTGCATTTTATCAATTTCTTGGTCTTATTTTCAAAAATGAAATTATTTCAAAAGACCGAATAGAAATACCAGCTATTAAAGGGGATATGGGAAAAAAAACATATTATATGTTTTCCATTGAACCAGAATTATTATTGAAAATGGGTTTTATTCTACATAGAACTAAAGTGAATGAATCAGAATTCCCAACATACCAAAGGCTTCTTGTTCCAAAAAGATTACCAGGTATAACAAAATTTATTGATGAAGGAGGATATTTTCCAAATTCAATAATAATAAATTTCAATAGTAAAAAACATAAAATTCAATTTGAAGCAAGTTCAAAAATGAGCGATAGCAACTCATGTTTTGGGACTTTGAAAATTCCAAATAGTTATTCAATTGCTTACATAATTGATGGGCAGCATAGAGTTTATGGATATGCTAATTCTAAGTTTAAGAAAACAAACACTATTCCTGTTGTTGCATTTGAAAACTTAGATACAAGTGAACAACTAAAAATTTTCATGGATATTAACGAAAATCAAAAAGCCGTTAGTCCTAGTCTTAGATTAGACCTAGAGGAAGATTTGTATTGGAATTCGGAAAAAACAGATAAAAGAGTTAAAGCACTTCGATCAGCTATAATTAAAGAATTATCAAATAATTTAAGTAGTCCTTTATTTGAAAAAATATCTGTTGGTGAAGATAAATCAATATTAACTTTCCAACCATTTTCAAATGCTTTATCAGCATCTAATATATTGCCTAAAGCTAAAGGTAATAATTTCTCTGAAGAAGCTTATAAATACTCTTTATATAATATAACAAATCATGATCATAATGATGAAATGATTAAATGTAAAAAAAGAATTTTTAATTTAATTTCTAAATGCTATGAATTCGTTGAACAGAATTATCCCTTAATTTATAATGATGAAAAATCTTTTATTTTATCAAATAGAGGAACTTATCCATTTATACTTTTGATTGATAGTTTAAATAAATTTTTAATAGACGAAGGAGAAGTTAGTTTCTCAACGAATGAAATAGATAGGTTTAATAAATTAGTTCCTTATATAAAATCATTGCTTAATTATTTACAAAATGAAATTACCGAAGATGAAAAAACAAAATATCTTTCCTATTTAGGATCTGGTGTAGAAACAAAGTGGCTTAGATTTTTCCAAAGTATAGTTCATCAAAAAAACAATAAATTTTTTCCAACCGAGATGGTTAAATGGCTTGAAACTCAAGATGAAGAACTTCAAAATAGAGGAAGAAGTTTAGGAATAGCGATTGAAAAAAAAATGAAAAGTATAGTTTTATCTAAAATAAAAATTTTATACGGTGATAATTGGGAATTAGAAATTAATAGTATAAAAAGGGAGTGTCAAAATAGAGCCGAACAGGAAATGGAGAAATTTTATAAAGATGGTTTAGGTAAAAGAATTGTCGATTGGACAGAAATGTTTAATATAAATGATTATAAAACTATTATCGAAAAATATTGGAATAAAATACTGGATATTAAAATTGATTATTTTAGCACTTTCGAAAGAGATTTTTCAATAGATATAGGTGAGGGTATTGGAAGTAAACAAAAAGCTTTGAAATGGATTTCTTATTTCAATTCATATAGAAACTTGTGGGCACATGAAGGTACTAAGGAAAAACGCTTAAATAGAGATGAGGTGGATTTTATTGAAAAAATACATAAGCATTTTTATCAATAATTTGAAATAGACATAATTGAGATTAAATAACTTATTTCCAAAATTGAAATGGACAGATCTTTTGAACAATTATTAAACATATTTACACATATAGCAAGGGAAATTCAAATATATTTTTTAAGTGGATTTCTTGTTTTAACTAATATTTATTGTATTGATTATTTCTATTACGAATCATCTTTATATACACATATTATTAAAAGTAATTTAATTTTACCAGCAGCAATAATTACCTATATTATTTGACAATTATGTATGGCTATTTACTATGTATTATTCGGACTTACAAGATTTGAATAACACATAAATAAAAAACTAGATATTCTATGTAAAATAAATTCTAAAAGTATTCCTAATATTTATAATAATCTAAATGAGGTTTACTACCATTTTATTGAAAAGTAAGTTATTTTGGTTATGATGAGGACTACACTTACATAAGCATTTTTATTGATGAAAATTATAAACATAAGTTATTTGTTCAAAGGTTGCAAATGGCAAATTTGTTTATTAACATGGATAACTACTATATCATTTATATTAATGTACATATTAACTGCAAAAACAGAATATGATTATTCTAAGAGAATTGATTTTATGAAAAAAATTAAGTTTCGAAACCTACCAATAATAGGATTCATAACAAAATTAAATCTATTATTTATGCTAAAATAATCTTTCACTTATAAACTTTAACAGACTTATAATTAAACAATTAAATGTCAATATTTTTCTTAGTATTAAACCTTAACAGTTACTTTAATTTTAGTCATATTGACTACATCATGTAAACTGGCATCCATTTTTAAGATAACTAATTATGCGGCACGATAATCTTAGCTGCATAAGGATTTAAAAGATTGAACTATGATTTTCAGATCATTTGGGTCTATGATTTTTCCTTGTACAAAACTTGGGATATATATGTTAATTTTTAACATGCTGTGTCGTTAAGAATTTTCTCAAAATCATGTAATAGCTATGATTGATCTGTAATAAGGTTTACTAAAAGGCAGAAAAGGCTTATGAATTGGTATTATACTAAAAAAGCTCATCAAATGATGAGCTTTTTTGTAGTAGCGGGGAGCAGGATCGAACTGCCGACCTCAGGGTTATGAATCCTGCGCTCTAACCATCTGAGCTACCCCGCCGTTTTTCGGTATGCAAAGATAGCAATAAGGAATAATTATCAAAGAAAAATTGAATAAAAAAATGCTATTAAAAACGATATAATCTAAGAAAAACATGCAAACGATTTATTTTCAAACGGATACCATGAAGCGATAAAAAATGCTTGGAAAGAATAAGCACTAAAGAATTCAATTGGCATACTTGTTGAAAACGCTAGAACTGTTAAAAAAAAGATTTATGCATTTTTTTTAATCACGGAATAATTCATTATAATTACAAAAACTAGTATGGTAAACATACGAGATAGATTACTAACAATAATTTTAAACGATCCACTTAGGTATAGCATATGTCGGAAAAAACTAAATTGAACCTAGAATATGTATTAAACTCATCCCCACGCATATTATTTCCTTATTTACAGGAGCCAAACGAATTAGCGCAATGGTTTGCTGATGACGTAAATTATCATGATGGGATATATGAATTTTTATGGGATAACGAATCTCACCGTGCGAGATTGGTATCTGTTAAAGAGAACAAGAGTGTGAAATTTAAATGGTTGGATGACGAACCTTATTATTTTGAAATTGAGATTGTCCAAGACGAATTAACAAATGATGTAGCATTAGCGATCACCGATTATGCTAAAGAAGAACAATTGGAAGATCGTAAGCAAATTTGGAATAATTCTATAGGGTATTTGCAACGGGTTATCGGCGCATAATATTCATATCCTATTCCCTGGTTTTGGATCTTCTATTTAATACCAGGGAATTTAACGTCCATTCTTATGGAATTTAAAAATTCCGTAAAAAACCCATACAGATTAACTTTTTCTAACATTTAGTACATCACAAAAAATGTATCTTTGTGTACTAAACCTAAGCATGTGCGTATAGCAAGCATGTATTGGGTTGTTGTAGTAATTACATGAAAAAGATAAATTTACTCATATTACAAGCATTCATTAAACCATTTCTCGTGACATTTTTTATTGTCATGTTTGTTTTACTGATGCTTTTTCTATTTAAATACATTGATGACCTAATAGGTAAAGGATTTCAATGGTATGTGATTTTAGAATTATTGAGTTACCAATGTGCGGTACAATTGAGCATGGCTTTACCCCTATCGATGTTATTATCTTCGATTATGACCTTCGGAAATTTGGGTGAAAGTTATGAATTAGTTGCTATTAAAGCGGCTGGTGTTTCGCTTCGAAAAGCAATGACACCGCTATTCGTTGTGGTTGGATTGTTTAGCGCAGGATCTTTTTTCTTTTCCGATTATATCTTACCGATAGTCAATTTAAAAATGGGCTCCCTATTGTACGATGTACGTAAGAAAAAAGCAGATTTCTTTATCAAACCAGGGGTTTTCAACAATACCATTCCCGGCTATTCTATTCGTGCAAAATCAAAAAGTGAAGATGGAACGACCTTATATGATATGATGATTTATCAGCATTCTGAAGGAGGAGCCTCGTATAACGTTATTTTTGCTAAGGAAGGATACATTCAAAATTCAGAAGATAATAACTACATGGTCTTGGAAATGAAGGACGGAGTGCGTTATGAGGATTCAAGAGTAAAGAATGCTAAGCGTTATGACCCTAGGCAACAATTTACACGATTTAGGTTTAAGGAAACGACTCAAAAGTTTGATATGGGTAGTTTTGCGATGAATCGGACGGATCAGGATTTATTCAAGACCCACCATCAGATGTTAAATTTAAAACAGCTGAAATTTTATTCGGATTCTAATCTTGTCCATATGGACAGCCTCGAAAAAATATACAGCGTGGAGTCTATGCGCTATGTTAATTTCTACAGTAAATATTACCAAGAAGGGAAGCCAAAAGAATCCAAGAGCGGAATAACCTTAGCCGAATTAAACCAATCGGATCTTAAACGTACGGCCTTGAATAATGCCCTTAATCAGTCAAGACAATTGAAGGATTTGGCGACGAATAGAAATCAAGATTTTACGCCCTATTACGAAAAGGATATACGATATGACATCGAATGGCATCGAAAATTCACCTTGGCATTCTCCTGTTTATTACTGTTCGGATTGGGAGCTCCATTAGGTGCGATTATTCGAAAAGGAGGACTGGGACTACCGGTAGTGATGGCGATTATCTTTTTCTTAATATACCATGTCATAGCGACATTAGCGGAGAAAGCGGCGAAAGATGCAAGTTTAGCGCCTATATGGGGCATGTGGATGGCCATTATTGTTCTCACGCCATTGGCAATATTTTTAACATATAAATCAACATCAGATTCAGCATTATTTGATGTAGACCAATATAAAATTAAAGCGGAAGCGATTTGGAAAAAAGTAGTCAGCTTGTTTAAAAAGCCAAAGTCTGAAGCTGTAACCAGCACTGATCCGACTTCATAAAACGACATCCATTTTTATCATAAAATGAAAAGAGCCGCTTCAATAACATTGTCGCGGCTCTTATATATAAAAGTTAATTTGGTTTTATTAAATGCTAAAATTAGTTTGCCCCACGCATCCTTTTTTGCTCGTCATTTTCTGGATGTGCTTTGGGTTTAGCTTTTAAATCTGCGCCTATTTTCCAAGTAGCAGAAATGAGCAACACCCTCGAATCTAAATTAAAGTTTTGCTGCATGCGCACCCCTGCACTTCTGGATGTTGTAGAATAGCTCATGGTTTTAAACATGTCATTTACTGAAAGTTTTAAAGCGATTTTATCATTCCATACCTGCTTCATCAATCCTGCAGATACATTGCCAAACGATTTCCTTTTAAATACGCCATCAGTTTCAGGAGAAACATATTGAGCATTCAATTCTGCGGAATATCCTGCTCCAATTTTGAATGTATTATTAGACTGTAGGGTGTATGACCACTGCCTTTGATCGATACGTTCTTCCTTAAATTGTCCGAAATAATAATTTTCAAAGAGCACTGCATTATTAATGCTGGTCCAAAACTTCGTAATGGGATAAGCATGGTTGATGTTTACTCCTTTGTTTCTAAATCCGCTGATATTCGCAACAGACCGTATGGTGGTGTTCCGATCGGGTATTTGAGTCAAGACATTCGTCATCACATCGTTTACATCGGTGTAGAACATGGATACATGCAAGTTTTTACCAAAACTGTAATTCAATTCAAAAGCGTTTGCCAATTCAGGCTGTAAGGATGGATTGCCTTCATAAAACACAAAGGCATCTACATAATACCGAAAAGGATTTAAATCTTCATAATCTGGCCTATTTATGCGACGACCAAAAGAGAATTGCAGGTTGTTTTTATCATTAAATTTATGACTCAAGGATGCATTGGGAAACCAATTGGTATAATTCCGTGTAAATTTTTCTTGGGTTGTTAATTGATTACCGACTGCCTTGGTGTGCTCTGCACGTAAACCTAGTACCATATTCCATTTTCCTTTTTCGAATCGGTAATTTGCATAACCGGCATGTATTTGTTCTTGATACTTAAAATGATTGCTATTGCCTAGATCATGCACCCATTGCTGACTTTTGAGCGAGTCATTTATGGAATTATTATCAGCCTCGATGGAACTACTTTTCCACCCAAGCTCGAACAAATGGCCTTCCGCAACTGGTTTGCTATAATCAATTTTACCAATATAAAGCTTACTCACCGAAGGACTTAGGTTTCTTTTTGTCGAGGTGAAAGCGTCTTGAACAGCCGTTTTTTGGAAGTCGGAGATTAATAATTGATGGGCATCGTAATCCGCATACATGTAATCAAAATCTGCTCGAAGTTCATCTCCCTCATGGGAGAAGGTTTGCTTGAAATTTAAATTTAGATTATGCGTGTTCCACTGTGAGCGGATGGCATTATTGGTCAAGGTATTCGAAAGCAACTGTTCATCTGTATAAAGAATATTATTATAGCCCTGATTGAAATTCTTATAGGATCCAAAATCAGCAGACCACATGATCCCAATGTTCGTCCGTTCTGTAGGTAAAAAATCTAACGCAAATTTGGCACTATTAGTTTCTAATGGTTCGGAAGTCAGGGAATACTGTTTAGACATGCGGGCAAATTGTTCTTGAGGTCTTTTCTCAAAAAACCTATCGAAATATCGATATTCTTCCTCTCCGCGATAGGCTTTATTAAAACTCCCCATAACACTCCATCGGTTTAAAGTTGCATTCATTTGGAATGCTAAACCATAACGTTCTTTCCTACCTCCACCGCCAAACAAGTTTAGGCTTCCATTTAATCCAGTTGTTAAATCCCTTTTCATCACAATATTGATTAGTCCACCCATACCTTGCGCATCATATTTGGAGGAAGGATTTGTGATGAGTTCTACCCGCTGAATAGTGGATGAGGAGGTGCCTTTTAAGAGGGTCGCTAATTCGCTATTGGATAAATACGAAAGTTTGCCATTGATCAATACACCTACATCCGACTTCCCACGCATTTGTATATTACCATCATCATCTACTTTGACACCTGGTGCTCTTTGTAATATCTCTAAGGCATTCATTCCGTCTGCTAGTATACTGCTCGCGACATTGAGGATCATGCGATCAGATTTCTGTTCAATTAGGCGCTTTTCTCCTTTGATCAAAATCGCTTCAATAAATTGCTCGTCGGCCTTTAATAGAATTTTATTTAACTGTAGGTTTTGATCATTGATGTTTATCTCTGATTGGATCAGCTCTTCATAACCTAAACAAGATATTTTCAAATTATATTTTCCATTCGGAACTTGAAAAACAAAGAAACCCTGTTCATCACTTACAACCGTCCATGATTTTTGACTGATGGTATGATTCAAAGTGACCGTAGCATTGCTGATCTGCCGTCCTGTGGAATCAACAAGTTGCCCCTGCAATGCGTGTTGACCATAAACAGTGCTCATAGAAAAAAGGAATATGAGGGAAATAAAATAAGTAAGCTGCATATATATAGATTTGATTTCGTTTTAAAATGGCCTGAAAAAACAGGCTATGTTTGAGGTTTTGGGATCTTTTTCTTTTTTCGTGTTCGCCCCCACCAGATTAAAAATCCTGTTATGGGTAAGGAAGTTGCAATTAGCCCTGCTAAGAAAGTGGAGAATTTTCCAAACTGACCCCACCATTGACCCATATGTAATTGCCAAATGCTGTTCTCTACTTGCTCGTGAATAATATAGGGCTTCTCTACAGCGAGCTCTTGTCCAGTATATTTATCAAATACCATGACCGCTAAATTTTCAGTGCTTTTCAATCCTGCAACACCCAAATTAAAAACATATGCTCCTGTTTTATTTTCCCTAGGCACCCATATACTAGCATTAGGTTGATTAGGATGCTTTTTCAAAGCTTTAAATGCCAATTGAGCAAAATCTAAAGATGGAGCTCCTTCAATCGCTTTGGGTAAAATAGTCTCTAGATGATCTGCTGAGCCACCAAAAGTTTTACTAATAGCTTCACTCAGGGAGTGGAAAAAGATGAATACGCCAGTAAGACTCAGGATGAAACACAACAAAAGGGCGTAAAAGCCATATACATTGTGCAAATCATAATTTAGCCTTTTGAATTTAGCCTTCCATTTTACCGTAAAACTGTCTTGTCGGGTTTTCTTAGTCCATCTTTTCGGCCACCAAAGTACTAAGCCTGTAATACAACTCACTAAAAAGATCACCGTAGACAGCAACACAATCCATCCTCCAATCTTACCTGCCAAGAGGTGCGAATGGATATGAGCCATCACGAAAAAGAAATGTATGGTATAGTCTACGTCCAAAATTTCAGCTGTATAGGGATTAACATAAATGAGATTAAGTTTTCCAGTACCCTTATGGAAAGCACGTACCCTAACACTGCGCTGCTCTTCTTGAAAAAATACCATTTCGGAAACTTGAAATGCGGAATCTCTATCTTTAATAGAATTGAGGATGGCATCTGCAGTTACAGGTTTGGCATCCGGAGGTAGGCTTACATATTTTGATGGTCCAGCGGTAAAATTCATGATTTCATCGCAGTAAACTATGATTGTTCCTGAAAGGCAAACGATGATCACAATGATTCCTGAAATAATACTAGGCCAAAGATGTAACCATGCATTTAGACGTAAAAGCCAATTGCTTTTCTTCTTTTTCGCCGGGGCCGATGCTTCCGCTTTTTTAGGTTTTGTTCGTAGAGCAAATGCTGTCATAATAATACCGTAAATTAATTTGCCAAGGGAACGAGTCCCTCAGCAAATTGAAAGAGAGATATGCATTAGAATTTAAAGGATAGATTGGCTAAGAACTCAAATGGTTTTTGAGGCCTTGCAAATACATCCCAATATTTTTTATTCGTGAAATTGTTGAGTTTAATTCCTACACGATATTTGGGCTGGTCATAAAATAAAGTCGCATTGAAAATGGTAGCGGATGGAACGATAAAATCATCTTGCATGTTCATAAGCACTTGGTCAACGTAGTTCATTCCAACACCAGCACCGAATCCTTTTAATTTATTAGTTAAGAATTTATAGGATGTCCAAACATTAGCGACATGTTTAGGAGTCCATGCTTCTCGCAAACCAACCAAGCCATCGGCAGCCATGATATATTCATTTTCGTTAAATCCATAGCCTAATATCACATTCCATCCTTTTAATGGATTGGCGATCAAGTCTATTTCAAAACCCTTACTATTAAATTTACCATCTTGAGCATTTACCGCATCTGCAATTTGTCTTACTTTGTCATGCACAGTAATGGTATAATAACTGATATTTGAATTAATAAGCCCATTCATTAATTCGAATTTTGCTCCAGCTTCAAATTGATAGGCTTGTTCTGGTTTCCAATTGGTCAATACTGGTGTAGATTGTAAATCACTAGGATTTGATAACCCCATAGATGCCGCATTGTTCGTAAAACTATTCATGTAGTTGGCAAAAATGGAAACCTGGTCTTTGATCGGTTGGTAGACTATACCAATTTTAGGTGAAATATTCGCTTGATTATAACCTTTCTTTTCAGTGTAGGATGCTGCAACCGCACGTTGCTCTACTTTTCCTTGTTCATCACGAACTTCCGGTTGACCAGGGCTATATGAAGTGATGGTACCTTGATAAAATTTATTTAACCGAGCACTCAGCATCAAAAATAAACGGTCTGATATGTTCGTCACATTGGAAATATAACCACTGATCACATGATATTTACTATTATCAATCCCGTCTCCGAAACTTCTTTTTTCCCTGGAATTATTGACTTCTGTTCGTGTGAGTGGCTTCCAAATAGGATCATTCACATTGACTGTATCTAGAATGGCGAAGTATGGAACTAAATAAAGGTTTTTACTGGTAAATAAGGTCGCATCTGCTCCTATTAATACTTGATTTTTTACAGCACCTATTTGATATGAACCATTAAAATTTTGTTGTATTACAGAATAGTTTAAATTGAAATCGTCAAATATTCGATACCTACGCTCTATGCGTTGATCATCAACAATCATAGGCACCATGAAAATAGATCCTTTATCTCCACTGTTATTGTATAAATAAGAAGTTCTTGAAGTCCAAGAGTCCGAAATCTGATGTTCTATTTCTGCGCCAATATTTATGTTCGTTCGGTTGGTGGCCACATCATTTGATGTATAGGAGCGATCAAAAGGTGCTTTAAAATCTTTCATATTCGAAACCGTCAACTTATTGGTATTTCGAATAAAGGCAACTAAGGGTTTGGTGGTATTGTATACATCGGCATCAAAGCGAACGGTAGTTTTTTCACCTGCTTTAAATTGCAGGCTTGTAGCAAACGCTATAGCGGTATTCTTGCCTTCGTTCTGAAATCCATCATGATTCATTCCAAGGATATTAAAACGACCAAGTGCTGTCCTGTCTTTATTTAAAGGGGCATTGATATCAGCCGTCAATCGGTTCATCCCAAAACTACCAGTCAAGTAACTTATTTCCCCTCGAAATGACTCAAAGGGTCTTTTGGTGACATTATTAATAATGCCGCCATAAGAAGTTACCTGTGCGCCAAAAAGTGTCGCAGAAGGGCCTTTTAAAATCTCAACCTTATCTAAATTAAATATTTCAGACACCGCACGAGAGTTAATTGGTAAACCATTTCTAACCATATTGGAATTTCCGTTGCCACTATTGGAAAATCCTCGTAAATAAACCCCATTACCATTATCATTCACCCCAGTGGATACCACTGCACCTGGTACTTGGCTGAGTGCTGAATTATAATCCGTTGCAGCTAATTCCATCATTAAATCCTTGCTAATTACACTATAGGCCTGCGGATTTCTAAGATTGGATAGTGGCATTCTTGCCACATCATCGGTTTCTTTTTTTGCAAATTTATTTCGCTGAATATCCGAAACGATGACTTCCCGTAATTGCGTAGAATTGGATTGAACGATGATTCTTTCCAGAATCAAGCCTTGCCCGGCTTTTAATTTGATAGGCTTTTGGTAGACAGCATAATTTGCGTAGGTCACTTCTAATCGGTAATCCCCTTGTGGGACTTGCATGGAAAAAGTTCCATCCTCTGTTACAGAACAATTATATTTTGTTCCTTTTAATCGAATGGAAGCATACGATAATGGTTTTCCATCTATTGTATAAATCTCTCCTTTTATCGTTGCGTTTGCTTGTGCAAAGACTGAAATTGGCAACAAAACTGTTAAACAGATGAGTGAGGATACTATGTATGTATAAATTTTAATCATAAAAATTATTTAGATTGATTTTAAATAACATGGCAAAAGTATTATTTTTGATAGGCTAAGAATAACAGATAAAGGATAAACTGTAACATATGAGGGATAAAATACCTTGCTTGACACTTAAAGAAATTTACGGAAGTGACTATTTACAAGATTTACTAAAGAATAAAGACTCCGAAGTTTTAACCAGTGGATTTCATAAAAAAAACATCAACAATCCCTACCTAGATGGTTATTTGATCTCTGCAAACTTAAATGATATTAGGCTAACTTATCAGGAATGGAAGATTACAAGCCCTTTTAAGATTAGGGTGGATCATCATACCCCCTTAATTAAACTACAGTTTGAATTATTAGGTCAATCGGCTTATGAAGGGGATGATCATCAACAAATTATTATCCCTAGTAATCATTACCAATTTATCTATAATCTAACCACACACGGATTTCTGAATTACTCTACGCATAGGAAGGTGCTGGACATCCATCTACCCTATAGCTATCTAGAAGAATTATTAGGTTCTCAAGGTTTTTCAAAACTGGGAGTTAAAGCGTTAATCAATAAGACAAACATGACACTTTTCAAATCCCCGCTTATCATTTCTACAGATCAAGAACTACTAATTGATCAACTGACCTCCCATAATTATAAAGCTGATTTTGCGTATGATTTCTTAAGATGCAAGGCAAACGAATTGATATTATCCGCTTTTGTAGGTGCAAACAATGCTTTACATCAAAGCCCTTGGAGCAATCAAGATATCGCCATACTGAATGCTGTGCGAGATTACCTCAAAAATAATTACCAGCAGGATTTTCACCTTCAAGATTTGGCTAAAATGTTTGGAATAAATGAATACAAATTAAAGAATGGATTTAAGGCGCTGTTCTCCGATACGGTTTTTGGATATATCCGTAAAATGAGATTGACTGTGGCCCATCAAATGTTGTTAGAAACACCATTAGAAATCAAAGAAATAGCATACCTCACTGGATTTAAGTATTCTCACCATTTTACAAAAGTATATTTTGATCACTTCAACAAATTACCGAAAGAAAGCCGGAAGCCAATTAAACTTAAATAAAGCATTTTCCTTTTCCTTAATATTGCTATTTATGACAACATATTTATAAAAAAATGGCAATTAAGCCCTACCTTTGTAAGCATATAGAAAACCAAATGAATATTAAGCTCCATACGATTGAAGAAGCAATCGAAGACATAAAAGCAGGCAAAGTTATTATTGTGGTGGATGATGAAGACCGTGAAAATGAAGGAGATTTTGTCACTGCAGCTAGAAATGCAACTCCAGAAGTTATCAATTTCATGGCTACTCATGGTAGAGGTTTAGTTTGTGCCCCATTAACAGAAGAACGTTGCCGTGAACTTAATTTAGGTTTAATGGTAAACCAAAATACAGCAGTTTACGAAACAAATTTTACAGTGTCAGTGGATTTACAAGGTTATGGATGTACCACTGGTATATCAGCTTCTGACCGGTCCAAAACCATAAAAGCCTTAATCGATCCAAATATAAGACCGGAAGAGTTAGGCAGACCTGGACATATCTTTCCTTTGATTGCTAAGGATGGTGGTGTATTGAGAAGAACTGGTCATACAGAGGCATCTGTAGATTTAGCAAGACTTGCTGGATTTGAACCTGCTGGGGTATTGGTCGAAATTCTGAAAGATGATGGTGAAATGGCTAGGTTACCAGATTTGATTAAGGTAGCAGAGCGATTTGATTTAAAAATCATCAGTATTGAAGACCTGATCGAATACCGATTGAAACACGATACTTTGATCGAGGAAGAGGTTTCTGTAGAGATGCCTACACAATGGGGTGACTTTAAAATGAAAGCTTTCACGCAAAAAAATACAGGCGAGCAACACTTAGCTTTATACAAGGGAGAATGGAATGAAGATGAGCCTATATTAGTTCGTGTACACAGTTCTTGTATCACGGGTGATATCTTCGGTTCTTGCCGTTGTGATTGTGGCCCTCAATTACACAGGTCCATGGAAATTATTGAACAAGAAGGTAAAGGGATTATTGTTTATATGAACCAAGAAGGTCGTGGCATCGGACTAATCAACAAATTGCATGCCTACAAATTGCAAGAGCAAGGTGTAGATACCGTAGATGCGAACTTACAATTAGGCTTCAAACCAGATTTAAGAGATTATGGTGTAGGTGCGCAAATATTGCGGTATATGGGCGTTACTAAAATGCGTTTACTTTCCAACAACCCGACTAAGCGAGCTGGCTTAATTGGTTATGGATTAGAAATTATCGAAAACCTACCCATCGAAATTAATCCGAATCAACACAATGAAGCTTATTTAAAGACCAAGAGAGATCGAATGGGTCATACTTTAAATAATCTGTAAATAACATACAAAAGGAGACCCAATGGTCTCCTTTTTGTTTATAATCCAATAATTAATTCAATATCTAATTACCAAGATGAGAAATTCTTTATTCCTTGAACAGGCCTACCTTAATGGCAAATTCATCAGTAGCGATAAAACCTTTGAAATTTTCAATCCTGCGACTCAAAAAGCAATTGGTCAACTTCCAGACCTAAGCGTAGCGGATTGTTACCGGTATATCCAAACTGCTGAACAAGCTTGGCATCTGTGGAAAAAGGAATCCCTTGGATTTCGATCTCAATTAATTAGGAAGCTCAACCTGTTAATTGAAGAACATAAGAATGAATTGGCAGAAATAATGACCCTAGAAAGTGGTAAACCCATTCGGGAATCATTGACAGAAGTTGATTATGCGAATTCCTTTTTAGATTGGTTTGCAGAAGAAGGGAAACGTGCTTATGGAGAGACTATTCCATCAATTAATGGAAAGAATCATTTAATGACCATTAAACAGTCTATAGGTGTAGTCGCTGCAATAACCCCATGGAATTTCCCCTTAGCAATGATTACTCGAAAGTTAGCACCAGCCTTAGTCGCTGGATGTACATTAGTCTTAAAACCGGCTTCTCAAACGCCATTTACCGCAATTGCATTAGCTAAACTAGCTGATATGGCTGGTTTTCCAAATGGTGTGTTCAATGTCATTACCTCCACCGATAGCAAGGGAATTGGAAAAGCTTTAGCAACGAGTGATCTTGTCCGTAAGATTAGTTTTACAGGCTCTACCGCTGTTGGCAAAACCTTAATGGAACAAGCTGCAAGTACCATCAAACGGATTTCCTTAGAACTTGGTGGCAATGCACCAATGATTATATTCCAAGATGCAAATATAGATCAAGCCGTAGCAGGTTCAATCGCTGGTAAATTCAGGAATACAGGTCAGACCTGCGTTTCCATAAACCGCTTTTATGTGCATGAAACTATTTATAAAGAGTTTTGTGATAAGCTTACGATAGCCGTAAAAAACCTAGTGCTTGCAGATGGGCTTAATCCTGAGAGCCAAGTCGGGCCATTGATCAATCAAAAGGGTTTAGAAAAGGTGCAATCACACGTGGCAGATGCGGTTGCTCATGGTGCAAAAATTGAGACAGGAGGCGAAACCAAGGAAGGCTTATTTTATCAACCTACTGTTTTATCCAATGTACATCCGGACAGCCTGATTGCAAAAGAAGAAACATTTGGACCCGTCTGTGCACTTTTTAAATTCAGTACAGAAGAAGAAGTTTTGCAATTAGCCAATAATACAGCTTTTGGTTTAGCGGCATATTTCTATTCCGATAATGTTGCCCGTTGCTTTCGGGTATCGCAAGCTTTAGAAGCTGGAATGATTGGTATCAATACCGGATTAATTTCCAATGCCTCTGCACCATTTGGTGGTGTAAAACAATCGGGATTAGGAAGAGAAGGTTCTAAATACGGCCTTGATGAGTATATGGAATTAAAATACCTATGCTTTGCCGATTAATACCAAGCCATTTGGATTACCAAATATGGTATCGTAAACCCAACGTCAAATAGTTTGCATCCATGTGCTCGTTTTTAAATTGATACTTCGTTTTAAAACCACCATAAATGGATAAGCCTACCGTTGGAAAATATTGACTGACGCCTATTTGTCCAATAGCTTTTGTGAAATTTTCCTTTATCTTCATTGGACTAGTCTGCTCATCTTCAACTGCTGATTCATACGTAAAAAACTCCTGACTAAGTCCTAGACCTAAAAACACATTAAAATTAGATTTCTCCTTATTTAAAAATTGAATCAAATAATCAGCTCCAACACCTATAAATTCTCCCCGACCATAAACCTGTGCTTGCATAGACTGATGATTATCCAAATCATATCTTCCTTGCAATCCATAACTCGCATAAGGTGAAGAATCTTTAAATTGAATATCTGTCAAAAAACCCAAGGCCCATTGCTTTTCTTGTGCATTGGAAGATTGAATAGTCAGCATTCCAATAATTACGGCTAAAATATATCTCATATTAATCAACTTGTTCACCTTTATTATTTCTATATTTTTTATACAATTTCACTAATATCATTAAAAGCACAGCTAAAGAAATTAAGCCAACCACACCAAACACCCAACCTATGGTAGATTTTAAAATGACTAAAAACACGATTGCAAATAAAATCAGTGTGGATACTTCATTCCACAGCCTTAATTGGGTGGAAGTCCAACTCAAATTCCCAGCACGCAGTTGAAACATCATCCCTTGACATTTGAAATGGTAAATGACAAGCAGACCCACAAATACTAATTTAATTTGCATCCATCCTGTCAACAATAAGGCTGGATTTAGATAGAGTAAGACGAAAGCAGAACCCAGAACAATATACATGGCTGGTGTGGTTATCACCCACCATAATTTACGTTCCATAATCATAAATTGCTTATGCAGCACTTCATACTCTACTGTAGTTTTTTGTTTAGCTTCTTGATGATAGATAAATAGGCGTGGCATATAGAATAAACCAGCCATCCAACAAACCACGAATATTATATGAATTGCTTTTGCGTATAAATAGAGCATTTTAGATTCTTTATCTTATCAAAATTAACAATTATCTGTCAATCGGAAAGGGCAGCGCTCATAAAATCAGGGATGTCCCTAAGACTATACTTTCTATAAGTTATCGTTGTGAACAAAATAAAAGAAGGAACAATTCACTGCTCCTTCTTTTAATGTATTCGTTAAACCGATTAATACCGATATTCTTTAATTAATTCGACAGCATATTTCACATTGTCGAATGGAATATCAGGCATGATGCCATGTCCCAGATTGAAGATAAATCCTTCCTCGCCACGCATTCTTTCAAATAGATCCAAGATCTTCTTCTTAATTACTGGCTTATCTGCATAAAGCACAAATGGGTCTAGATTTCCTTGAACGGCTATACCCTTCGGTAAACCTTGTTTAATATGTAGTAAATCTGCATTCCAATCTACAGAAATAACATCAGGTTTCGTTTCCGCCATTAGAGGTGCAAATACGGAAGATCCTTTACAGAAGGAAATCACTGGAACATCTTTTCTATTTAATCTAGAAATAATATAATTATTATATTGATGACTGAACTCTTTATAATCGTTCCAGGATAAGGCCAGCGCCCAGCTATCAAATAATTGAACAGCATTAACACCTGCTTCAATTTGCATATTTAAATAAGCGACCGTTACATCCGCTATCTTTTGCAAGATACTATGCGCTAACTCCGGTTGATTATTCAATAATGTTTTAGTCAATTTAAAATCTTTTGAAGATCCTCCTTCGACCAAATAACTTAAAATAGTAAAGGGAGCACCTGCGAATCCAATTAAAGGAACTTGTTGATCTAATCGTTGTTTAATGACACGGATAGCATCACCCACATATTGCAATTTATCTAAACAATCTGTAGAAAGGTTTGCCGCATCTTGTTTGGAACGGATAGGATTCGAAAATCTTGGACCTACCCCTTGTTCAAAGGAAAGATCTCCACCCATTGCTTCCGCTGTCACTAAAATATCAGAAAATAAGATAGCCGCATCTACACCTAATAAATCAATAGGTAACATCGTTACATCCGCTGCAATTTCAGGTGTTTTACACATTTCTAAGAAAGAATATTTGTTCTTTATATCCCAATATTCCTTCATAAATCTACCTGCTTGACGCATCATCCATACTGGCGGCCTTTCTGTCGCTTGGGAAAATGCAGCACGTATTAAAAGATCATTTTTTAAATTATTCACTATATATGTTTATTTACTTCGTTTTTTATTTTTCCTATTATTTCCTGTTGGCGAGCGGTCAATCTTAATTTCTCTGCCAAATCAATGTAGCTGCTCACTCGAACATACTCTTGTTTTCGTAAATTTATATTAGCCAAATTGATCAATACCATTCCTTTTTCATTGTCGCGTTTCCAAGGTAACCTAGAAGCCAATTGAAAGTGATATTCCGCCTCATCAATGCGTTCCTCCTTTAAGGCAATATTACCCATCATAAATTCATAGAAATTCCGTCTTCCTTTTCGTAATTGATCTGGATTTTTAATTTCTGCTAATAGGGATTTTGTTTTTTCATAGTCTTGTTTATGAAATGCCTGTGTAGCTAAATAAACAGTACCCTCACGAAGGTAACTCCAAACCAAATAGGCTATTCCTCCTAAAATATAAATAGCCACATTATAATGCTTTGCAAACAAAGCATACACAAGGAAACCAATCGCAATTGCGATAACAATTTTACGTGCCGTAGTGTTCATGAAAACCTATCCCTGGTTATCTGTAAATTTATAACCAACGCCTCTGATGGAATGAAAATATATGGGATGCTTCTGATCCGGTTCAAAATATTTTCTAAAGGTCAGAATAAAATTATCAATCGTTCTTGTGGAAGGATAAACATCATAATTCCAAACCGTCTCTAAGATTTGTTCTCTAGATACGGCCTCATTACGACGTTCTATTAACAACTTCAAAAGCATAGTCTCTTTCTTCGTTAAAGATGAAATCGTCCCATCCGCATGATGTAATTCGAAAGAATTAAAATAAATAGTTTTATCACCAATCGTGTAGGAATTCAATTCTTTCAAATCGTCTCCCTTCATACCACGACGAATCAAATTGCTCACCCTCAAAATTAACTCTTCCAAATTGAAAGGCTTTATTAAATAATCATCCGCCCCTTTTTTCAAACCAGTGATCCGATCTTCTGAACTATTCTTTGCGGTTAAAAACATAATTGGAACCTCAGAATTGTGTAGGCGAATGGTATCTGCTACTTGAAAACCATCAATTTCTGGAATCATCACATCTAAAATAATGAGATTAAATCGTTCCTCTTTAAATAATTTTAAGGCTTTCTTACCATCGGTTGCCGTAGTTACACGATATCCTTCCAATTCTAAATTTAATTTGATAGCTTCCAAAAGATGCTCTTCATCTTCTACCAATAAGATTCTTTGCTTAGTTTGCATAATTTTCAAATGTTACTTCAAAAATACTCCCAGTAGGTGTGTTATCTTTTACCTTGATGGTAGCATAATGTTTTTGTAAAACTGTTTTTACGATATATAACCCCAAACCTGTTCCTTTAGTTTTGCGAGTCGCTTCACTACCTACTCGGTAAAATTTATTAAAGATAAGTTTTTTTTCCTCAGCCGGTATTCCTTCTCCATGGTCGGCCACAGAAAATATCAAATCGTTTCCTTGCACGAATAAATTGACATGCACTGTCGCACATGGTGGAGAATATTTGACCGCATTTTCAATTAAATTGGTAATTACGTTGGTGATGGCAAACTTATCGGCCTTGAGGAGAATACCAGATACTAGATCAGCCTTTATGACTTGAGTTTTGCACGCATTTTTCTGCAATCGATCTATCACCTCTTCAACCAATGAACTCATATCGATTTCTTCTTTTGGCAGTTGATACGCTCGATTCTCTAACTTCGTCGTCAACAAAACATTTTCCACCAAATCATCCAATCGCTCTATATCTTTTAACGAATTATTTAAAAATTCCTTCTGTTTCTCCCGTTCTAATTCTCTTTTTAGAATCGTTTGAATATATAGTTTTACCGATGCCAATGGCGATTTTAATTCATGTGTGATCGCTAACAAAAAGTTTTGCTGTTGTTGATTGATCTCATGTTCTCGATTGACGTGTTTTTTTAATCGAAATGCACCCCAAACAAAAATGAATAAAAAGATTAATCCTTCTCCTATGATCATCCCTTTACGGTCTGGCTCAAACTTAATTAGGATTATCCCCCACCATAATAATTGGGTTATTGCATAAAAGAATAAAAAGTAAAATAGAAATAAGGCTTTTTTCATACGTATATTCTCAATTGCAAAGGTACTTAAATACACATGGATAAGAAAACTCCAAAAACTTTATGACAGTAAACTTAGAATCAACATTTGCCTACCCAGTTCCTTAAACCTATCTTTGACTATGTTTACGGATAAAAAGCACCTATTCTTCGACTTAGATCACACCATTTGGGATTTCGATAAAAATGCCGAAGAAACACTTCAAGAGTTATATAAAAAATATAAATTTCAACAACTATTTAACTCATCTTCCCCAGATCGATTTATTGAAGCATATACCTTAAACAATCATCGCTTATGGAACCTGTATCATCATGGCCAAATCGATAAAACCACCTTAAGACATCTACGTTTTGCAGATACCTTTTCGCAATTAGGAGTAGACCCTAATTTATTTCCTACAGCATTTGAAAATGACTATTTAGAAATTTGTCCCACAAAAACGAATCTGTTTCCTCATGCACATGAGACATTGACGTACTTAAAGGGAAAATATCAAATGCATTTAATTTCCAATGGTTTTAAAGAAGCCTGTGAAAAAAAATTAGCGCATAGCAACCTTTACCAATACTTTGAAAACATCGTTATTTCTGAACTGATTGGAATTAATAAACCCGACCCCCGCATATTCCAACATGCATTGCAACTCGGAATAGCCCATAAGGATCAGAGCCTCATGATTGGTGATAATATTGACGCGGATGTCCGAGGAGCTATCAATGCAGGAATAGACGCCATTTATTTCAACCCTAATCAAGTTGAAAAACCAGCAGATATTCATTACATGATCAAAGACCTCGCAGAACTTCAAGAAATTTTATAAGCCCTTGCACGTTTTTCCTAAAAGATAATCTGTAAATAAATTGGAGATTTTTCCAACTATTTTACCAGGCGCCTCAAAATATTTTCATAAGCATCTGCAATTTTTTTCATACCGATATCATTCGGATGGGCATAGTCCACAGTAGAATTTACATCTAATTGGATACTGGAAGAACTTAACCAATGCAATTTTTTAATACCTTTTTTCTGCAATGCCTTTACAGTTTCTTCCGCCACTTTAGTACTTGCTGTATATTCATTTTCAGTACCCAGATTTAGAACCCCTTTTACGTTCGAAGAGCTATGGCCTGTCAACACAATAGGGACATGCGGATGATCTTTCCGTAAGAAAGAAACGGCATCCTCAATAAGCTTCGCGAGTTCATCTGCTGTTCTATCACCTCTTAATGACAAATTTGGAATACAATCCAGCACATAAACTTCCGCATCTATTTTATTCATCATTTCCAGAATAGGTTGTTCCAATCGACCATTACCTGAAAACGCTAAATTGATGATTGGTTTATTCATTAATCTTCCTAAAATATTTGTCCAACCTATCCCTGGACGACTTGCACAGGCACCTTGGGCAATGGAAGTACCATAAATAACAATCGGTTTGCTAGATTCCTTTTTAAATTCCAAAGTATATTTGGATGAAGTACCAATCTCCAACCATTGCACTTGATTATATAATGGTAAATACAAGCGATACACCTTATTTCCATGATGTCCTATATTTTCAAAACTATACTGTATGGTATCTCGAAACTGATACCTTCCATGCGCCCAACTCCACTCCTTATCCTTCGGATCAAATGCATACAAATCGAGCCCACTTACTCCTGTTGTTGGCATATGCGGCATGTTCAAACCACCGGCGACTTGGTACCGCACAAAAATACTATCTGCTTCGGTACTGAAGTCAACATAAACACCAGCAGCCTGTAATCCTAAATTCCAAACAGACTCTCGAACCTGATTTTTATACGTATTCGGAAGTCTCCCGAAGCCATCTTGCGGTTCTAGTTCAATTGAACGACCTGAAATCATCGTTGCATCCAGCGGACTTTGCCAAGTTTTATCTTGGCCTTTACTCAGCAAAATTAACATACAAAAAAGAGAGCTCAATAAGCTCTCTTTCCAAATATTGAAGGATATCTTCATTATAATACTTTAACGGTTACATTTTTCAACCAAATATCATCACCATGATCTTGGAATCCAATTACACCCGATTTAGTTTTTCCACCAACACTATTCAACAATTCGAATGCCAATGGCCATTTTTCTTTACTGAATTTACTGGATTGTAGTAATTGAGTCCATTCAGGAGTCCAAAATTCATATTCTACTACTTTCTCATCATTTTGGTAATGGGTAACTTTTCCTTTATTCACCACAATCTTAGCTCTATTCCATTCTCCAGCTGGGAAAGAATTCTGAGGTTTAGCCGGAATCATATCATATAATGATGCTGATTTACGATTTCCATCTACTCCTTGTTTAGCATCAGGATGACTAACATTGTCTAATAATTGATATTCCGGACTAGAAATATAGATCGGTTGTCCCTTCACCTCTTTGGCTAAGAAGAATACCCCTGAATTTCCAGCTTGCGAAATTCTCCACTCAAATTCCAATTCGAAATTTTTAAAATCATGCGCAAAAATGATATCTCCACCTTCCGCATTTTGAATGCCAGCAGGGCTTTTAGAAAATTTTAATGTCCCATTGTCAATACTCCATTTACTTGGCACATGGCTTTTATTATATCCTCTCCATCCGTTTAATGATGATCCGTCAAAAATCACATAAGCGCCTGCAGAGTTTTTCTTAAAGTCTTTAATACTTACTTTAGGAAGATCTAATAATTCATAGGCTGGAGCATTGGGATCAGCAACAGTGGCATTTTTCGTCGCACATGAACTAAGTGCTAAACCGATAGTGCTTATCATAACAAAAACAAAATTTCTTTTCATATGTATAGTTGATTATTTTAAAAGTCTAAATTAATTGAAAGAATTTGTAATAACAAGTATTAAAATTGTTGGCCTCCCATATCGCCCATATCCATGTTTTCTTCGCGGTTTTTCTTACTTCTATCTTGTATCCCGAATCGGTATGTAAAGCTCAAATTCACCATTCGCTTCATCCAGCGATGAGAAAAATTCACTTGTCTATCCGGTAAAATATTGGACATTTCAAATTTTCTAGAATTAAAAACATCCCTAACATTTAACGTTAAATTCGCTTTATTATTTAAAAGATCTTTCTTTAATGCTAAATCCACACCCATCATTGGATCCATTTTTCCTTGTAAACTTCGCATTCCTGATCGATAATCCCCTCTGATTTGTGCAGAAAAAGTAGGTGTCATTTTTAAATTTGTACTCAAATTACCGTGCCAATTAAAATTAGAAACAGGTTTCACATCAAATGCTGCTTTTGGATTCATTTGATTGTAAAACATGTTTGCATTCGCTGTAACATCCCACCAATTAAATAGATTGACCTTTGAAATTAGTTCAAAGCCCATCGCATTATTATCGGCAACATTTTCCCATCTGGAATAAGTAATGTTACTTCGATCCCCGACAATATCAGCTATCAAGGAATCCGGATAGATAAACGGCTGAGATACATCATTAGATCTACGGTAATAAACAGAACTTACGAAATTCCAATTGTCATAGAATTTTGAAAAACCCAATTCCAAGGCATGAATATCTTGTGGCATTAAATTAGGATTTCCTTGCATATAGCTTTGTTCGTTGGACATATCGATGAATGGATTCACCTGCCATCCTCGTGGTCGCTCTACCCGTCTTGTATAGCTTAATTGAACCTTATCACTTTGTCCATCTCCTACATCGTAACTTAAAAACACACTTGGGTAAAGTCTGAAATAATCCAATTTGCCATCGGTCTTTGTCGGATTAGATGGATTTAAGCCATAATAGGTCGAATTTAAATTCGCTTGTTCTGCTCGTAATCCTACTTGAACTCCAAACTTTTCTGTCAATTTCTTCTGGTAATTAACATACAAGGCATGAACCAAGCTTTCCATGTCAAAATTATTACTCACATTATAGTCCGGCAACAAAGGTCCACCTATAGAATCTAACAGGGAAAATTGAGTGTCCTCCGAATTACGGATGATGCTACGATAACCTGCTTCAAATTTATGTTCTTCGCCCAATGGTAAGGTATAGTCTAACTGAAAGTTCCAATTTCTACCGGCCTCTGAAGTCGTATTTCTACGATTCAAATTTGCCTTCCCACTCGCATATTCTTGAAAGAAGTTGTTGGTTCCATCCTCTGTATCATTACCAAATGATACATTCGCCATGATTTCCTCACCTTCCCGTTTAAAACCATGTTTAAAATCAAACTGAACATCAATGCCTAAATCATCTTCTAATTGTTTCGAATTCCTAAAACCGGTAGCTCCATAACCCGGCAGATTCCAATAGAAATAATTAAAGTCTTGAGTCCTATTATTAGATCTTAAGCTTAAATTACCAGCCAAACTGAGGGTTGTTTTCTCTGTCGCATAATAATCAGTACCCAAGCGGATGGTATGGTTGTCCCCTTTTCTCGTACTTTCTTCCTCATTTCGAGTCCGAGGACTAGTAGGTTGCACCATTCCATTGATAAAATCTGTATTATCGGTAAATCCTTCACCAACCATATTGCGTTTGGAAAAATTGTAACTACCAAAATAGTTTACCTTTCCTGGTCTATAATTTAAAGTGACTCCAGCTTGCGCATTTTCATAAGTACCCGCAGATACATTGACCGAGCCATTTAAACCTGTTCGTATATTTTTCTTTAAGATAATATTAACGATACCCGATTGTCCTTCAGCATCATGTTTAGCCGACGGGTTCGTCATAATTTCTACTTTGGAAATCGCATCTCCTGGCAAAGACTGCAAAAAGGCATTGATATCAGATCCTGCCATAGCAGATTCCTTCCCATCTATTAAAATGCGGACATTGGTCGACCCTCTTAAACTAATGGAACCATCAGACTGCAATTGCAATGTAGGCACATTGGCCAATACATCTTGCGCGGAGCCTCCGACACTCACTAAGCTTTGCGATACATCAAAAACTTTCTTGTCAATTCCTATTTGTAAATCGGGCAACTTTCCTTGCACCAATATTTCAGCCAATTCTTCCCCCTGCTCTACCAAAGCAATTTTGCCTAAATTTAAGGTCTCATTACCCGAAATTTTGACATCAGCTTTACTATAGGTTTGGTAGCCCAGTGCGCTAATTTGCAAGGTATACGTGCCTTTAGGAACATTGTTCAATAAAAACTTCCCTTGCTCACCTGATTGTTGACTGCGAACTGCACGGTTATTTTCTGTAGATAATAAACTTACACTTGCACCAACAAAAACCGTTACACTATCTTGTTGATAAACAGTACCAGATAGTTGCGCTTGTTGAGAATAGGCAAAAAATGGAGCAATAAATAAGAAAAAAATGGAAATTCTAGTAATATACATAGGATATCTAAGCTGTGATGATATCCGTAAAGTTGCATATAAAAACACGAAGTAACAGATAAGTAACCTTAATATTACTTAATTGCTATTCGACAGAAACCGTTAATCCTTCGGTTTTTAAGATTTTGCGATACACCTCCAATTCGGTTATGGATCCTTCTAAAACAATACATTTACCATCGTTGTGAACTTTAAAAGCGATGCGTGTAGCCTCCTCTCCCGAATATTGCAAATAATGCATTAGACAGAATATCACATGGTCAAATGTATTGACTTCATCATTCCACAAAATTAGTTTATGCGAATCCTTTATGGATGCAAGAATTTCTTCCAGGCTAAATGTTTCCTGCTCTACCTCGACACTCATAAGGCAAAAATATGTTTATTTTTCAAAAATTCTGTATTTTCGCCAAATAGTTTATTTAAATTATTCCTATGTTACATTCGAAGATTGCAGGTATTGGGTACTATGTGCCTAAAAACATATATACAAACAATGATTTAACACGGTTTATGGAGACCAGCGACGAATGGATCCAAGAACGTACCGGCATCAAAGAGCGTAGATATGCAGATCGAATTGGAGAAACTACCACGAGCATGGCCGTAGAAGCATCCAAAATTGCCATACAACGTGCAAACACCAGTGCCGAAGAAATAGATTTTATTGTATTTGCCACCCTATCTCCAGATTATTATTTCCCAGGATGCGGTGTTTTATTACAACGTGAAATGGGAATGAAAGAAATAGGTGCATTGGACGTTAGAAATCAATGTTCTGGTTTCGTCTATGCCCTATCCATAGCCGATCAATTTATTAAAACGGGTATGTATAAAAACATATTAGTCGTGGGTTCCGAGAAACAATCCTATGCGTTAGATTTTTCTACACGCGGTAGATCCGTATCTGTCATATTTGGCGATGGCGCAGGTGCTGTTGTATTACAGCCCACCCAAGAGGAGGGGAAAGGTATTCTCAGTACTCATCTTCATTCAGATGGTTCTGAAGCTGAAAAACTAGCTATGTATTACCCTGGGGCATCTGCGGGTAGCTACCTAGAAAACCAGCCTAAGTGGCCAGACGTAGAATTGGGTCAAATGCTAATGACTGAAGAAATGTTAGCAGATGGTTCGGCATTCCCGTACATGGATGGGCAAGCTGTATTCAAAAAAGCAGTAGTAAAATTCCCTGAAGTTATTGTCGAAGCCATGGCGAAAAACAACCTCAGCCCTGCAGACATGGACCTGCTAGTACCTCATCAAGCTAATTTACGAATATCTCAATATGTACAAAAGACATTAGGTCTTCGAGATGATCAAGTTTTCAATAATATTCAAAAATACGGAAATACCACCGCAGCATCTGTACCCATTGCTTTATGTGAAGCTTGGGAAGAAGGAAAAATAAAAGATGGAGACCTCATCTGTTTAGCTGCATTTGGTGCAGGCTTCACCTGGGGTTCTGCATTAATCAGGTGGTAAAACAGCGTTCAAACCTATAAAAAAAGTCTCCAGTTGAACTGGAGACTTTTTTTATAGCGATTGCTTGAAGTGCTGCATATTTTCAGGTTTATCCGTTTTCGATTCCTTCTTTTTCAAATAACCCGATTGAAATATTTTATCCCAAAAGGGAGAGCTTACACCAAATCCCTTTTCAGGTTCCGCATAATGATGCAACATATGATGATCTTTAATTTTCTTAAACCAACCAGATTTAAAATTTGCATGATGCATTGCATAATGGCATTCATCATAAATTAAATAGCCAACAAGAAAACCAGCAAAAAACCCAGCTAAAGTAAACGTATTAAAAAATAAACTAAATAGGATATATATGATGGATGCCATGGGAATACTAGCCGATAGAGGCATCACTAATCGAAGCCTATCCTTTGGAAAATCATGATGTACGCCATGAAATATAAAATGAATACGTTGACCCCAACTTGAGCTAGGATGGTAATGAAACACAAATCGATGTAATAAATATTCAGCAAGTGTCCAAAATGCTAATCCAAAACCAAAATAAAAGACTACAGTACCTATGGATAAGCCACCTTGAACTATCGCCCTCCAGATAAATAAACATATTACAGGAATCCAAAAAATCAATGGAACTGACCAGTGAACTTTGGTCAAAGATTCTAAAAAATTATTTTTAAACATCCTCGATGATTCTGTAGAATTAGAAATATATAATTTCCTTGCCATAACACTAAAATTTAACAACTAAAATAAAACGGTTAATAAAAAACACTGAAAAAATCCAATATTTCCCTATAGTTAAAACAAAATTAAGAAATGAAATTAATATTGTATAAAAACATTATAAATTTGACAATTCAAGGATAATGTTCAAAAATTAAGTCTATACAATTGAGTTAACACAGCAAATAAGGCAAGGTGCTAAACGAGAAAATAACACTCATTATCAATCACTTGCTATACTAAAACCCTAAAAAGAAAACGATATAACTGAGGAATTCAGAAAAAGAGGGATTCCAACAATTAAAAACCAAGCTATTAAACCTAAGTTATATAACTATAGAATATTAATTATCAATTCAAATTTGCGCGCAAAAAAAAGAGCTGCCATGGGCAGCTCTTCCTTATACGTTTTATCTTTATTTAGCCGTTGGACAACGCAGCAGCACCAGATACAATTTCCGTTAGTTCGGTTGTAATAGCAGCTTGACGCGCTTGATTGTACGACAATTTCAATTGCTTTAATAAGTCACCTGCATTTTCAGTTGCCTTATCCATAGCAGTCATACGAGCTCCATGCTCAGAAGCATTAGAGTCTAATACAGCTTTGAACAATTGAATTTTTATTGCTTTAGGAATTAATTCTTCAATAATTTTCTCCTTAGATGGCTCAATGATATAATCAAGTTCTGCAACATCTTCATTTTTTTCTTCTGGCAAAAGAGGTAGAATTTGCTCAGTAGTCAAAACTTGAACTGCGGCATTACGAAATTGATTATAAACCACCTCAACACGATCAATATTTCCCTCTTTAAATTGTTCCATCACGTATTCGGTAATTTTTGAAACATTTTCAAAATTTAAATCATTGAAAAGCTCATTATGATTACCAATTACTTGGAAGTTACGTTTTGAGAAAAAATCTTGACCTCTTTTACCGATTGCAATCAAACTGACATCTCCACGAGCAAATTGATCAGCATATTTATTCGCTATCAGGTTATTAGTTGCTTTAATGGCATTCGCATTGAAAGCTCCCGCTAAACCTCTGTTCGAAGTCACGACAATGATTAATACCTTGGTAGGAATACGATCTTGAGTAAAAGGAGAATTATTGCCCTCCACTGAAGCAGATACCTGTGCTAAAATTTCTCTCAATTTAGTCGCATATGGACGTAGTTGGACAATAGCATTCGTAGCGCGCTTCAATTTGGCCGCAGAAACCATTTTCATTGCTTTGGTAATCTGTTGCGTAGAGGATACGGAGGTAATCCGATTTCTAACTTCTTTTAAGTTTGCCATATGATTTTTCTAGAACAAAGCTATTAGACAATAAAAATTAATCCTTATTGTCTAATACCTCATATCTAATTAATATTTTGACGCTAATTCCTTAGCAACTTTTTCTAATACATCAGTCAATTCATCGCTAAATTTACCTGCTTTAAGCGCAGCTAATACTTCAGGATGACGTTGCTCCAATTGAGTCAAGTATTCTTCCTCGAATTGTCTTACCTTATCCACAGGAACACTACGTAATAAACCTTTAGTACCTGCGTAAACAATAGCAACTTGTTTCTCTACTGATACTGGAGAATATTGTCCTTGTTTAAGGATTTGAACGTTACGAATACCTTTATCCAATACCGCTTTAGTAGCCGCATCCAAATCCGAACCGAATTTAGCAAATGCTTCCAACTCACGGTATTGTGCTTGATCCAATTTTAGGGTACCTGCTACTTTCTTCATCGACTTAATTTGTGCATTACCACCCACACGAGATACCGAAATACCTACGTTAATTGCTGGACGAATACCTGCATTGAATAAGTTAGATTCTAAGAAGATCTGACCATCAGTAATCGAAATTACGTTGGTAGGAATATAAGCAGAAACGTCACCTGCTTGAGTCTCAATAATAGGAAGTGCTGTTAATGAACCACCACCTTTTACTAAATGTTTAATAGACTCAGGAAGGTCATTCATGTTACGTGCAATCTCATCAGAAGAGTTGATTTTAGCAGCACGCTCTAATAAACGAGAGTGAAGATAAAATACGTCACCTGGATAAGCTTCACGACCTGGAGGACGCTTTAACAATAAAGATACTTCACGGTAAGCTACCGCTTGTTTTGATAAATCATCATAAACAATTAATGCAGGACGACCTGTATCGCGGAAGTATTCTCCGATAGCAGCTCCAGCCATTGGCGCATAGAATTGCATAGGTGCAGGTTCAGCAGCAGAAGCAGATACAATAACTGTATAAGGCATTGCACCTTTTTCTTCCAATACACGAACAATATTCGCTACAGTAGAATTCTTTTGTCCTACCGCAACATAAATACAGAATACTGGTTCACCAGCATCGTAAAATTCTTTTTGATTTAAGATGGTATCAATACATACCGCCGTTTTACCCGTTTGACGGTCACCAATAACCAACTCACGTTGTCCACGACCTACAGGAATCATCGCATCGATTGATTTAATACCTGTTTGCAATGGTTCTGTTACTGGTTGACGATAGATAACACCAGGAGCTTTACGCTCAATAGGCATTTCGTAAGTTTCACCTACAATAGGACCTTTACCATCAATAGGTTGACCTAATGTGTTTACCACACGACCTAACATACCTTCACCTACTTTTATAGATGCAATACGGTTAGTACGTTTGATGGTGTCACCTTCTTTGATTGTGTCTGACGGACCTAAAAGTACAACACCTACGTTGTCTTCTTCTAAGTTTAATACAATACCTTGTAATCCGTTTGCAAACTCAACCAACTCTCCTGATTGAACTTTTGTTAAGCCGTAAATACGTGCAATACCGTCTCCTACTTGAAGTACAGTTCCCACTTCTTCTAATTCGGCCGCTGACTTAAAGCCTGACAATTGCTCTCTAAGAATTGCCGAAACTTCATCTGGTCTTACCTCTATCATTGTTAAATTCGTATAAGGGGTTTTTTATTCTATTTTTATCTATTATCCTATCTTCAGAGTTATACTCCTAAAGTCTGGAAATGTCTTTCTAATTTATTCAATTTTCCTAAGATACTCGCATCTAATTGCTTGTCTCCTACATTGACTACAAATCCACCAATTAAGGAAGGATCGACCTTATTACTAAGTATCACCTCCGCATTAATTTCTTTCGCTATTTGCGCAGTCAAGGCTTGTATATTTTGCTCAGACAATGCCGCTGCAGAAACTACTTCTGCATGAACAATACCTTTCACTTCATTATACTCGCGAACAAATTCTTGTGCCGTTGCATATATCAATTCTGCACGACCTTTTCTCACCATGATAGTAAAAAATGCTAATATCTCTGGTTTTACTTTTTGTTGAAATAAAGCCTCCAAAATCGCCAATTTACGATCCGTTTTTATTATCGGATTGCTCAATACAGCTTGAAGTTCCGTATTCGATTTAATCACTGAAACAACGCCATCGATATCTGCTTTCACATCATCCAAATTGTGGTGTTCCGTAGCCAAATCAATTAATGATTTAGCATATCTTGAAGCTACTTTAAAAATTGACATACGTTCTTTTTTTCTTGTTAACCAATTAGTTTAATTTAACATCTTTCAACAAGTCAGCCACTAATGCTTCTTGTTTGTTTTGGTCTTCAAATTCTTTTGTCAATACTTTGCGAGCAATATCCAAAGACAATGCAGAAACTTGATTTTTAACCTCAGCTAAAGCTTTTAACTTTTGGTCTTCGATTTCACGTTTTGCTTGTTCAATCAATTTACCACCTTCAGTTTGCGCTACTGCTTTCGCTTCAGCAACGATTTTATCTTTCAATTCTTTGGCTTCTTTTAAAATCAAATCGCGTTCTTCACGAGCTTCTTTTAATAACTGCTCATTTTCATTCGTTAAACGAGCCATTTCTAACTTCGCCTTCTCTGCCGATGCCAATGCATCAGAAATACCTTTTTCACGCTCTTCTAAAGCATCTACAATAGGTTTCCAAGCAAACTTGCCTAGAATGAAAATAACAACTAATAAAATAATAGCTTGCCAAAACACTAAGCCTAAGGAAAACTGATTAATTAATGCGTCCATTTATGTCTTTAATAATAGATTACGAATGATTTAATTTAATTTTTTGTCAAAACATAACTTGCAACCAACCGTTGCAAGTTATGTTGAGTTTTTTTAATTCATCTAGAATTATGCACCTAAGATTAAAGCACCGAATGCTAAACCTTCTACTAGTGCACCGATGATGATCATCGCAGTTTGAATTTTTGATGCTGCTTCTGGTTGACGAGCAATCGCTTCCATTGCAGAACCACCAATTTTACCTAAACCAATACCAGCTCCGATAACGATCAAACCTGCTCCTACTAAATTTGGAATCATAAAAATTTATAGTTTAATATTTAACAAAAAATTCTAATTAATGATGCGCATGTTCTTCCACAGCCATACCTATGAATAGGGAGGACAACATCGTGAAAATAAATGCTTGTAAAAAAGCTACCAATAGTTCTAAGAAGAATAATATCAACGTCAACAACATGGAAACTCCGATACTACCACCAACCGTCAGTTGATTTTGAAACAAGTAGACGATGGCGATTAACCCCATTACGACCGAGTGACCAGCAGTAATGTTTGCAAATAAACGAAGCATTAATGAAAAAGGTTTGGTAAACAAACCCAATACTTCGATTGGAGCTAAAATAAATTTAAATGGTACAGGAACACCTGGCATCCAAAAAATATGCTTCCAATAATCCTTATTTGCTTTAAAATTGGTAATTAAGAAGGTAAACACTGCTAAACATAAGGTTACAGAGATATTTCCCGTAACATTAAATCCTAGCGGAGTTAAGCCTAATAAATTTAATAAGAAAATTAAAAAGAAAACCGACAATAAATAGGGCATGAATTCTTTATAACGATGACCTATATTTGGAACAGCCATTTCATCACGTACATAAAGTACTAAAGGCTCTAAAAAACGACCAATTCCTTTTGGAATGGCATTCGCTCCATTTTTATACGTTTTAGCTAAGCTAATGAATCCAATAAATAATAAAACTGTTGCTAAAAGTAATCCAACCACATTTTTTGTGATCGAAAAATCCAAAGGCTTTGCATTGGTCGGATGATGTTCTTCATCATAAGTCAATGTACCTGCTGCATCCGTTTTATAAATTTTCCCATGGTAAAGTTTGTAATAATTACCCTTTTTCTCTACCACTGCTTCGCCGTATTGGAACTCAGCAGAGGAAAATACATGAAATCCATTATCAATTAAAATAACTGGCAAAGGGAATCCATAATGCTTTCCAGCTTTCTTGTCTAAAGCTAATGAAAAGTAATGGTCATCTTGTAAGTGGTGTTGGGTATATTCCTTAATCTCTTTTCTTTGAGAATCAGCTCCCTGTTCGCCTCCTACTTCCCCCGCCAACAATCGTGCTGGAGCAAATAAAACCATTAAAAACGTCAATAATAAAAGTACTTTCCTAGGACTCACCATTTTAACAGATGTTGAATTATAACAAATTTTGCGCAAAATTACAATTTTATTTGGCATTAAATCACTTTTGTTTAAACTTTTTGAAATTTTAATTCCCTTTCGGATTATGCTGCTGATCTATCAGTCTAAAGGCCACATAAATATCATAGAATAGGAATAGAAAAAACACACCTAAAAAGTTTAACTCCAAAAAATTATTCTCTAAAAGGCCTAAACCTTCTTGAATAAAAATATAGGAAGCAATCATTTTCAGTAAGACGCCTCCAAGAAACACAAAACCAAATTGTTTCTCTAGAGAAAACATCGCTCCACCCAACGCAAACAACATTACTAATGAAGTAATGGAATTAAATGCGTAAATCCCAAGCAAACTATATCCTGAGCCAATCCACCAATGATCCTGACCAAATGCAGACAACATTAAATAATGCGCTGAAAACCCTGCCGCCGTCACAATCAATAGGATTATAAAAAACATAATGTATTTATTCATTCTTATTGATATAATTTACTTGTTTTATGAATTGATATATGGAAACAAATACCCCTAACAAAGTCGAGCCTTTCATCGCCCATTCGCCTGTTAACTGATATTTATCATCTAACCAAGTGCCAAGCCAATAGAATGCATAGATGGTTATTCCCATTTGAAAAGGCATGGAAATAAAAACCATCCATTTGTTGGCTTTTACATTTGATTTAGAATCCCTCAAAACTATTTATAAATCAATTATTCGCAAATATAAGGATTAATACGAGGTATTGGCATCCTGCACCTTCCTTAATTCCAAATGTTTTTGCGCAATCCGTATCGCCGGATAGTCTACTCGTGTGCCCATCAGGTTTTTAATCTCCGTAGCGGAGGCTTCTGGATGTTCTAGCAAATGGGTAATTATTTCATTTAACAGCGGTTCCGGAACCAAATCCTTAGCTTCCAGGTCTATTCCAATGAAGGGAATTAAATGCCCATAAATGGTGCCTTCAACCATCGATCGCTTCACGGCAATCTCTGCAATATCTAAACCATCCAAATACATATCTAATGTGACTTGTTTGCTGTCTTTTTCTTTTTCCTCATCACTGGTTTTAACCAGCTCATCTTTAGGCTTATTCCACTTGAGTAACTCCTCACTTAGTGTATCACTTGTCTTTGTGAGCGCTTCCGAAATAGTTAAACTATGCTTTAATTGTTCGAACTTCCGCTTGAAATCTAATAAGATACTTTTCAGCGTTTCGATGTACTTTTTAGTTCTCTTTTTAACTTTCCATACCTCAATATGTTCCTCCAATGGTTTCAAACATTCTTTTTCGAAGTTAGGGATAAACCAATTGACCGCAGCTTTTGAACGCTCACAGATTTTATCATAATCTGTATTTACTTTCACCGAAAGCAATTGATAGAGCTGTGTGATAAATTTATTAGCCACTTGCTCCTGGTTCTTTAACTGTAAAAATATGGCGTTTAGTACCTGTAAAGCCTCCTCTTTCCCTTCAATTTTTTTACCTTCCTGTTCTTTGATCAATGCCTCTAGCTCCTCAGTCATCATAGACCATTTAAAGCTTTGCAATAAGATCTGTCCTAAATATCTTCGTTGGCTTTCTTGCAAAATAGGTGTAAGGTCCCCCATAGCCTCCATTTGCTGCATGAAACTCACCACTTGAAAATCTGTCCTAATCGCATAGCTCGGTATTTTAGACCGCAGGACTAATCCTTTCAATCCTGTAAGCCGTGACAGCGCGACATACACCTGCCCTGCTGCAAACGAAGTCCCTGCATCTATAATCGCTTTATCAAAAGTCAGTCCTTGGCTTTTATGTATGGTAATGGCCCAAGCCAAACGCAGAGGAAATTGAGAAAATGTACCCAAAATTTCTTCTTCGATTTTGTCATCGCCTTTATTATAAGAATACCGGATATTTTCCCAAGTTTCTCTTTTGACAGTCACATCCTCTTCCTCATTTGGAAAAGAGACAATCACCTGATGTTTGTCAATATTAATGTCCTTTACCGTCCCTATCTTTCCATTGAAATAACGCCTATCCTCGCCAACATCATTTTTAATAAACATAACTTGTGCTCCCACCCGTAAACTTAACGTATCATCTGCTGGAAAACTTGAGGCTTGAAAATCATCTTTGATGATGGATTTAATCTGATGCAAAGCACTGGAAAGACTATCTAATTTCTCTTGATTGATTTGCTCAGCAAGCCGATTATGAGAAGTTAATGTAATGTATTGCTCCCCTTCTTCAGGTACGAAATCTGGCTGAAAATGTACATTTAATTCTTCGAGATCCTCTTGGCTTGTATTATTATTTCTGATTTTATTTAAAACTCGGATAAAATTCTCATCCTGTTGTCGGTAAATTTTCTTCAGTTCTATGAGGATAGGAGGTTGTTGCTTGAATACTTTCGCATCGAAAAAAAATGCACTTTGATAATAATCGCGTAAAACCTGCCATTCTCGATCTTGAACTACAGGTGGCAATTGATAAAGATCCCCTATAAACAACAGTTGGACACCACCAAAAGGCCTCATATCACGACGTACACTTTTCAAAATCACATCAATAGCATCCAAGGTATCCGCTCGAACCATAGACACTTCATCAATAACCAACAATTCCAATTCTTGAAGAATCGCTCTTCGGTTCTTCGTTAATTTTATGGTACTGAATAAGCGATGTTTATTGTATATAAATTGATCCTTATCCTCCCATTGCAAGGGGTAATCCTCGATAAAAACACCAAAAGGGAGCCAAAATAAGGCATGCAAAGTAGTACCTCCTGCATTCATTGCTGCTACTCCCGTAGGCGCAGTGATGGCCATCTTTTTATAACTATGATCTCGAATATATTTTAAAAACGTAGTTTTTCCAGTTCCCGCTTTTCCTGTTAGAAAAATAGGTTGTTGCGTTTGGTTTACAAATGCAACGGCTTGCGAAAAAATATCGTTTTGTTGATCTACAGCTAATGACATATCCTTTTTAATATATCTGCAAATATAGGTTTATTTACAGGATTGACTTTTGAGAAAGGTTTGTTTTAATACAAAACTTATATTATCTTCACGTGAGTAAACTTAGTAACCATGACATATATTGATAAAAGCGAGTTATTTCAAGAAATTGAATCCAAATTGATTGAAAATGGCTTTAAAATTGAAAGCACTGACCAGAACAGACCCTGGGGTGGTTTTTTTGTAATAAACGAAGATCAAGCACAAGAATTTGCAAACTCTTATTTTGAAGGCTTAGATGTTCAAGATTTAAAGATATCTGGAAAATTAAGCCCAAAGGTGTTAGTTGTAGGACCTAACAAACGATTATCATGGCAGTATCACCACCGTAGAGCTGAAATATGGCGAGTGATTCGTGGTGAAGTAGGTGTCGTAACGAGTCCTACAGATGAAGAACACGAATTAAAAATCCTTAAAGAGGGGGAAACTATTCGTTTAATTCAAGGAGAAAGACATCGTTTAGTTGGTTTAGGTACCTTCGGTGTGGTCGCAGAAATTTGGCAACATACTGATGCTTCCAATCCTTCTGATGAAAATGATATTGTTCGTGTACAGGACGATTTCGGTAGAGGAATCTAATATCCTTAATACGTATTATAGCGTGGAATTTATAAAGTTCCACGCTTTTTTTATGTTCTTATACGCGCATGGCTATGCTTTGCGGAGCACCCAGTTTAATAAATAAAAAAGCACCTGAGTAGGTGCTTTCTAGAAAAATTAATTTGAATTTATGAAACACTTGTTTGAGTGTACGAACTTATGGCAATTAAAATTTAAGAGCTACTCCAACATTTAATAAGGAAATTCCATAGCCTAATTCTCCAAATGCACCCAGTTTATCGGAGAACCAATACCGAGATCCTACATGAATACCCCATAAAAACCCACCTGCAGAAGAAGAAAAAGGTGCTGATCCGGATCCTTCCCATTTTACCGACGCAATATTATATCCTAAGGATAATCCTGCATAAGGATCCAGCTTCTCCCCTTTCACTGCAAAATGATAAGAGCCCTTCGCTGTCGCAAGAATATAATTATATCGCCAACCAATGCCTGACCCATAGGATTCCTTCTCGGTCGCAAATGCGGCGTATGCTCCAACCCCTATACGATCTGAAATTGCTTTCTCATAACCTAATCCAATAGGCAAACCAATACCTCCACCTAATCCAATTCCTAAGTGTAAGGTTTGCTGCCCCTTTAGGAATGATTGTGCTTTCAACCCTTCAACTAAAGTAAAGGAGACAAAGAGCATGAGCACTAAAAGTTTTATTCTTTTCATTATTTCTGTTTTTTGTTATTGCCAAAGGTAGAGTGCCCCAAACAACAAAATTTACGTAGTAATACCAATTGCTTCCTTTAGGTACTTGCCCGATTTTCAAGGCCTTAAGTAAATCTACTTACTTGCACAGACTCGTACTCTTGCGGTTCTTTCGTCAACTGATAATAGAGATTTTTGTACCATGAAAAAAATAGCTGTTCTTGCAGTTCTCCTTCAAATTTCCTGTAGCAGGAACGAAATAGAACCTCGTCATGCATTTCTCGTTGGAGAAGCCACCGATCGCTCAGGAAATAAATTATCAGGAGTTCAAATTATTATAGACAATAGCCTCCTATTTAACCAGCATTTAAGCACAATCACGAATGAAGAGGGGCAATATTCATTGGAAATTCCAGTAGGCTCTTGGTACGCCTTTGCAAAATTCAGCAAGCACTATCATGGACAAGCGTATCAGCTCTATTTGCATCCTGAAAACACCGCAGGCTTTGGTCGCGAAGGTGGTAAACGCAATTTTACTTGGATGCTTACCGGCCAACGCCCAGCCCCACTTACAGGAAATTATGGCGGCCTGATAACCTTTGATCATTCAGTAGGAACATATATTGATGAATCAAAAATTGAAGTGTCTTTAACCCCAATTACCCCTTTAATCGATGGATCTATGGGCAAAAAAATAACTTGCAACTTACTTGAAGAAGCAGTTTTACACGACATTCCATTAGGTCGATACCGTTTACAGCT
Organism: Sphingobacterium sp. HJSM2_6; assembly: GCF_049316305.1. Lineage (NCBI taxonomy): Bacteria > Pseudomonadati > Bacteroidota > Sphingobacteriia > Sphingobacteriales > Sphingobacteriaceae > Sphingobacterium > Sphingobacterium sp. HJSM2_6. Next base: position 175,866 of record NZ_JBMOXB010000005.1, read on the forward strand.
AAGCTATGAAGGTAAACCTTTAAGCCTACGAAAATGGAATACCCAAGACCCTTATCAACAGGAAATCAGCTTTGACTTTGACCCTTTAGTTCCTGGTCAATGTACCAATTGTTTCAAAATAGAATATCATAATTAGTCCTTTACTCTGCCTTTAATTTACAACTCTATAATCAATCTCTTCTAATCATTACATTAGGTTTTTCCACGTCGTTAGAAGTTGTCCTCCCTGGACAGCTTCTTCTTTTTATGCGGAAGCTCGTAAAAGACACCTTTAATAGAGGGAATGCGTTAATGACTGCAATAGCTAATTGAAGTTTCCTGAAATTGATACTAACCAGCAAAAGTCTCCATGAACAAATTTTTGTTTAATGCGTTCACTTATAACTGTAACTAGTGAATAGCCATAAACGACTATCCATGACCGACACAAAAAATAAAAAACCTAGCTAACCACAAGGGTTAACTAGGCTCATTATTCACATGGTTATTAAACTAATTATTTGTAGGTCAATGTCGTTCGACTTTCAATTTCACTCTCTTGATTTATTTCCTCAATAAGAGTTGGATAAGAAAGCTCATTATATTGATTATTATACTTCAATTTGATCGCTGCAAGATCAGGAATAGCTAAAGTAGATTCCACCACATCGTTTTCACTAAAAAAATCAAACATTAAATCTGGTAATAAGACATATTTTTGACGAGAAGCAAAAAAGGCTGATTTACGACTTCCAAATATCGAAGTCATGGTTATTGATCCGTCCGTGTTCAGCCCTTCTATTTTGACCAAATTATTCCCTTGATAAGTTAAATTAAAATCAATGATTTCATCATTTTGCTGTTCATACCTTATTCTACTGACTCTTCCTTGATTCATTTGGTAAGTAATTTGAGTAAGCTCTTCTTCTTCAGGCTCCTCTTTGGGATGACTTATCAGGGTCGCTTTCTTCGGCTCTCCATTTTGATCATATTCCACATTCAGGGTATGCATTACGCCATCTGATTCTGTTTTTAAGGTCAATAAACGACCATTTGTAGCATATTGAAATGCTGCAGACACCGCATCCTCCTCAGACACATAACTGATTAATCGATTTTCGCTATTATAGTTAAATACATATTCGATTTCATTTCCATCCTCGACCTTCACTATTTTTTGAACATATTTCAAACGTTCTGAATTGGGTCCAACTTGATTATCTTTCTGACAAGCAATAATGCAACATGCACAAGCGATTAATAGTATGATTTGTCTCATTTATAAATTATTTTAGATGATGAAACAAATCTACTTTACGAAATCAATTCCTTCATATACCGTACTACGGAGTTAAAGGATTACGTGATTCTACTTACCAGCAACTGATTCCTGCAGATCAACAAATCATGGGTTTGATCGACGACATATATTTCCTTCCAATATTCATTTCCAACTTATTTTTTAAAATAATCTTGCTGCGGCCATCTTCTTTAAATAATTCTTGAACATGATCCATATTTACCAGAATCGAACGATGGATTTGAAGAAATTTTGATGGACTGAGTTTGCTTTTTAACTTGCCCAGGCCCATACTACTTAAAAAAACCTCATTATTTATGGTATGAATCCACGTATAGTCCCGATCAGATCGCAAATGAGAGATATGATCTACCTCAATCTTAACTAATTTACGCCCTTTCCCTACTAATAAGCTCTTTAAATGCGCCGCATCTTGGATAATATCATCTGAAAGATGAGTCCAAGAACTACACAATTTATTCAAAACTTGTGCTAAACGTTCTGGTAAAATAGGTCTTAACAAAAAATCAAATAGGCCATAATCAAAAGCTTTGACAGCATGACCACCACAATTAGCGATTAAAATCACCGGAGATTGAAAATCTACTAGGTCTAAAAATTCAAAAGCCGACATCCCAGGAATTTCCACATCCAAAAACAAAACATCCGGTTCCCGCATTTTTAAGTACCTCATCCCTTCCAAAGCATGCTTACTTTCCAAAACATTTGCGGAAACCCCAACATCCTTTAAACTGTTCATTAATTGTTCCCTTAAAGAGTCTTGCTGACTAATAATCAAGATGGATAGTTTTTTCATAATTCAATAGATCGAATACTAATCAAAGTTAATGCATCCAACCTCAGCAAAAACTGACAATTGTCAGATAATGAGATCTAAACAAAATTTATTAATTTTAAACCTCAAACCAAAACAGTAACCATTTCCTATGAAAAGTCAACTCGATCTTTTATGTCGTTTTATTCAACCTTTCGGAATTTTATTCACGCCAAAAGAAGTAGAAATCATTAAAAGTCACAGTAAGATTATCCATGTTCCTGCCCATACCATACTGATGGAACAAGGTAAAACCGTAAAAAAATTGTATTTTCTTTTTGATGGCATTGTGCGCTTATTTCGGGAAGAAAATCACGTTGATTACACCTTAGGAATGACCTCTTTACCTTTTTTTCTTTCTACTCCTATTCATATATTAAACAATCAAATTTCCACCTGTTCATTGGAAAGTTTGACCGAGGTGGAATTAATGGAATGGAATAAAGCGGATGTGTTGGAATTAAAAAAACAAATTCCCAACATGTATGATTTAGAATTAATCATCATGGATTTATTATTACGTTGGTTACAAGACAATCAAATTAATGCCATTTGCATGAATGCCGAAGAACAATATATACACCTCATGAAAACACAACCCCGAATCATACAGCAGATCCCTCAAAAATATATAGCATCCTTATTAGGCATACATCAAGACAGCCTTAGCAGAATTCGTAAAAACATTGCCCTAAAGAATTAAATCAAGCCTCGTAAATAAGCCTCCTTCACCAATCCAGCAGTAGTTTTAATGTTTAATTTCTGATTCAAACTATGCCTGTGGGATTCAATGGTCCGCACGCTTAAAAATAATTTATCCGCTATTTCCAGATTGGAAAGTTCATTGGCAATATGGGTAAGAATCTCCAATTCACGCTTAGTTAATTTCGCATTAATTACCGCATTCCTTCCTTGAATAGCTTGTTTTAATATAATGTCTTTGATTTCTTGATCGATAAACTGACCTCCATCCTTCACCGTTTGTATAGCATCGATAAGCCCTTGTTGTTGGGTACCTTTCAACACATATCCTTTGGCTCCACTCCGAAACATTTTTCGCACATATACGGGTTCATCATGATTGGATAAAGCGATGACCTGGACATCTGGAAAATCTTGGCGAAGTTCTTCGCTAATGGATATTCCACTGATATCAGGCAATTCAATATCTAGTAGCAAGATCTCTGGAAAATTCCCTGCGTTCAATTCCTTTTTCAACTCTTTCCCGGAGCCTACAGTAAAAACGATTTGAATCGGAAAGCCCATTAACATCTGCAAAATCCCGTGAATGATCAATGGATGATCATCCACTATCCCTATTTTTATCATCATTTTTTTTAACTATGGTTTGCTGTTTATAAATGCATCAATTAGAATTGACTGACTTCGTTCAATCGCAATATTCCGAAATAAGGTTTTATGAAAACCGCTCTTTCTGATCGATCAACCGTGAATTTTTTAGACAGGTCAACTTCAATATTTAAACTTGTTCCCTCCCGTTCATTGGACATTATTTCTAAAGTCCCTCCTAAAGATTCCACCCGAGAACGTAGATTTTTTAATCCTAAACCTGTGCTAGGCAAATCGTCTGACCTAAATCCCTTTCCATCATCCTCAATACTTATACTCAATTGGTCCTGGTGCAAAATGATTTGTACAAATCCTTCATTGGCCGAAGCATGCTTGACTAAATTGCTCACTGCTTCTTGGATAATTCGATAAATATGAAGTTGCATATCCTTCGACAAAGCGTCTAAATTTCCCTGTATATTACAATTAACGGTTTGATCTTCTCGACTCATCCGACTACAATAGGATCGAACGGCATAAGGTAGCCCTTCTTTCAGCATCATTTCTGGTGCTAGATTATGAGAGATCCCACGAATTTCTTGAATAGCTGCATCCATTAATTGAATAATTTCCACCATACCCGAGGGAGAAATACATCGCTTTGCATAGTCTTGGATTTGTAATTTTGTAGCAACTAATAAACTCGCTACGCCATCATGAAGTTCTTTTGCCGTTCGAGATCGCTCTTTTTCTACTGCAACTAATTGTGCTTGTAGTAATTGTCGTTCTTGCCGTTCAAGCCTTGTTTTTTTTCGTAAATCACGCCTCATATTATGCATGATTAGCAACAAGCCTATAAATACCAATAGGGAAAAGCTGACACCAACCCACAGATTCTTCCGATCCAATTCCAGTTGTTGTTCCATAATTTTGAGATCACGCTGGCTCAAATCTTCCTTATTCTGGGCTAAGTTATACTGCATCTCGAGCTCTTCGACCATACGTTGATTTTCTTGATTACGAATAGAATCTCGTAATAAATCGTACTTTTTACGAAGACTTAGTGCCGAGGGGTAAAGGCCTAAGGCTTCTTTTATTTTGGTACCCGCATGATAAAATTCCATTAAATCGGGCAGACCTAATTCGTTAATTGATTTCGTATTCGCCAATTCGAAATAGCTATTGGCTTTGGCATAATCTTTTAATTCTAAATAAACAGTCGAAAATCCGATTAAGGTAAAAGCCATGGATACGGATGGATTCGTTTTTAATATTGCATATGCTTTCGTATAATACGATAAGGCGGTTTTAAATTTCTTTTGCCTTCTATACAACTCCGCTAAATTATTATAGGCTTGTATCTGCATGCTAGCATGCGCATATTGCTTCCCAATCATTAACAGTAAATTTCCATGAACTTCTGCCTCTTTTGTTCGTCCTAAAAGCATTTCAGAAACCATCATATTGACAAGGCTACTACCCATTCCCAAACTGTCTTTCAATTCCGCAGCGATATCATGAGATTTCTTCGCATAATACCAACCTTTCTCCAGGTCTTTTAAGTCTAACAAGAAGGCACTTAAATTATTTAAGTATTTCCGTCGGTTCTGCAAATCTTTTCGGATAGGCTGCGGAATTTCACTGGATAATTCTAAAGCCTTTAATAAGGTCTTAATGGCCTCTTGCAGATTCCCTTGAATATGCTGTTGCAATGCAATATTGTTTAATGAAGCTGCTGCTTTGGAGCGATCTGAAAACTGAAGACTCCAATCGACTGCTCTTTTTGTTTGTTCCGTAGCCTCTAAGAATCTGGATTGCTGAAAAAGAAATTGGCTATATTGATTCGCTATAAAAACTGCTATGGAAGGATCTTGAACCGCAGTTGCTAATTGCTCTGTATCTTGAAAATACCGTTCAGCTTCCTGAAAGTTATTGTTATTCCACATCAACGCTGCTGAATCCAATTTACGATAAATGTCGCTTGGAATTGACCCTAAGTTTTTCGCAAAATTTGATTCTAATACTAACAATTGAAGGAGCAACACAAGCATGAAAACTCGAACCTTATCCAAGATTATTTGAGAAATCTTACCTCTATCTAGACCTAGCTGTAGCGTAATCAAACCACTAACATTCATGATTTTGTATATATGACAAGGCGATTAATAAATCCATTATAATTTTCTCTTCAGTTTGAGCGTAATTACATGCTCCGATTTTGAACTTTTATGATGGGCTGTAAACGTTAATTGATTGCTGGTTTTCTGAATTAATTTCGCTTCCATCAACTTTCTAGAATGATCTTTTTTAATCGTTAAGATCTGCTTCTGTGGATTAAATTTCCATGTTCCTGTTTCTGTAATCCCTTCTTCTTCTTCATCGCATCGTATATTTCCCCAATCGGTTAAAATAACTCCATCTGCTCGGAAAAGATCGGCATCATCTCGATCACAAGGTTCTTGTAATATTAACACATCCGTATCGGGCTTTCCATCCATATCCAAGTCTAAAGCAGGATGTATAGTTGAAGACTCGACAATCCAATAGTTATTGCCAAATAGGGGATTGCTCATTTCCGCATCAGCAGGTTTGCTAAGTTTGGCTGCTATTAGCAATTGCGAAAATCCTAGGCTAATGAATAATTGCACAATGTTCATATTTTTTAAGTGTTTTATGGTGAGTTACTTAACATTAAATAATTCCAAATACATCTTGTATTATCGTATTGTTATTCCTCTAAAGCTGAGTTCAACGTCTTTTTGAGCTGTAAATCCGCAGGCTTGCTCCGTATAGTATACAGGCCCCTTGAAACTGCCCTCCCCCTGTTGACCATCAAATTTGATCTGCGATTGACCCGCATATAAGGGTTCAAAATTTGAACAGCGGGTATACCCATTAATCATTGAATATGGTAGGCCAGGTCCAGTTTTGGGTTGCATCCAAATAAATATAGATTCTCCAGCCTCATAGCCTCCATCATAAGATCCTGCTTGCGTACCATGATAAACCAAGGAGACATTTTCTCCTTTTGGATTGCCTGCCCGTATTGTGATTTTTCCTTGCATGATGATAATATGGTGGGGAGGATCAAAATGGATCATTTGGTTACCTACATTTAATCGTACATAGGTATCTGGAATTAACCATAATTGCACATAAAGGAAAAGCTTGCCAATTTTCCGTTTTTTAGAAGGCACTTTCGGGTCACTGATTTCCGAGGAAAGACTCTCCACTTCAACCTGTATATTTACTTCAGTTGGCTTATTGATCACTGCTGGGGCTTGATAGATCGCATCCCCCATCAGCATGGCCGAATTCACTTTTGGAATTAATTCTCCTGGCCCTTTGACGATTTTCCATTGGCTAATCTTTACATCCTTAGTCCACAGCCCAATTTCATCATAACTACCTAAAGGTAGATCGCTTACACCATCGCTCGGTACGAGCGCTGCCAAGACTTGTTCTTGCAGACTAAGTCGAATCTGCTCTCCTTTTTCCACATTTGTTTTCTCCACAAATAAGGTGTATCGATCAAGTAGCACCCAATCACTAAAATGTTTGGTCTGAATCTGCAATTTATCACCAACAATACTGGTAGGCACTGCATTCCAAATTTGATTTTTATCTTGGTATGCAATCATTTTTCCAGATATAGAAAAACGCTGTGTTTCAGGAATATCAAACTGCACGAGCACAGGTTTTTCAAAATCTATGTTTTCTGGTAGAATACGAACAGCTTGATTACCCGATTTTGGATTTAAGGTATTTTCAATTGGCTGCAAACTAAAGTTTGTCGTTTGCTTGATTGCGCCTTCTGGAACTTGGACCTCTACCCCAGCATGACTAATAACACCTCCAGCTACGGTGATAGCCTTAGACACAGGTTGTGCAATACTGTTTCCAATGGGTTTTTTATCTGCATGTCCTATTATTAAATCCGGATTATTAGGGCTTGGTGTATCTGATGATTCACCCTTACAACGAACTAAAAGGATAGCGATTAGCAAATAGATCAAATAAAAGTTACGTGATTTCATAATTATTTTAGGTTGAAATTCGGATTCTCCAATTAAACTTTCAGCCTAAACTCCACCAAATGCTTTATTTTTCGACAAACAGTATAATTCAGCTGACCAATAACCTAGATGGTAAATCTTGATGCAGTACATTCAGCCCCTTATTCTACTTCCGTAGAAACACCTAATTCCTAGTTTAAGGCTTATTACGCTAATTTAAAAACCTGATATACCATATTTTTGAATCTAATACTTGTTAAAAATTGCAGCTCACTAAACTTTCACACGCAATGAGTAATAACCAGATGTATCCCTTATTCATGTTTTTAAAAGAAGGTTTGCAACATAAAAAGATTATCCTTTTAGAAATTCAATTTATCCGGGCGGCACGAGATTATACCATCATATATACACAGCAAGGAGAACATTTGAGTGCCTTAGGAATCACTGAATTAGAAAATATACTTGACCCCACAAAATTCGTTCGGATACATCGGTCCTTTATTGTGAATATGATTCACGTCCAAACCTTAAAAAGAATGAATGGGAAAATTTATTTAAACCTATTGAATGGAAACCCTATACCTGTGGGAAAAACCTATGTAGAAATCATTAAAAAATTAATCGCTTGAATTTTTGTTCAAGTATTGAAAAGATGAAAATTTTCAAATTCAACTTCTTTATTACACGCATCATCATCCTTAGTGTAATAATTTCCTGTACTAAAAAGCAGGAAAGGGTTCAAAACCCAGCAGAGCGCAAAGAAACTTTTTCTTTTATGCGCGAAGGAAATGCATGGAAATATCAATTTCGAATAGCTAATCGTGTGTACGTAGGAACCTACCGAATCATGGAACGTAAAAATAATCATTACAAAATCGAACAAAATTTTGACCCAATATTCCAATTCCCAGCAATAACATCCCATTGGTATGCTGATCAGCATTCCTTTTCCATGAACAGCCTAGGCCCAGGCTACCATACACATTATGACCTTATTCAAATCGACAAACAGCCAGGAGAATACTGGGAATATCGATTGCCAGGGCCTGAAATTAAGGAAGGTGAATTTCTCAGTGGCGTGTTGAGTTATATCCTGTTAGAAAAAAACAGTAGCATCCATTTAGGCAAAAACGTCTATCATGATGTCATAAAAATCAGGCAGTCCGCATCTTCTCATCTTCGATTTTACTTAGATTATTACATCAGTATGCGGTATGGACTGGTAAAAGTAGAAGGAAATGGATTCGAGTGGGTAGCTAATAAACTCTTTTATAGCCCAATCACGATCCAACTCGTAGATCGTAATTTTTAGAAGTTCCTGTTTTCTTATTTATTCTATATCAATTTCAAAACATGGCCTCAAGCAGATCTTAGGTTCCATTTAAAAGCGTTTATGCTTTGGATCTGCTATGGAACTTTATCGGAAAATTCCGTAAAATATCCAATGAATTTCCGAGTGAGTTCCGAAGGAGATCCGTAGGAGAAGTGTATTTATAGTCTAAAAAATGGTTTATTACCGAGCAAATTATGGGGGTAAATTAGGCGAGAATCTTGAACTGTTTTTTTGCCGCTGTATTCGGAAATACCAAGCGAAGGAACAGAGTTATTTGGTCGCGAAGGGATTAAAATCTTGCCATCGTTTAGTATAAATAATTGAATTCCACGATATGTGCAAAAGTGTTGTGTAAAAATCGATTTTCTTTTTTATATTTTTGCGAAGGTTCAACGAAAGCAAAGAAAATATGACAGCATATAATGAAGATAGTATCCGATCCCTCGACTGGAAGGAACATATCCGCCTAAGGCCAGGTATGTACATTGGAAAGTTGGGCGATGGATCTGCTTATGATGATGGAATATACGTCCTTTTGAAAGAGGTTGTGGATAATTCCATTGATGAATTTGTGATGGGGGCTGGAAAAATCGTTGATATTACTGTAAATGAAAATCGCGTTACCGTTCGTGACTATGGGCGGGGCATTCCGATCGGATCCGTAGTCGATGTTGTTTCTAAAATTAATACCGGTGGAAAGTACGACAGTAAAGCCTTTCAAAAATCGGTAGGATTAAATGGAGTGGGTACCAAAGCGGTAAATGCATTATCCAATCAATTTACAGTACAATCCTATCGTCAAAATATTACCCGTATTGCGCAATTCAGCAAAGGCGAGTTAGTATCCGACGAACAAAAAGAGACCACCCAACGCAATGGTACTTCCGTAACTTTTTATCCGGACGATAGTATTTTTCGGAACTATAAGTATCGCAGTGAATTTGTAGAAAACATGATTTGGAATTATGTTTTTCTAAATTCAGGTTTGACGATCAATTTTAATGGACAAAAATTCATTTCCGAAAATGGGTTGAAGGATTTATTGGAGCGGAATGTGGATACAGAAAGCATGCGCTATCCAATCATCCATTTACGTGGAGAGGATATTGAAATTGCGATGACCCATGGCCAACAATATGGGGAAGAATATTACTCCTTTGTCAATGGCCAACATACGACCCAGGGTGGAACTCATCAGGCCGCATTCCGGGAAGCATTGGTAAAAACCATTCGGGAATTCTACAAAAAAGAATTTGATGCTGCTGATGTTCGTGCATCGATCATTGGAGCAATTGCCATCAAAGTTCAAGAACCGGTCTTTGAATCGCAAACGAAAACAAAATTAGGCTCTCAATCCATAGGACCAGATGGTCCAACGGTGCGGACCTTTATCAATGATTTTCTCAAAAAGGCTTTAGATGATTATTTGCACAAAAATCCTGCAACAGCAGAAGCTTTACAAAAACGAATCCTTCAATCGGAACGGGAACGTAAGGATATCGCTGGAATTAAAAAGTTAGCGAATGAACGTGCCAAAAAAGCATCCTTACATAATCGAAAATTAAGGGATTGTAAGATTCACTTTACAGATAAGCATGAGCGATATTTGGAGACGACCCTATTTATTACCGAGGGAGATTCTGCCAGTGGCTCCATCACTAAATCCAGGGATGTACAAACCCAAGGAGTATTCAGTTTAAAAGGTAAACCGTTGAATTGTTATGGCCTAACTAAAAAGATTGTCTATGAAAACGAGGAATTCAATCTACTGCAACATGCCTTAAATATTGAAGATGGGATTGAAGGCTTGCGATACAATAACATTGTGATCGCTACCGATGCCGATGTGGATGGTATGCACATTCGATTACTGATGATGACCTTCTTCTTACAGTTTTTCCCTGATCTGGTGAAGGCTGGTCATGTCTCCATTTTGCAAACCCCATTATTCCGTGTGCGCAATAAAAAGGAAACTATCTATTGCTATTCGGATGAAGAACGTCAGCAGGCCATTCTAAAATTGGGGAATAAACCAGAAATAACCCGATTTAAAGGCTTGGGTGAAATTTCACCTTCCGAGTTTGGCTTATTCATCGGTGAAAATATTCGCTTAGAACCGGTTATTTTATCCAAAGACAATAAATTACCTCAGTTACTCGAGTATTATATGGGGAAAAATACCCCCGATAGACAATATCATATTGTTAATAATCTACGTGTCGAATTAGATACAGAAGATCAATTGACTAAAGAAGCTGTATAAAAAAATAATGGGAATATGGTTTAGTCCATATTCCCTATGTTACAACCTAAACCAAAATGAACAATCAAACGCTGATCTTAATACAGTGCCAAGACGCTGTAGGCCTTGTTGCTTTAATTTCAAATGTGTTAGCACATCATCAACTAAACATCATCACGATGCGGGAATTTGTGGAGGAAACCGATCAAAAATTCTTTGTTCGTGTTGTCTGTACTGGTGATTTGAAAGATCAGTCTTTGCTCGAACAGGATCTTTTGTCTAGACTTCCAGCAAATACACATTTAACGATCAATCCTTCTCGCAATAAACGTTTAGTCATCTTAGTCACTAAGGAGCATCATTGTTTAGCGGATATATTGGTACGCCATAGTTTCAAAACAATGGAAGCTGAAGTACTTGCCGTGGTTGGGAATTACCCGGACCTAGAGGACTTTACTAAAAAATTCAACATACCATTTCACTGCATTTCGCATGAGGAAAAAACAAAAGCTGAATTTGAAAATGAACTTGCCGAAGTTGTCGCTCATTATCAAGCGGATTACATCATTTTAGCGAAATTTATGCGCATCCTATCGCCAAGCTTTGTTTCTAAATTCAACGGCAAATTGATCAATATACACCATTCATTCTTACCTGCTTTTATTGGTGCAAACCCTTACCAACAAGCCTACGACCGTGGTGTAAAAATCATTGGAGCTACCGCACATTATGTGACAAATGATTTGGATGAAGGACCAATAATCGTTCAAAACATAAAATCAATAGACCATAGTTATAATGTTCCGCTCATGCGGAAAGCAGGGAAGGAAATAGAAAAAGCCGTATTGAGCAAAGCTATTCAACTCTTAACGGAAGATCGGGTGATGTTACATGGCAATAGAACAATCGTTTTTAAGTAAACTGAATACAAAATAATACGCACACCCTAATTAAATTATTGTTTTTTAGGGTGTGAATTTAATGCTAATGATGAGTGATCGAAGTTAAATTTCCTAGTGCTTTACTTTAACTTTCCTTCAAGACTTTTTCTCTAAGTTCTACTAAACGAATAAAATTAAGAACTTGATTATCTTCCATAATATTGGAAGTCCATTCTTCCAAATCAAACATATAAATTTGACGAATCTCTATTACTCCTAAAAAAGTCCATCTTACCCATTCACTTTCCCCATTTTTGAATTGAAATTCTTTATCATAAGCATGTTTTTTGGCTTTATTGAATGCAGAAATTTTATCACTGGACAAGAGGAGGACTTGTTGTTCATCAAATTGCTCAGTATGAAGACCCATTCCAGTCGTTAATTGAAAAATTAATTTACAAGAATAGTAGTTCATAACCTATTGTTTAATTTTATAACAATTATGGAGTGTATTTAACTCCAATACTTACAGCAAATTTGGGTTTCATACCGTGATAAGGAATTTTACTAAACATTTTGCTTCTTTCTTTTTCACCATAGGCAAATGTTCTCAAAGCTGTAAATCCAATCGAAGGTCCTATATCAAATTTCCCAATATGATAGTTAGCAGTTCAATTATCTTACTTTAATTTTAGAGGTTCTTGATTTTAGTCGCAAATTGAATTGCTGGATTGAGTATCCTGAAACTTCTATTGCATAATATCATTCATCAGATATATGGTCCTATGCTTAGAAATCCTTTCAGTAAAAAATTCAGAGCTAAATATTTCAATGGGCAAATTTCACAAAAATAGCAATCAATTAGTGACCACAATCACTTTAAGCTAAGTCCTGTTGTTACTTTTTTAATTATACATTATTCTTTACTTGCGTCATCGAAAATATTAATTCATGACGCATTCTTTTCATATTCCTGTTTTAGGCCTAGCATTTTCCATAGATACCGCAATCAAGGTAGCCCAATATGGTATATCTTCCGTGATTTCCTTAGTGGATGATGATCTATTGGAACGCATGCGTGCTTATTACAGTAAACTGTACCAGCAATTGTACCAAGCAATCCCTAAACATGAGGAAGATGCTCGGGCAAAACGTATAACAGCCTATTTGGATCTCGTACATGATATCGTGGAAGAGCAGATGAAAGAACTTAAATACAGCGATTGGTCAACGAATAAATCGGTTCAACAATATATCGGCTTATTAGCCAATGAGCATCCACTTACACAAAAGTTTTCCGCATGGATGGATTCAGAAAGTGAAGCAGAAAGGTTAACCTTAGCGGAAGAGATCCGGCAGGCATTTGATAGGGGCAATATTGATGTAAATATCATGTCTAAAGTGGATAAAATCAATTATAGCAAAAATGGTGAAGCGCTAGATGCTACCTATTCCGATGCTAGTGCGGCCATCAGGGGATTTGCAAACAGTAAACTATCCTCTTCGGTGGTTCTTTCAGCAGGAATGAATCCTCAACTGTATGCTTACCTAGGCGATCTTGCCATATTTTTACCAAACGCTTCAGGTCAATTTAGCAAAAAAATTACCTTAAAAGTCTCGGACTATCGTTCCGCATTAATCCAAGCGAAATACTTAGCCAAAAGAGGAATTTGGGTTTCCGAATTCCGCATCGAATCGGGTCTTAATTGTGGAGGTCACGCGTTTGCCACAGAGGGCTTTTTATTAGGCCCGATTCTCGATGAATTTTCAAAAAACAAACCCTCACTTATTGCAGATGTGTTTGCAATTTATCAAGAGAAATTAGCCGAAAAAAACCTGTTTTTACATGAAGCTCCACAAGTTTTAATCACGGTACAAGGTGGGGTTGGCACAGCAGCAGAGCATCAATTCTTATTATCGCAGTATGAAGTCGATGCTGTTGGTTGGGGTAGCCCTTTTCTATTGGTCCCAGAAGCTACTACGGTAGATGATAATACCTTAAATCAGTTAATTCATGCAACAAAAGAGGATTTTTATTTATCAAACGCCTCGCCCTTAGGTGTTCCTTTTCATAATTTCAAGCGAAGTACCGGAGAACAAGATCGCTTAAAACGAATTGCCCAAGGTAGACCAGGTTATCCATGCAGTAAAAAATACTTAGTCAGCGATAAAACCTACACCGAAGAGCCCGTATGTACAGCCTCTCGCGTTTATCAAGCTCATAAAATCAAGGAATTAGAGCAACTTGAATTGCCCAATGAGGAGTTTAAAAAACAATACGATCAATTGGTAGAGAAACAATGCTTATGTGAAGGATTAGCCAGTGCTGCCTATTTGAAATATTCCCTTTTAAAACCGAAAGAACGTCAAGCTGTGGCAATTTGCCCGGGTCCAAATACGGTTTATTTTAAGCAACAATATACCTTAAAAGAAATGGTTGACCATATATACGGTCGAATCAATGTACTTCAGGGGGTGGAGCGACCGTCCATGTTTATCAATGAATTGGAACTCTATGTACAATACTTGAGCCAATACATCCAAGCGAATGTACTGGATATGGATCTTAAAAAAACAAAATACATCAATCGGTTTAATCAGCAACTCTTAGAAGGAATTAGCTATTATCGAAATCTTCACCATAAAATTTCGCAAACCTTAACTGATACGAAAGATTCCTTTTTAGAATCACTAAATGATTATGAAATAAAACTCAAACCACTTATTATATAAAATTAATATCCTACCTATGAATTGGGAGGTGGCCGTTTTTATAACGGCTGCTTTCTCTTTTTGAACATCTGAAGATTTTACAAACTAATTTACCCAAATAAAGCGCTAATCTTCAACAACAAAAACCCGAATACATAATGGTTGTATTCGGGTTTGTTAATTGTATCCATATTCTGATATTACCTGTAAAATTAGGTGCTTATTTTTCTGAATTTTCCAAACACACCTAATGGTAATTTTGGACCTGCAGTAGCTTGTAGAAATAATTCTCCTATCTCTAAATTTTCTACTGTTGGGAAGGAGGTTTTTATTAGATTTTCAACAATAACGGATGAAAAGCCCAATGAGTAGGTGTTTAAAATCAAGAAATGTTCTTTTGGATCTAATAATTGAACAACATCCTGCATCATTTCCATAATATGATCTTCCAATTTCCACTTTTCTCCTTTTGGTCCATGACCGTAGGCTGGAGGATCTAATATTATGCCGTGATAAGTGTTGCCTCGTTTTAGCTCTCTTTTAACAAATTTCAAAGCATCTTCCACCACCCAACGGATGTCAGAAATTCCAGAAAGTTCTTGATTTTCGTTAGCCCAAGTTACCACTTGCTTAATAGAATCCACATGGGTTGTATCAGCACCTGCAGCTTTTGCAATGAGTGAAGCTCCCCCAGTATAGGCAAACAAATTAAGCACTTTAGGTGTCGGAGTTTTAAAGGCTTTGACCGTTTCTGAAATATAATCCCAGTTAACGGCTTGTTCTGGAAATATACCTACATGTTTAAAGGAAGTTAATGCCAAACGAAATTTGATCGCTACATCCTCGTTTTTATATTGAATGTGCCAACGATCAGGCATTTTAGGATTCTTTTTAACCCAATCACCACTAGTTGCTGATCGTCCTCTAAATTTTATATGATGCCTTTTATTCCATTCTGCTTCACCTAAGGTTTTAGGCCACACGGCTTGTGGTTCTGGGCGTATGAGAATGAATTCACCAAAACGCTCAAGTTTTTCAAAATCACCACAATCGATTAATTCATAATCTTTCCAGTGTTGAGGAGTAAGAAGTTGTATAGGAGATTGCTTATTCAATGTATTTTTTTGTGCAAAGATAGCAAATTAAGCTAAACTATGATTAAAGGGAATTATCGTTTCATGGTATCACGAGCGGCTTTCATCAATGGACTAGCAAAAACGAAATCATTTAATTCCTTATTATCGGACATAAGCATGTCTTGATTGGAACCTTCCCAATACTTTTTACCTTGATATAAAAATAAAATGTACTCCCCTATTCCCATCACAGAATTCATATCATGCGTAACAACCACAGTTGTGGAATTATATTCTTGCGTAAGATCTTGGATTAATTCATCAATTAATATAGAAGTTGCAGGATCTAAGCCTGAATTAGGTTCATCGCAAAAAAGATATTTAGGACTCATGCTGATAGCACGTGCAATTCCCACCCTTTTCTTCATTCCTCCAGAGAGTTCTGCGGGATATAATTTGTTCTTTCCAGCAAGATTAACGCGTTCTAGGCAAAAATTTGCGCGATCAATCTTTTCTGCTCTGCTCATTTCCGTAAACATATCTAAGGTAAATATGATGTTTTGTTCTACGGTCATGGAATCAAACAAAGCGGAGTTTTGAAATAACATGCCAATTTCTTTACGAATAGGTACTCGTTCTTCAAAAGACATTTTGGTAAATTCCTGCTTGTCAAAATACACCTTCCCTTCATTGGGTTGATGCAACCCTACAATACATTTCAACAAGGTACTTTTGCCCGAGCCCGAGCCGCCAATAATTAAACTAACTTTACCAGGTTCAAATTCGGCATCAATTCCATCGAGCACTAAATTATCACCAAAAGATTTATGAATATTTGTTACTTCAATCATATTCTTTTATAACATTAACGCAGTTATAATGTAGTCAAACACTAAAATTGCAATACATCCAATGACCACGGCCTTTGTTCCAGCTTGACCTACTTCCAAAGCTCCACCACGTACATAAAAGCCTTTATATGCTGGTACTGTTGTAATAATAAAACCGAAGACCATCGCTTTAACCATCGCAACAGAAACTGTAAAACCATTAAAGCCACTGCGAATACCATCGATATAATCGGCCATGCTTACAGCTCCGGATAAGGCACCTCCAAAAAGACCACCTACCAAGGCACAAAATATAGCTACCGTAACTAATGCTGGAACCATAATAACCCCAGCAATGACTTTAGGCAAAATGAGGTAACCTGCAGCATTAATCCCCATGATTTCTAAGGCATCAATCTGTTCAGTTACGCGCATAGAACCAATTTGTGAGGAAATGGCCGAACCGACCTTTCCCATTAAAACTAAGGCTGATATGGTAGGTCCAAGTTCTAAAATATTAGAATCTCGATTGATTTGACCAATTACCGAGGAGGGGATCAAATCAGACACTAACTGAAAAGCGATTTGCATGGTCATTACTGCACCAATAAAGGTGGAAATAATAACAATTAAGCCTAAAGAGCCCACGCCTACCTCACTCATTTCATGGAGCACCTCTTTCCAATAAATTTTCCATTTTTCAGGTTTTCGAAAAACTTTCTTTAGTAATAGTATATACTCACCGATATAGTAAAAAATCATATATCCTTTGTTGATTTTAAAATATTAAAGCCAATCCTTCGAAATTCAGCACGTACAAATTAAAGAATTTGTTGAAGATAACAATTCTAATCCACTCTTTTTACCGACAAATCTAATTCATTTACCGAATAATTAAACGAGATAACCTATTTTACATTTATATATTTGTATAATCGTAGTAGTTTTGATGAAGACAAAGGAACAAAACAATGAATAATAAAATAGCATCTGGTATTTGGCTTGTATTTTTTGGAATCGTATTCCTTCTGCATAATTTCCGTATCATCGATTTTAATTTTTATAGCCTAATCAATCTATGGCCATTATTGCTCATTTCTGTAGGTGTAACCTTATTACTTCAAAATAGACCAAACAGTAAAATTATAATCATCCTAAGCAATGTGTTGTTATGCGGTTTCATTTTCTTTAAAGGTGTTACCTCGAATGATGGCTTAATCCCTTTCATTAATGTAACAAACGACGATAATGAATCTTTTATTGCTAATAATCGAGTGACCCAATCGTTGAACGAAGAGGAAGGAACGGCACGCATGGAATTGAATGCTGGAGCAGCAAAATTTATCATAGACAGTGAAGTGGAATCGCAATTATTGATTGATGCCTCTACAGCTTCTAAAAACTCATCGCTTGATTTAAAGTCCAGCGACCAACAAGGCAATCATGTTGAATTGACGACTCAAGTAAAATCTTCAAAATCCAATAATAATAACACTTTTTTCGTTCATCTAAACGATAAGCCAATATGGGATTTGGAATATAATTTAGGAGCAGCCAACATTCAAGCAGACTTTAAAAAATTAAAACTTGGATCCTTATCTATTAATTCGGGCGCAACAAATTTGTCAATTTACCTCCCTACGCCTACGCAAGAAACAAGTCAAATTGAATTAAATACGGCCGCGTCTAGTATTAAATTATATCTACCGAAAGGCGCAGCTTGTAAAGTCGAAACAGAAACTATATTTTCCAACAATAAATTCGAAGATGTACCTGTCGTAGAAGATAAAGCTCGAAAAACCACGGATTATGATCTAGCAACTCATAAATATCATATTGTGGTGGAAGGAGCTGCAAATTCATTAAGCATTTTACGCTATTAAGCTGGGAAAATAGCTAACTTTGTCTTGATATGGAGACTAAGAAATCAAACCTGCTTCAAGCTGGCTATTGCAATTCAAAAACAACGTATGAACGCTATCTCACTCGGGAAGTAACGATTGGTGATATCCCTATGGGTGCTCATCATCCGATTCGGATTCAGAGTATGACTACCGTCGACACCATGGATACCTTAGGTTCGGTGGAACAAACGATTAAGATGGTGGATGCAGGTTGTGAATATGTACGCATAACTGCTCCAAGCATCAAAGAAGCAGAAAACTTAGCCAATATTAAAAAAGAACTCCGTCTTCGAGGCTATCAAGTTCCATTGGTTGCCGATATTCACTTTACACCCAATGCAGCAGAAGTTGCCGCAAGAATCGTAGAAAAGGTTCGTGTGAATCCGGGAAACTACGCTGATAAAAAGAAATTTGATCAAATAGATTATACCGATGCCGCTTACCAAGGTGAGTTGGATCGTATTTACAAGAAATTTGCACCCTTAGTCGCTATCTGTAAAGAATATGGCACTGCCATGCGCATAGGTACCAATCACGGTTCATTATCCGACCGCATCATGAGTCGTTATGGTGATACGCCAGAAGGTATGGTGGAATCTGCATTGGAGTTTATGCGGATATGCGAAGACTTAAATTACTACAATCTCGTGGTGTCCATGAAATCTTCTAATCCTCAAGTCATGGTGCAAGCTTACCGCCTTTTGGTGGAAAAAATGCAGGCCGAGGACATGAATTATCCCCTGCACTTGGGCGTTACGGAAGCTGGAGATGGTGAAGATGGCCGTATTAAATCTGCCGTAGGAATTGGTACTTTATTGGAAGATGGATTGGGTGATACCGTTCGGGTATCCCTAACAGAAGAACCTGAAAAGGAAGCTCCTGTGGCCATTGCCTTAGTGAATAGGTATAGTAAACGAGCAAAAGACGCCATTCAAACACCAACTAGAGAAATCATTCAACTCGCTAGTCCGACTAAAACAGAAGCTTATACCTCCCTAGAGGTCAATGCTTTTATTGGAGGATCCTTAGTTCCGCGAATTATTGTTGATATCTCTTCAAAAAACCTAAAAGATCCTTTTATCTTATCGGATGTTGGTTATAAATATGACGCGCTATTGGATAAGTATCATATGGGTGATCAGTCGGTAGATTTTGTGTATTTAGGGGATGAACTTCCTTCATTCAACATGCCAGGTAATTTAAAACAATTGTATAATTACAAAACCTGGTTGACCCTGTCGAATAAGGCTAATATCCATCCGATTTATTCCTTAGCGGAATACAATCAGGCAACTGAAAAAGACGGTTCGATGAACCTGATATACTTGAAGAATGAGGATTTATTATCTGAAGAATTTGCGCAATTATTATGGAATAAAACCTGCGTTTTCATTCTTGAAACGACGCATATCCACGGAATGGCAGATCAACGACAATTTTTCGCTAATCTACAGGAGATCGGTATCAATTGCCCAGTAATTATCAAAAGATCTTACCCTGCATCGGAGTTTTCGGGGCCTGTAGGTGATTTCATGAGTCCGGAAGAACCCATCTCCAAGATTCAATTGTATGCGGCTACTGATTTTGGTGCTTTACTGATTGATGGTTTAGGTTCGGGCATATGGCTTGATTCATCGGCTACGCCTACCGCCAATCTAGCCTCTATTTCTTTCGGTATACTGCAAGCGACACGATCTCGAATATCAAAAACAGAATACATTTCCTGCCCTAGTTGTGGAAGAACTTTATTCGACCTCCAAGAAACGACGCAAATGATTCGCAGTAGAACCAATCACTTAAAAGGATTGAAAATAGCGATCATGGGTTGTATTGTGAATGGTCCAGGTGAGATGGCGGATGCCGATTACGGATATGTCGGTGCTGGACCTGATAAAGTGACACTGTATCGGAGTAAAGAAGTAGTGAAACGTAATGTTACTTCTGCTCGTGCACTCGATGAATTGATAGAAATCATCAAGTCTGATGGTTTATGGATTGAAGAATAAACCTTGATTGAAATAAGTGAATTGAAATGAGAGATTTGAGAAGTTAGGTAGGAAAATTAAGCCCTGTTCCACATTCAATACGGTATAAAACCCCCTAAAAGGGTTACTAAACTACGAGTTCTTGAATAGAAGTATTTCGTTGAACTTTTTAATCGAGTGTCTTAGATTTAATGCTTAACCTCGCTTATCTCCTACCTAACAGTTAATATCTCCAATTTAAGGGCTAGACTTTCTTAAACCTCATTACTGCAATATCCCCAATGATGAGAGTCAATGTATTTTCGTATTCGCTATGGATATTTACTTTTTCTAGCGTTTGTAAAAACAATGGTTCACCATCAGTTGGGCAGGCCATTCTAGTTGTTGCTAACGTATTAAACTTAATTCTTCTTCCTTGTAGTTCAACTTGACCATTAAGTTGATTACACCCCGAGTTACCAGTCACTTTATTGTTGCTTAGATCAAACACTAAAGTTGGCTTTTTATTCGGGAATAATTCATTAAATGGCTTTTCAGATCCGGCTATATAATCTAATTCCCAAGTACCACTTAACGATGTTTCATTAGGCACTTCTTTAAACTTAGCTAAAGCCTTTCCATTTTTACCTTTACTTAGGACAAGGATTTCTCCTTCCAAGCGGTAATTGGTGCTATTCTGAAATACTGATGCTAATGCTTGATCGGATTCCATATCATCACAGGCCATCATTGTAGAAATGCCACGAGTGAAAGTAATTTGATTGTTCCTGCCAAATTTAAATTCCCCATTCATGGTATTGCAACCGCCAGTTGCTGTATAGCGCGCTTCCTCTTCTAAAAATTGAAGGAATGGCATTTTCCCATTGATTGTTCCAGAGATTTGCTTTCCTGCTAATTCAATAACCTGCCATTTCTTGCCAGTCACCGCTGCAATATCAACACTTTCATCGGGGCTAACTTGCTTCTTGCTAGCACATTGAGAAAATAAAACGATTGATAAGACCAGTAAACTATTCATGATTTGTTTCATATATTTTTCTTTATGATAAAATTAATCTATTAGGAATACGATGATTAAAGCAGATTCGCTACTCAAATCATGTAAATCGACAGGCATAGGGCAAAAACTATGCTAATATTTGGAATAATTATTTCTAATTTTTCCTGCATAAAAGAGATAATCTACTAATTTGGTATATTTTGCAAAATCTCTATCGAATTTGCGCTGTTTTGTTTATGTTTGTAGCTAATTAAGAATTATTCTAAAAGAGATTGGATTCCTATTTTATCTATATTTTAGTTCCTTTGGCAATATTCAGTTTTATTGCTTTGTTTACGCTGTTTGCAGTCTATGCGGAGCGTAAAATTGCTGGTTTCGTACAAGACCGTTTAGGACCTATGGAGACCGGGAAATTTGGATTATTACAAACCTTTGCGGATATTCTTAAATTACTTCAAAAAGAACTAATCAATCCAGCTGCTGCAGATAAAATACTATTTGCTGTAGCACCTGTCCTCATTTTTACCGCAGTATTTATTGGTTTTTCCGTAGTCCCTTGGGCTGCAGATTTTGTACCAGCAAATACGCATACCGGTTTGTTTTTCATTATGGCCGTAGTGTCCATTGATGCAATCGGTATATTAATGGCCGGCTGGGGATCGAATAATAAATATTCTTTATTAGGCTCTATTCGAGCAATTGCACAAATGGTTTCCTATGAATTACCGGTAGGTCTCTCGCTGATTGCTGCCGTAATGATTTCTCAAACATTGAACCTAAATGAAATTGCCTATAGCCAGGGTGTATTATCACCTGAGCCTATCTATTTTCTTGGTTTTTGGAATGTTACTGATATCGGAGGCCTATTCGCTTGGAATATATTCCAAGCTCCCCACCTCATTGTCAGCTATGTTATATTTTTTATAGCCTCTTTAGCAGAATGTAATCGTGCTCCATTTGATATCCCAGAAGCAGAAAGTGAATTAATAGGTGGCTTCCATACAGAATATGGAGGTATACGATTTGCCTTTATTTTTCTTGCTGAATATGCGATGATGTTTCTTGTGGCCATGTTGGGCGTCGTTATATTCTTAGGTGGTTGGAATACCATTCTTCCGAATATTGGTTCTTTGCGCTTAGCCGATTGGACCACTGGTTTATATTGGGGCATCGCTTGGACTTTATTTAAATCTTTGCTCATCGTAGCAATTCAAATATGGATTCGTTGGACATTGCCACGTTTCCGCGCGGATCAATTAATGACTTTATGTTGGAAAATCCTTATCCCTTTAGCCTTTGTTTGTATGGCAATCTCAGGGATTTGGAGATTAATGGTGATGGTATAACGTGATAGTAAAAACGACCATACAAGGACTAGTAACTGCGGTTAAAGGGCTTTCATTAACGATAGCTCACTTATTTGCTGCGCGTAAGGTTCGGAAGGAATTGGATATTAAAAATGATGATTACTTTCAAGACCAAGGAGGTATTACCACCGTTCAATTTCCTAAAGAAAAAATGCCTATTCCTGAAGTCGCACGGTACCAATTGGATGTGGAAATAGATGATTGCATTGTTTGCGATTTATGTGCAAAAGCTTGTCCTGTAGATTGCATCGCCATAGAAGCTATAAAATCTCCAGAGGCCATAGGAAAAACTTCCGATGGTAGTGTGAAAAGACTATATGCCGCACAGTTCGATATCGATATGGCTAAATGCATGTATTGCGGACTATGTACGGTGGTTTGTCCGACAGAATGTATCACCATGACTGACCAATATGACCGCAGCTCATTCAACCTGGCTGATCTTACGTATACCTTTGCAGATATGACAGCGGAGGAAATAGAACTTAGAAAAAAAGAATGGACCACACATCAAGCAGCGAAGGAGGCTGCTAAAAAACAATAATGGAGCTCATCATTTTCTATATATTCGCTTTCATTGTACTCACTTCTGCAATCTTGGTGGTGAGTTTGAAAAATACGGCGCGATCCTTATTTCTGTTTTTTGTGGTGCTATTTGCCATGGCAGGCTTATTTATCTTTGCCTTTGCAGATTTTATAGCCATTACTCAAATATTAGTCTACGTGGGCGGGGTGCTGATATTAATGATATTTGCCTTTATGCTTTCCAACAAACAATTGCTGGAAGATTTACAAAATACCTCTAAAAAGTTTCTCTCACTTCCCAATTGGCAATCCTTACTTGTTGCTATTGGCTTTCTAGTCGTAATGAGCTATGGCATCTTCGAATGGCAAGAACATACGCCTAGGTGGATTACAGAAAATATACATAAAGGTGCTGTAATTGGCCCTTCAGATAATAATATTGAGGAATTAGGGATTAAATTCATGACGAAGTATTTACTTCCATTTGAAGTGATTTCCCTCTTTCTTTTAGCGGCATTAATTGGTGCAGCACACCTATCCAGAAAGGAGGATCATTCGTGATTACCTTAACTCATTTCCTGCTGGTATCAGCTGCTTTATTTAGCATAGGTTTATATGCTGTTCTAGCCAAACGAAATGCCATTATGATATTGATAGGTATTGAATTTATTATTAATGCCGCTATCTTAAACTTAGTCGCATTTGGTAAATACGATAAGATCAATTATGGGGGGCAAGTGTTTGCATTATTTGCTATTGTTCTCGCAGCTGCTTCGGTCGCTGTTGGATTAGCAATTATTTTAAATCTGTACCGTAAACACCAAACAATTAATCCTGAACAAACAACAGATTTGCGCGACTAATGGGAGATTTTGCAAGTATAACGATCGGTTCGCTAAGCATCATTATTGTCATGCTTCCTTTGTTAGCCTTTATCTTACAAGCGCTATTGGGAAAACGTGCGGTTTCAGGAAATATCTCGCTAGTTGCTATTGTACTGAGCACCATGCTAAGTGCCTTTGTCGTATTTCCAGCTATTTGGCAAGAAAAGATCGTTCAAGAAGATATGACTTGGTTTACTATTGGTACTCAAAGTTTTCAGATCGGTATTCTCCTCAATAACCTAACTGCATTAATGCAATTCATAGTCTGTATTATTGCATTACCTGTTCATATTTATTCAAAAGCCTATATGAAAGGTGATCCAGGTATACATCGTTATTGGATGTATTTAAGCCTGTTTTGCTTTGCTATGTTGGGATTAACGATTTCCAACAACCTCTTGATGATGTATATCTTTTGGGAGCTAGTCGGATTTGCTTCTTATTTATTAATAGGATTTTGGTTCACTAAAGACGCTGCTGTGCAAGCGAATAAAAAGGCATTTATTATCAATCGTATTGGTGATCTAGGTTTTCTTCTCGGTATTGCAAGTATCTATAGTCTTTTTGGTACTTTAAATATTGATCGTTTATTCTCCGAAGGTGGATTAATTTATACGAACTTAACTAATCAAGGTGGTTTAACAACCTTTGCCGGTATTTGTTTTTTCATTGGGGCAATGGCTAAATCGGCACAATTCCCACTGCATGTATGGTTGCCTGACGCAATGGAAGGTCCTACAGCAGTTTCCTCTTTGATCCATGCTGCAACTATGGTCGCTGCAGGGGTCTTTTTATTAAGTACTGTATTCCCTTTATTTAATGAAACGGTATTGCTACTCATTGCCATCATCGGATGTATCACCGCATTTATTGCAGCTTTCTTTGCATTAACACAGAAAGATATTAAAAAAATACTAGCCTTCTCTACCATTTCGCAATTGGGATTTATGATGGTCGCTATTGGCGTAGGCGCATGGGATGCTGCTATGTTTCATTTGGTGACGCATGCTTTCTTCAAATGTTTACTTTTCTTAGGCGCTGGTGCCGTAATTCATGAAATGGCTCATTTAAAGGCTGCCGAAGGACTTGATATTGACCCTCAAGACATCAATCAAATGGGTGGATTGAAAAAATGGATGCCTAAGACCTTTGCGTGTATGACTATCGCCTCATTAGCATTAGCTGGCTTCCCTTTAACTTCAGGTTTTCTGTCCAAAGACGCCATCTTAATCTATTCCTTTGAATGGGCAATGGAACAGGGTTCTTTATACCTAATTATTCCTTGCACCTTAATATTGGTAAGTATACTAACGGCATTTTACATTGGCAGATTGATATTTAAAGTGTTTTTTGGGGAATTCAAGGTTCAGGTTTCAACAACTAATTTACATGAAGCAAATCGAGTGATGTTAATCCCTATGATTTTCTTGGCAACCTGTTCCCTATTTATCGTATTTAGCTTTAATCCTATAACCTACCAACAGGCTTTTATCATGCTTGGCTTTCCTGTAACACATGCAGCGCAAGAAATAGCTGTTCTTCATATGCTATTACCAATAGGCTTAACGATGACTAGTTTAATCGCCTGGTTGATTGGATGGAAATGGTATGTAAAACAACAGTACCCTTTACAAGGAAATAACTTCTTGATGAGCCTATCATTTCATCAAGGCTATTTCAATGAATCTTACCAACGCTTGTTTGTCAATAATACCCTGAGCATAAGCCATGGCCTCTTTTGGTTTGATCGGCATATTGTAGATGGTATCGTAAATTTTATGGGTACTTTTATTCGAGGCCTAGGAAAACTTAGCGACTGGATAGATCGATATATCGTGGATGGATTTGTGAATTTTATTGGAAATTCCACGTATTATATAGGTCATCTATTGCGATGGATTCAAAACGGTAGACTACAAAACTACTTGGGTTTTGCATTTACCATTTTATTAATTGGAATTATTTATTTGATATTAACTTAAGATGGGACTATTATCCTTACTTATATTTTTACCATTACTAGCAACTGTAATCATACTGCTGCTACCAAAGCTGTATGAACAAAGCTTTAAATATATCGCATTAGCTATTGGCCTTGTTCAAACCTGCCTTGCCGCATTCCTATATTTCAATGGCAATGGTTCATCAGGATTGATGTCAGATGTAGCGAATTACCAGTATGTCGAACAATTGCCATGGATTCGCATGAATTTAGGCAGTTTAGGTAATTTGGAAATTGACTATTTCCTTGGAGTAGACGGTTTTTCATTACCCCTGTTATTATTAAGTTCATTGGTGATGTTGATGGCGGTTGCTGCATCTTGGAATATGGAAAAAAGTAAAAAAGGATATTTCTCCTTACTCATGATTCTGAATACTGCGGTAATGGGAATATTTTGTGCCTTGGATTTCTTTTTGTTCTACGTGTTTTATGAAGTGATGCTGTTACCCTTATATTTCTTAATCGGAATATGGGGAGGCGCACGAAGAGAATATGCAGCGATAAAATTCTTCCTATATACCCTATTTGGCTCTGTTTTCATGCTATTAGTCATTGTTGGTTTATATTTCTCCGTACAAAATCCAGAAACAGGAGCGCATACGTTTAATATGTTGCACATGATGAATCCTGCGAATTATATCCCAGGAACCATCTTTGAATTCCTCAATAACCCGAATGAAATTTTCGGCATTTCTGCACGTTTAATTGGTTTTGCGGTGTTGTTTATTGCCTTTGCGATAAAAATCCCAATTGTACCTTTACATACCTGGTTACCAGATGCCCATGTGGAAGCCCCGACACCGGTATCCATTATTTTGGCAGGTATACTCTTAAAAATTGGTGGCTATGGCATCATTCGAGTATGCATAAGTATTTTTCCAGATGTATTTGCCGAGACCAATTGGTGGTTAGGATTAATCGGTATTATTTCCATATTGTATGGCGCATTAAATGCGATAGCACAAACTGACTTGAAAAGATTGATCGCCTATTCCTCTGTATCTCATATGGGATTTGTCCTGTTGGGTATTGCATCCTCCACGGCAGAAGGAATTTCTGGCGCCGTTTTTCAAATGTTAAGTCATGGTTTCTTATCTGCGGCCTTATTCTTTTTAGTAGGCGTCATTTACGATCGTGTACATGATCGATACATCTATCATTTCAGAGGACTAGCTAGCATTATGCCGAAGTTTACCGCTTATGTTGCCATTGCATTTTTTGCCTCCTTAGGTTTACCAGGGTTCTCGGCCTTCATTGGTGAGGCTTTTGTTATCATCGGTGCATTCAATGCAGAAAGTATAGGCACTGGAATTCCTCGTTGGATGGCCATATGTGGATCAATTGGTATATTATTAAGTGCTGCCTATTTCTTGTGGACATTGCAACGCATGTTTTTCGGTCAAACTAGACTAAAAGGTGGTGAAAATTGGGCATCTTCTCTACAAGATTTAACTGTTCGTGAACAAATCATATTGTTCCCAACTTTAGCCTTAGCGTTACTTTTGGGTATTGTACCCTCTTTAGTTTTTGATACCTTAAACCCATCGGTATTAAGTTTACTTAACTTATTAAACCCTTATTTTTAAGGAATTGTATGAATGATTTTGTGTACTATATAACCGATCATCTCAATCAAATAATTGGTTCTATCCATTTATTTTTCGTTGAGTTGGTACTCGCTTTAGGGTTTTTATTAACTATTGGAGCATCCTTGTTTTTGGATAAGCGATGGAAAAACAGTTCATTCATCGTCAGCATACTAACGTTCATTGCTGGATTGATCGTTTTAGGCACACAGTATCAATATTATACCATCGGATTTTTTGGCATGTTAACATTAGATCCCTTAAGCTTCTTCGCTAGAGCCTTAATCTTAATCGGGATCCTCATTAGCTGCGTCTATATCCATCATGATGTACAGCATAAGCCCAATAACAAACGAGTAGGTGATTTATACGCAATGCTTATTGCAGCCTGTATTGGTATGAATACGCTTTGCTTAACTAGCAATTGGTTATTAGCATTCATCGCCTTAGAGATGGTGTCCATTTGTTCCTATATCATGGTTGGTTACTTTGCTGCGGACAAAAAGCAAACAGAAGCGGCCATGAAGTATGCCCTTTTTGGCTCTGTCTGTGCAGCGGTTATGCTTTATGGTTTATCATTGATCTACGGCTTTACTGGCAATCTCGACTTCGCAAGTCAGCGCCATATTCAAGGATTAATCGATGCTCCAGAAGTCATGTGTAGTATTGCTTTACTTTTTGTTTTCACAGGAATAGGTTTCAAATTAAGCTTTGTTCCATTCCATTTGTGGACTCCAGATGTATATGAAGGCGCTCCTACTCCGATAACAGCTTTCCTATCCACAATCCCTAAAATCGCTGCCGTAGCTTTATTTGCACGGTTAGCCGAAGCATGGATTTCTACTCAATTCTACTTCAGCGACCTCAGCTTTTTGTTTATCAGTTTCGTCGCCATAGTGACCATGCTCGTAGGAAATCTAATCGCACTAAGACAAACAGAAATTAAGCGTATGATGGCCTATTCATCCATTGGCCATACAGGTTTCTTAATGATGGCAATCATTTCCTATTCGAGCGGGCAGCAACAGATGCTCCTGTTTTACTTAGTCGTTTATACCTTGATGAATTTAGCAAGCTTTGGATTTATTATGCTGATAGAACGACAAATAAATAGTACGAACCTGAAGGATTATGCTGGTTTAGGAAAAAAATTCCCCGTATTATTTAGTTGTTTTTCATTTGTCGGAATCGCATTAATCGGGCTTCCTCCTACCGCGGGTTTTGTAGGAAAACTTCTTGTCTTCAGCAGTATCTTTGATTTATTTCAAAACAGCCAAGACTCCAACTTCTTATGGTTACTGATAGTCGGAGCATTAACGTCGGTGATATCCTTATTCTATTACTTTAAAATTCCATTATATGCTTTTCTTAGAAATGCCGAAAAAGAACGAACGATAACTTCTCTTTCATTTTCTACGACCTATGCGATAGTCATCCTATTGACTTTAGGAATTTTAATCATCGGAATATTCCCTTCCTTACTTCTTCATTTAATAAGTTAAACAAAACTAAATTGATTTCAATTTAAGCTACTATTTAATAATTACTAATACGAAGCTACCTTTAATAATTATATTTGTATATGATTAGTACTACTGCAAACCATATTTTTCAGCAAGTAATCTCCGATTACCATATTTTCGATGAAATTGATCATGAGATTAATAATCCGTATGACCAAGCAAGCTTAGCACATTTATTATATCTTAAATGCTGGATAGATACCGCCCAATGGCATATGGAAGACGTGGTACGAAATCCCAATATCGACCCGAAAGATGGTTTATATTGGAAAAGAAGAATTGATAAACAAAATCAAGTGCGTACCGATACTGTTGAATATATTGACAGCTATTACCTACAGCTATTTAAGGATGTTAAGGTATCCGAATTCGCAAAAATAAATTCTGAAAGTCCCGCATGGGCTATTGACAGATTATCGATTTTAGCGCTTAAAATTTACCATATGGAACAAGAAACTTTACGGGCTGAAGTTTCTGATGAACATCGGACTGTCTGTCAAGAAAAGTTACAAGTTCTTTTAGAACAACGTACAGACTTATCTCAAAGTATCGATGAATTATTAAGGGATATCCAATCCGGTCAAAAGTACATGAAAGTTTATAAGCAAATGAAAATGTATAATGACCCCAATTTAAATCCTGTACTTTACGGATCTCAAAAATAAATCCATGAAACGTATTATTGTAACGCGTTTTTCAGCAATGGGCGATGTGGCTATGGTTGCATCCGTATTGAAAACCTTACAAAATCAACAGGAAGATTTGGAAATTATCCTCGTTTCAAGACCATTCTTCAAATCTTTCTTTGACCAGATTCCAAGGCTTCGATTTCATGCCATTGAACCTAAAGGCAGGCATCAAGGCATTTTTGGGCTATTCAGCCTATTTAAGGAACTTAAAAAGTATCAGCCAGATGCTGTAGCAGATTTACATAATAATTTAAGATCTAGATTTCTAGATGTACTCTTTAAGCTCGCCGGAATTAAAACTCAGGTATTAGATAAAGGAAGAGCAGCGAAGAACGCATTAACCAGGCAGGAAAACAAAATCCTAAAACCCCTAAAAGCTACTACAGAGCGTTATGCCGATGTGTTTAGGTCTTTAGGAATTCCAGTAAAGCTAGACCATCAATTGCACAAAGAATTTAGACTCATCTCACAAGGGATGCAGCAAATCGTTGCAAATCAACGATTGAAAATTGGGATTTCCCCTTTTGCACAGCATAGCTATAAAATATTTCCCCTACACAAAATGGAAGAAGTCCTTCAATTTCTTTCCTTACAACAAGTTGAAGTAATTCTATTTGGAGGTGGAGACAAAGAAAAACAAATCTGCGAGCAGTGGGCAGCCTCATTTCCAAATGTCACTTCTGTGGTTGGCCAATATTCCCTAAAAGAAGAATTGGATATTATTTCCCATTTAGATGTAATGATTAGTATGGATAGTGCAGGGATGCATATGGCCTCCCTTGTTGGAACCCGAAGCATATCCCTTTGGGGAGCAACACATCCATATGCGGGGTTTTTAGGTTATGGCCAACAAATTGAAGACTGTATCCAAGTAGATCATCCTAACCGACCGAATTCTGTTTATGGCAATAAACCCTGTCCTTGTGGCGATATTGAAGCTATAGACCTTATTAGTTCCGCTATGGTGATCGATAAATTGAAACTAGTTATTTCGGAGAATAAATAGGTATTCGTTCACATTAATAGCACAGACGTATAAACATGGCTAAATTAGGGTTGATCACAATTAGGTATGGAACAGAAATCAATGGTGGCGCCGAATACCATTGCAGAATGCTTGCAGAGCGGTTTGCACACAATCATGAAGTCGATGTTTTAACCACTACGATTAAACGTTTAAACCATCCAGAGGATGTATTTCTTGCCGGCGAAAGTGTACTAAACAAGGTGAATATCCGCAGATTCGATACACAGGAGCCCAATAGCAACCTTCGTCATCAATTCAATAAAAAAAGTAAAATTGCTCGTAAAATAAGACGTACGATCTATAGATTTGGTTTAGCAAAATCTATTTTTTCTAAATACCCAGTTTGGAAATATAAGTTACAAGAAGAAACCGAACTTTTTAAACAGCATGACTTTTATTCATCAGATTTATTGCAGTTCATAGAACAAAACCATCAATTATATGATGTGCTTCTCTTCTTCACCTACGAAAATCCATTAACTCAATTGGGCTCTTTAATAGCACCTCAAAAAACCATCCTTATCCCAACAGCCCATCTAGAAAGCATGTTATTCAAAAGCAGCACCTCTGTGCTCTTCCATACCGTGAGGTACATCGCCTTTAACACAGAAGCTGAACAGGATATGTGTCTAGAGATCTTTAGTCATCAAATGGCGGAACATGGGGTTATTGGCGTTGCTGTAGAAATTGCAAAATCTCCTCAGTGGGCACATGTACAAGATAAATTTAAAGTAACAAAACCGTATTTATTGTATTGTGGCAGAATCACGCAAGTAAAGATTAATAATTTCCTAGATTACTTCATACAATTTAAAAAAGAACATGCCATTGATTTGCAATTGGTATTAACAGGAGAAAATGAATTGGAAACAGTAGCCCATGAAGACATAATCTATGCAGGTTTTGTTTCGGAAAATGAGAAAATTGCATTAATCGAAAATTGCTTTGCTGTAGTCAATCCTTCCCTCGCCGAAAGTCTATCTTTGATTGCACTAGAAGCGATGACCCTCGGAAAGCCAGTCATTGGAAATCAACATTCGACGGTAATGGTAGAACATGAGCGCAGAAGCCACGGTGCTGTACAATGCTATAGAGATTATGCCTCGTTTAAATCCATCGTATTAAACTTAATAAATCAACCCGAACAGTTAAAAACAATAGCCGAAAAAGCCCTAGAATATGTTCATTCAAACTATAATTGGAATATTATTATAGCTAAATTTGAAGGCCTTTTTAAAAAAATAATTAAATAAAACTACCTATGATGAGGATCGGATATGATGCTAAACGTTATTTCTTAAATCGTACTGGTCTAGGAAATTATAGCCGTGATTTAATCCGCATACTCGAAACCTATTACCCAGAAAACGAGTACCTAAAATACAGTCCAAAAGTAAAACCAGAATATATCAATCAAGTTCCTGACTGGCAGCTCAAAAATAAAGTACCCCTAGGATTTTGGAACAAAAGTTTCCCCAGCCTTTGGAGAAACCGATGGATCGTACAAGATTTACGCAGAGATAACATCGATTTATTTCATGGACTATCCGGAGAAATACCGGTAGGCTTAAAGCAGACAAACATCAAATCGATCGTCACTATTCATGATCTTATTTACCTTCGATATCCAGAATTGTATAAGCCCTTAGATCGATGGATTTACAACAAGAAAAGTTTGCATGCGGTCCAAGAAGCTGATAAAATCATTGCAATCAGTCAACAGACGAAGCAAGATATTATGCAGTTTTATCAGATCCCAGCAAATAAAATCGAGGTGATCTACCAAGGTTGCCATCCTGCCTTTCAAATTCAACGAACCGAGGAAGAGAAACAACAATTACGAGAAAAGTATAAATTACCGCAGCAATTTATCCTAAATGTAGGATCCATTGAGCCTAGAAAAAATGCCTTTCAAATTGTAAAAGCAATAGCGCACATGGATATTCCTTTATTGATTATTGGAAAAATGACACCATATGCGGAACAGATTAACAAGTATATCGCAGAAAAAAACCTAGGGAATAGAATACTGTTGAGACAAGGGTTTTCTATGGATGAATTAGCAACCATCTATAGCATGGCAACTATTTTTGTATACCCATCCAAATTTGAAGGATTTGGAATCCCGATTATCGAAGCCCTATACGCTGGAACACCCGTAATAACCAATCAAAAAGGGGTATTTCCAGAAGCTGGAGGACCATTTTCATATTATATAGATCCAGAAAATATTGATAATTTATCCTATGCCATAGAGACGGTACTAAACAGTACAGGAATACAAGCAGAAATGCGAACCAAAGGCTTAGCATATGCGCAGCAATTTAATGATGACCGCATTGCTAAACAGTTAATAGATTGCTATACTAGTCTTTAGTCTCGGGCCGAACTACCGGTATCCGTTGTTGTAATTTTTTCCAATGATTCGAACGATCACGATAGATTAATAGTTTGCCCAGTTTATATTTAAACTGCAGAATGCCTTTATAGTCAAAATCCACTACCCTATATCCCACTTCTGGATGTTCTTTAATTACATCCTCAATACCTCGAGTATAAACCGTAGGGCCAGTCATGGCATGAACATCATGAGGAAAAGCATTTTGCTCTATATTCTCCAGCATGTACTGTATGGTTCGTTCTAAGAAAGGATGTTCTTTCTCGAAAATTAAACCCCATTGGGCAAATAAGTTTTGATGATTTTTTTCCCGAGCAATGACCGCTGAATCAGATGGAAAGATATATTTATCCAAATTAACCAATATATCGCTATCCAAGTCCAAGTAAATCCCACCCTTCTTATAAAGAATGGCATATCTAAAAAAATCAGCTTTAGCTGCTCCAATTTGCAATTTAGCGTAAGCTTGATAAACTCGATCACTAAAGTTCATTTTTATAAACTCCTCCACCGCTACATCATCATAAAAAACATAGTCATAGGATGGATTTTTCCTTCTGAATATCCAGATATATAATTTTGTTAACCAGGGAATATCATGAGTTTTAAACGTCTGGTAGATAACTTTAGGAATTGCCATAAATGCTAATTTTCAAATAAATACTTGGACAAACCGTCAGTACAACGAGTCAATTGATTGCTTATCGTTTGTTTTAACAATTCATCATTTTGAGGTAGTGCAGCTTTTGGTTCCTCAGGATGGTATAAATGATAGGCTAACGCTTCAAATTTAATCAATTTACCTTTCAGCCCATGATTAATTAATCGCTCCACAAATTCGCTATCTTCCCTACCCCAGCCCACAAAACGATTATCAAAACCATTAACTGCTTTTATATCCTCCATAAAAAAAGACATATTGCAGGACCTCACCTTATTTTTATTGATTAAATCCTTCCGAAAAAGATTTGCAAGCGTTAGCGATCGAAATGCAGTTAATCTTTTCTCCAAACGATTTTCCACTCCATTCTCTAAAAATGCAGGATCAAAATAACTAGGTTTCTTGAGTAACTGCTTAGTTTTATCGTCGGTCAATAATACCCGACCACCCTGCAAAAATTGATTAGGTTTTGCATTTCGAAGATGATCTTCCATGAAATGCTTTTCCAAAACCATATCCCCATCAATAATAACGACATATGGAGATTTCACTTGTGCTAAAGCAAGATTACGAATCGCTGCAGCACGAAAACCCAAATCTTCATGCCATACATGGATTAGTTTACAAGGAAAATGAGCTTGATACTGCAAGATGAGGGAAGCCGTCTCTTGTGTAGAACCATCATCAGCGACGATGACTTGAAAAGGTAAAATAGTTTGCTTACTTACAGCCATTAGCACCATTTCTAAAGCGTCAGGTCTGTTATAGGTGGTAATAACTAAATCTACATTCATTTCAAGGGTCGAATTTACCCAAAATTATTCTTTAATCAGATATTGAGCAATACCTAAATTGCAATATTTAACATTCTGTTGAATAGATTCCTGAAATATGACTTCGTTGATATTATAATTGTCTCTCGAATTGTAGGTATGGTTTAAGTGAAAAGCTATACCTCCAAATTTGAGAAATCGTTTTTCAAAACCCGAATTTAATAAGCGCACCACTAATTCCTTATCTTCCAATCCCCAACCGACCATTTCTTCGTTATAGCCATTGACCTGAATAATGTTCGCTTTCCAATACGCCATATTACAGCCATGAATTTCCCAACGTTCCGCCCCTTTCATTTTATAATTACTCGCTAGTAGTCCCCAAAAAAGTGGAGCTCGAAAAGCGCTGAAAAAATTAGATACCCGTTTATCAAATCGATTGATCTGAATATCTTTCGATTCAAATTTTTCCAAGGTAATGGAATCATTTAAATAAATACGGCTGGCCCGCACAAAAGAATTCGGTTTTGCAAAAGCTTTATGGTCACTGATAAAATAAGGGTGAAGTAACATATCACCATCAATTTGAACGATATAATCTGCTGTTGATTTGGCGATAGCCTTATTGCGAATTTTCCCCACTTGAAATCCATTATCCTCATGCCAAACATGGATTATTGGGACTTTAGAAATTTGCTGATAATGCTGTATTACTGCCAAAGTTGGTTCTTTTGAACCGTCATCAGCAATCACGATTTCATCCGGAAGAATGACCTGATTCATCACACTTTTCAAACATAAATCGATCGCTTCAGGCCAGTTATAGGTTGAAATTAATAAGGCAATCTTCATATATTATTCAATTTTCTCACTTACGCTTGTTATTCCACTAATAATGTACTATCTAAAATTCTTTTTTCAAATTTAGGATGATGGTATAATGAGAAGAAATTAATTCCTTGATTGGCAATCTGTTTGTAAAAATTTTCATCTGTTAATAATTGTGTCATGAAGTTAGCGAAATCCTTGGGATTTTGAGCAATTAAACAGCCATTTTCTATCTTATTGACTAAACCATCTACGCCCCTTCTATTGGTCACCACCGGGATGCCATAAGACAAGGATTCCAGAACTTTAATTTTAATACCTGTTCCACTCAACATTGGACAAATACTGATCTTAGCATGTAGATAATATTCTTCGATGTGCTCCACTCTTCCACATTTAATCAATTGAGGATGATCCTTCACATGCTTACAAATGCTTCCTATTACATGAACTTTCCTATTATTTAACAAAGGTAATACTTCATTCGTAAACCAAGCGATACTTTTCTTATTATGATTATTATCGCTAGCTACGTAAATGATATCATATTTTATTGTTCGATTATCTGCAGGAATATGCTGATTAAAAGTTACCGGTATTAACTGAACTTTCTTATTCGTAAATTGATCAAAAACGTATTCTTCCTCAATCGAATAAGTCCAAATTTCATCAAATTGCTTTAAGATGGACATTTCCTCATACAGCACTCGATCTATACTTTTCCAAGCACGATCACGATCCTCCTCCAAATACTGAAATGTGAAGAAATCATGCGTATCAATTATTTTCCGAACATGAGGTAAGCCCGTGACTAAATCTCCATATTCGGCATAACTTATTAGGATCGTATCAAATTGTATTTTTCGATGCAGATTTTGAAATCGTTTTTTAAAATTTGGGGATACCTTATTGACCTTGAAACCATAACAAAATTGCTTAATTAATTTAGGCAGCTTATCGTTAAAAAAATAGGTTATCCTATTTTTACGAGAAGATTTTAATGGTTCTATGACCAAGGTTATCGATGGAAAAACTTGTTTAAATCTTTCTTCATCTTCTTTCGTCCAACAGATGCTTGACAGAAAGTAAACTTGCAAATACTCCTTATTTTTTTCAAAATAAGTCAGCATCTGTATACATCTAGTTAAATTGCCAGCCCCTCTCCAAAATGGATTTTCAGGCATAAAGTATAGTATCTTCTTCTTTTGAGACATATTTATTTTTAATCTCTTTTATTAATTCGATCCATTTTTCACTAATTAATTGCTCTTGAAAATCCTTGCTGTAACAATTCCCTAAGATACCATAATCAGCTCTTACTTGCGGATTACCCATCAAAATATCCAAATAAATTACCAATTCTTGTAAATCATTAACTAAATATCCAGTAGTTTTATGTTGAATTAACTCATTTACTCCAGAACAACTAGCAAAACCTACACAAGGTAATCCGACTGCCATCGCTTCGACTAAAGCTAAAGGAAAACCTTCAAATTTACTTGGGAAAACAAATAATGAAGCTTCCTTTAATACTTGAATGGGTTGCGAGGTAAATCCCTTCAGAAATATCCGATCTGACAATCCGTAACTTTTAATTAATTTCTCCAGTTTTATTTTATCATTTCCTTCTCCCCAAAATTCCAAGTCCCAATTGGGGTATTTATTCGCTAGTAAAGCAAAAGCCTGAATAGCAAGATCCTGTTGTTTGCAATAGGTGTTTAACGTACCTAAATGCATCATTTTATAGCGTTTTTTCGGCTTTAAGTGATCAACAATACGTTCATTATTCACTTGAAGCACTGGATTTGCGATTGTTTTCGCAATACCCTTAAAATCCTTCGGCACATATTGTTGGTAACTTGGTAATAACACTTGAAGACCTGCCATCTGCTTATATCCTGCTCTTAACAATTGTTCTTCCATGTGAAACAATTTGCGAAATGGGGGAGCATAATCATAATCAGGTCGACCATTTACCGAATTAATGATTGGAATCTGAATATCATTTTGAAAAGTTATCTCAACGACAGATTGCAATGACATCGTAATGATGATGGAAGGCTTTTGCTGGTTTAAAAAATCATTCCAAACCTTAGCTCTTTGTAAAAGATTGTACGCATAAATTTCTTCCTCATTTTTATCGAACCTCCACTTTAAATATATGCGATTATATGCTTTGGCATATTTCTTCTTTATTTTTCCGCCAATCCATTTAAGTATACTGTTGCCAGAATAGTTTATATAAGGCAACATCTTTATTTGCTTAATTTCGGGCCTGTAAATATTATGAACAACCACCTCCTTTAATAACGGAAATATTGGCTTTCCTATTACATTTTCACAGGTCGAAATACGAACTTCGTGCCCTTGTTCAACGAATAAATTGGCCAAAAAGCTACACATTTTCTCGGTCCCTCCTTGTCCATTAATAAACCCTTGATGCTGAACGAAAAGAATTTTCATAACTTATACTTTTCAATAATCTGTTTTCTAAATTTTCTTCTTTTTTTAGGCAACATAATCAAACGAGCTAGCAACATATACACTTTCCCACGAGTTCGAAGTCCATTTAAATATTGTAAATAGTATTTTTGAAAATTTTCAAAATTGGAAGACTGAACGAATAGTTGAAAAGGTTTACTCAATCGGTTAAAATCCTCCTTCGTCAAATAGGGCTGCACCTGTTCCTGGTAAAATTTTTTGATCAATTGCGTTAAAGACTCTTGTTGAGCTAAGGTTAATTGCATTTTTAATAACCTAAATTCAAAAGGTTCATGTTCTAAAAAAAGAGCTAAATGCAAGGCTTTTTTAGGCATTAGCTTATGTTTATTATAAAAATTGCGAAGAATATCAAACCAAATCGGAATTTGAGCAAGAACACTATCCACCTCCACCAAGGAGCGGATATGATTTTGCTTCTCATGTTGCCGATAATGATAAATACCTGCTGAGTTTAAAGCAATCTTATTCGTCATGGCCAATAATTGATGGGAAAATAACCCATCTTCGCAGGGTTGTATTCCCT
The DNA here is from genome assembly GCF_049316305.1 of Sphingobacterium sp. HJSM2_6. Classification (NCBI taxonomy): domain Bacteria; kingdom Pseudomonadati; phylum Bacteroidota; class Sphingobacteriia; order Sphingobacteriales; family Sphingobacteriaceae; genus Sphingobacterium; species Sphingobacterium sp. HJSM2_6. Next base: position 214,540 of record NZ_JBMOXB010000005.1, read on the forward strand.
CTGGGAATTGTATTCCCCCATGTTGCTGCAAAAACTCTTTCCGCCACATCGCAGCACAAGTAGGCAAAGCCATAACCTGAGGAAATCGCTTGGTATAGGCTTCTCCAATAATAACTAGGTCCTCCTGGTTATGGGATAACTGTTCGTAGGAACTACTTAAAAATGAAGCATCGATGCTGTCATCAGAATCTAAAAAATAAACATACGCTCCCTGAGCCATCAATAATCCTTTATTTCTTGCGACAGAAACCCCGGCATTTTCCTGATGGTAATAATAGACATTTTCATTTCCCGAGGTATAGGCTTTACATAGTTCAGCACTGTTATCCGTACTGCCATCATCCACTAAAATGATTTCAATAGGTTTTAGCTGTTGATCTAATACACTTTGAATGGTTTCTTGAATGAAATCTGCTGCATTATAAACAGGTATTATCACTGAAACTTTAATCGATAAAGAAGCTGTATCCATGGTTTAGTTACTTTTAGGTAAAAATGAATTATTGCTCAAATTAGGCAAATTTACATCCCAAGTTGAATAATAAAATTCACCTAGTTTATTTCCCCATATGCCTCCAAAAGTGATTTGATCATTCAATACTTTCATTGGAAAAATGGCCGATCGATAGGCATTTTCCGTCATTACAGGCTTAGGATCTACGTAAAAATTTAACCCATCTTTAGAATAGGCTAAATATAAAAGATCGGAGGTATATTTAGCGATCCGCCCCACGGATAAAGTCATAAAATAATAGCCAGAAACATAGCAAACATTGAGATGCCATATCCCTAGATTTTCATTTTCCCGCCAAGGTGCATTGACAAAATTCACTTGTTTGCATTCTTTAAAAGGGGAGAAATCTAATCCATTTTTAGAATGTCGTTGGATAACATGGGTTTTCTCGAAAGATCCATACCGTTTTGTTTGCCAATCGAATTCTACTTCATAAGCAACTACATCTCCATTCACTTCAATAAATGAAGGAGATATCAGATGATTATCTTTTGGGGTCGAGGGAAAATTACTGGTAAAAGCCACTTCCAAGGCCGTCCAGTTTACCCCATCTGTGGACGTTTGTCGAACGATATTTCTAATTGCATTCTTTTGACTTAGTTTTTTTCTGTTATTCAAACTCTTCGCTCCTCTTTTCATTAATGCTTGCTGAAGTATACAACTTCCCCGATAATACAATTCCAACTCATCATTTCGAAAAATCCAATCCACATCCGACCAAAACCCTTGTATTGATTCCCCTTTCATTTCCCTAAAACTTTCTTTCACCGATGGACAGGCTTGTATCGGGTTTCGAAGAGCTGGAGGATTATCCCAGGTCAACCCATCATGCGATACAACAATACTTGGATTTTCATATCGTTTAGAAAAATAATCTTGACCCACTTTTCCAAAGTAGGGCGTAAAAACCATCCAATATTCGTAACCCTGAAATCCTTCAGGAAAATACAGTACATCTGGGTGGCAATAACTGTTATTCACTCCTGATAAATCAAAAATATACTGGGAATAATTAAATTTTGGAAAATTTGCATTCGCCTGCGTATGGATATTGATTTTGGTAGGGGGTATATTATACTTTTCTAAAAGTTTTACCGGCCTAACCGTAGAATCTATTGAAATCTGAATAGCAGGAACCTGTTCTTCCATTTTAGCACAGGAAAGAAATAGCAATAAGATCAATAGCCAATACAAGGTGCTGTGCATAAGAATTTACTGAAATTAAATTAAATAACTCACGTGGTAATTTTAAATGCAAAAATATAATTTTAAAGAAATATATTTACCTAATGAACGATAAAAAAGTAAGTATCGCTACAGCTTATTTGAATTAATTCTATTCAACTGCGCTCGCATTGGCTGAACCAATCGCTCCAATACTTGCATTTTAAATTCCAATTACTTAATAATCAGTTCATCTTAGTTGGTCATAGGCTTCATAATTAAATAATATACTCAAAAGAATTAATTCATATATTGCATTTATAAAAAACTGTTATGTTTCTATGAAAACTTTATACCTTATTCGACATGCTAAAGCGGAAGAACATGCGCTAACCAAAAGTGATTTTAATAGAAATTTAATTCCAAAAGGGAAGGAAAGAGCAAAAACTATTGCCAAAGAATTAGCAGGAACATTTAATATCGATAACAATACCTATGTACTATCTTCTTCAGCACATAGAGCACTACAAACCGCTGAAATATTTTGTGAAGCATTGCAGTTTCCACTATCCAAAATCCAAGTAACAGACCATATCTATGAAGCGCATTTTACGGCAATTCTAAAAGAGATCAATACCGTAAGCAAGGAATACGACAAGGTATTAGTCTTTGGACATAACCCAGGATTGTCCAATCTCATAAATTACCTCAGTCACGCTGAGCTAGAGTTAGCCACTTCCCATGTGGCCATTTTACAATTAGAACCAGGTATTGAATTTTCCATTTTATCAGGTGGTACAGCCAACCTAGTCGGTTTATTAAAATAATAAATGTTTACCTTCGTATAGTATGGTAAACAAGTTAGCGCAGGAAAATTCCCCTTATCTAAAACAGCATGCACATAATCCCGTGCAGTGGTTTCCTTGGGGACAAGAGGCATTAGCCAAAGCAAAAGAAGAAAACAAACTTATTATCGTTAGTATTGGCTATTCAGCATGCCATTGGTGTCATGTTATGGAGCGAGAAAGCTTCGAAAATGAAGCCATTGCTGCGACCATGAATAAATTTTTCGTTTCGATCAAAGTTGATCGGGAAGAAAGGCCAGATATTGACCAAATATATATGATTGCGGTTCAACTCATGACGAACGCAGGAGGATGGCCTTTGAACTGTATCTGTCTTCCTGATGGCAGACCCATATATGGTGGAACCTATTTCAAACCCCATGATTGGCAACAAGTATTGCTACAAATTGCGCAAATGTGGGAAGATAAACCAGCCGTGGCTATTGATTACGCAGAAAAATTAACAGAAGGAATCGTAAAAGCAGAACAACTTGCGATTCAACCGATCCTAGATAAATATACGTTAGAAGATATACAACAAGTACTTCAGCCTTGGAAAAATCATTTTGACCCAATACATGGCGGATATACTCGGGCTCCAAAATTCCCTTTGCCAAATAATTGGAGTTGCTTATTGCGGACAGCTGTTTTATTAAAAGATGAGCCCCTTTTGGAACATGTTCATTTTACCTTAAAAAAAATGGCTACAGGTGGTATTTATGACCATATCGGCGGTGGATTTTCCAGGTATGCTGTTGACGAGCGATGGCATGTGCCTCATTTCGAAAAAATGCTGTATGACAACGCACAATTAATCAGCTTATATGCCGAAGCCTATCAACAGGATGCTAACCCATTGTACAAACAGGTTGTCCAAGAAACAATTACTTGGTTGGTCCGGGAGATGCGAGATAGCAATGGTGGATTTTACAGCGCTTTAGACGCGGATAGCGAAGGCGTTGAAGGTAAATTTTACACCTTCTCCTACGATGAATTTGAGGTATTAGGAGAAAACGCAGATTTAGCCAGAAGTTATTACCACATTAGCCGATCTGGGAACTGGACGGAAGAGCAAATTAACATTCCTTACGTCAATATAGAAGAGGAAAACTTGATTGCTGAATCGGGATACCGTACGGAAGAATGGCAAACCTTACTTCAAGAAATCAAATCTGATTTATTAGCTTACCGAAACCAGCGTATCAGACCAGGGTTAGACCATAAACAACTCATCTCTTGGAATGCGCTTCTAATGAAAGGACTTATCGATGCCTATCATGTCTTTGATGAACAATCTTATTTAAACTATGCTATCGATATTGCCAACTTCATATTAACAGCAGGTAGGAAAAACGAATCCTTGTTACATCAACCTGAGGATAACAACAGGATGATATTAGCCTTCTTAGATGATTATTCCTTTTCGATAGATGCATTCATTAGCTTGTACGAAGCAACCTTTGATGAGCAATGGCTTTACATGGCTAAGGATTGGGCAGATCAAGCTATCGAGAATTGCTACGATCATGAAAAAAATTGTTTTTATTATACCCAAGCGAAGGCAGAACTTTTAATTGCTCGTAAATCCGAAGTTATGGATAATGTCATTCCCTCTTCTTCCTCTAGTATGGTCAGGCAATTGCATAAATTAGGCTTATTCTTTGATCATGAAACATATACGTTAATCGCCGAAAAAACCTTTGCCAATGTATTTCCTTATTTGAAAAGTTATGGGTCTGCTTATTCCAATTGGACTAACCACCTGCTTGATTTGTACGTCGGAATTTACGAAATTGCAATATCCGGGACCGACTCTATTTCATGGAAAAAAGAACTACAGCAACATTATATTCCGAACAAAATATTGATGGGTGGAACAAAAAGCACCCTTCCATTGTTAGAGCATAAGGCAAGTTTAGAATCAAAATCCTACCTTTGTATACATAAAACGTGCAGTCTACCGCAATCGTCGATTGCTGCTATCGTAGAATTAATAAATAATAAACAGGGAAAATAGCCCATAATTACATTAGAATGGCAATAGAAAACAACAACGTAGTTACGTTGAATTACATTCTTCATACTATTGAAGAAAACGGTGAAAAGACTTTTGTAGAACAAACTACAACGGAAAATCCATTAACATTTTTATATGGTGTAGGTATGATGTTGCCGAAATTCGAAGAAAATATTGCTGGTTTAAATGCTGGTGATAAACTTTCTTTTGAATTAGAGGCTGCTGATGCCTATGGAGATCGTGATGATAAAGCCATTGCTCAATTGCCAGCAGATATGTTCCAAGAAATTGGATTACCTCCAGTTGGAGAAATTATCCCTCTACAAGACAACCAAGGAAATCAATTTCGTGCGGTAGTTATCGAGGTAACTCCAGAAGCCGTTATTGCAGATTTAAATCACCCAATGGCTGGAAAAAAATTAAACTTTGATATTGAAGTTTTATCAAGTCGTGAAGCAACTGAAGAAGAATTAGCACATGGACATGCGCATGGTGCTGATGGAACAGAAGCTCACTAAGTAAAATTGATTCGCTAAAAAAGACCTTGAAGTTCACTTCAAGGTCTTTTTTTTGCTTATTCAACTTCCCAAATAAACAAGAAGGAAGGAGTTCTGTAGGATCCCACGTCAACAGCTAGAATTCCGATGCATCAAAATCTTTCCCCTCAATGCTATCCTAATGCTCAATCCACTGAAATAATATCGGATCTCTTTCGGATCTTATTCGCTTTTTTGCGTTTCATTTCCGACTAATGTCCGATGGAGATTCGAAGGAGATCCAAGCTAAGAAACAAAAAATAAGGAGTTTAGTTACTAAAAAATTTAAGGAATGGGGTATTAGAAAACGTTATTTGATAAGCATTATTCAAAGATATAACTGGCAATCATCATACGGCTAGATTAAACATTACAAAACAAGAGGCTTGGAAATACCGGTTATTAAGCTAGCAATTCATCTTCTAGCAATACAGCCCTCAACATTTCCCTTTTTCCTGGAGCTCCTGGAGCTTTTTCTATAGAAAAGCCAAGGGATTTCATGGCTCTTTTTAAATTCCCAGTAATGGCATAGGTTACGAAAACTGCGCCTGGATTAAGAAACTGCCGAATATGGCTTAAAGACTCGATAGTCCACATTTCTGGTTGATGGATTTCAGCAAATGCATCAAAATAGATTAGGTCAAACTTCTTATCAGATTGAAATTGAAGCAGTTGTTGATGCGGGATGGTTAAATTTATTTCTTTATGGAAAGAGCAAGATTTTAGTAAAGCTTCGGGATAAATCTTGCAGAATTGATTCCAAATAACGGGGTCCACAAATTGATCATAGCCAGATTCTTGAATTAATTGATGCGACAAAGGATAAGCCTCAATGCCTACATAATCTATCGTTAAATTTTCATGGTTGGCAAAATCCGCCGTTAACAAAAAATTAAGACCTGTACCGAAACCAATTTCCAATATGGAGGCTTTTGTCGTGTTTTCTTTGTCCAAATAAAACTGTAAACCAGACTTTAAAAACACATGTAAGCTTTCTTGCTTTGCACCATGCTTAGAATGGTAATGCTCCCCTACTTCTCGATGAAATAATGTTTTTGATCCATCTGCCGTATCCACAAATTCTAATTTTTCCATTGCACAAATGTACAAAAAAGCAGTATTTATCATCAGGATGAAATGAAGGAGGAGAGACTGACCTAAAATTTGCTTAAAATTTAAACAATTGACATTCTAAAAAAAACCGTTAATTTAGCTCAACAAATTACTTAAATGAATAACATCATAAAAAATTATGGAAGCATCTTATTGCTTCTATTGGGAATCGTCCTTGGTAGTGTTATAGGTATTTTTTTTCCTGCTTTCGTGGATATCTTAAAACCCATAGGAGACATCTTCCTTAATTTACTATTCGTTTCTGTAATTCCATTATTGTTTTTCGCAATCTCCTCTTCCATAGCCAACATCGAAGACAGCAATAAGTTAGGGAAAACAATTGTGATCATGTGCTTAGTTTTTATTGCAACCATAGTCGTCGCTGCAGTAGCAACGATCATTGGCTTGTGGGCATTTCCGGTAACGACAATGGCCGATAGCTCCGCCATTACCGAATCGTTAACCAGTCAGTCCGACGAGACCTGGGGCGATCGAATCGTTCGTTTTCTTACCGTGGATGAATTTGGAAACCTATTGTCTCGCAAGAGCATTTTAGCTTTTGTTATCTTTTCTTTATTAGTGGGTACTGCTACGCGAAAGTCAGGTGAAGCAGGGAAACAGTTTACTGCATTTTTAAATGCTGGAAATAAGGTCATGGAGAATTTATTGATTCTTATTATGAAAGTAGGACCTGTAGGGCTAGGTGCATATTTCGCTTACCAAGTAAAAACATTAGGGCCTGAATTGTTTGGGTTTTATGCAAAACCACTAGGCTTTTACTACGGGTTTGGAATCGTGTTTTTCTTGTTGTTTTATAGTATCTATGCTTTCATAGGAAATGGTAACAAAGGAGTTAAATCGTATTGGAAACACAATATTTCACCTACTTTAACGGCCTTGAGTACCTGCAGTAGTCTAGCCACTCTACCAGCCAATTTAATTGCTTCTACCAAAATAGGCATTCCTAAGGAAATTGCGAATATTGTTGTTCCTATTGGAAATACCTTATATAAAAATGGTTCAGCGATCTCATCTATTTTAAAAATATATGTTGCTTTCTCCATTTTAGGGTGGAACTTTTTTGAACCAAGCACTTTAATTACCGCAGTAGGAATCACGGTATTGGTATCCATGGTCGCAGGAGGAATTCCGAACGGAGGATTTATTGGCGAAATGCTGATGATATCCATTTACGGGATCCCTAATGAAGCGGTACCTGCTATATTAATTATCGGAGCATTAGTTGATCCTCTGGCTACAGTTTTAAACGCGACAGGAGATCCGGTAGCAGCCATGATGGTAACAAAAATATCAGGCGAAAAATTTGATTCAGAAGATTTGCATAACACAGAGGTTGTTGGCAAATAATCCAATCTACCTAAGCGACAAATTAAAAAAAAGAAACAGTTAATTTATTTAGATAAACTGATAAATTTCATCAGATTAGACCTTGAGTGATCATTGAAACAGATAAATTACAAGAAAGAATAGCCTAGCATTGCATTTTCTTTACCAATCTATTTTATATTCAAAAAAAACGCAAAACTTAGTGATTGACAATCAGGTAGTTAAACAAGTCCTTCAATGACCAAGCAAAAACCAGTTGTATAAATTAGAATTGTTCTAAATAATACTAAAACCTTGCTAAATTCATTGCTTCCTTATCTAATTTGTAATTTTGTATTTCGAATACAGTTTTTATTAAGACAATGAAAAAAAGTTCAATTATATTAATCGTCATCATCGCCATAGCGATAGCGATGATTCTCGTGATTTATACCGACTCCAGTACCTATTCTACTTTTAGTGAAGCCAAAGAAAAGAATACGGAATTGTATGTTGTTGGCGTATTAAATAAAGAAAAAGATTTGACTTACGATCCTGTAAAAGACGCGAATCATTTTTCTTTTTACATGTACGACAGTGACAGCACCGAATGTGAGGTCGTATTTTTTGGTTCAAAACCTCAAGATATTGAACGTTCAGAACAGATCGTGTTAACAGGAAAAATGGAAGGTACAAAATTTCATGCGAGTAAAATCCTGATGAAATGTCCTTCTAAGTACAACCAAGATCAAATGGAGGTTCAAGAGGTTATTGCTGAACCTAGAACCGCTTTAAAATATTAATACTTCAGTAATTCATATCGCTTTACAATACACAATTTATGGACGTTAATTACGTTGGAGAAAACCTATTACCAGGGCAAATAGGACAGTTTTTTGTTGTTTTATCCTTTGGTGCCGCATTATTTTCCTTGATATGTTATTTTTTTGCCACTCAAAATCCGGAAGAAACTTCTTGGAAAAAGTTAGCAAGATTAGGTTTTTGGACAAACGCCATTTCCATCTTGATGATTGGAGCAACATTGTTCTATATCATCTACAATCACTTATTCGAATATCATTATGCATGGGCGCATTCATCGATGTCGCTACCTACCCATTATATTATCTCTTCGTTCTGGGAAGGACAAGAAGGTAGTTTTTGGTTATGGATGTTCTGGCAAGTGGTGATGGGTATCATTCTCGTGTTTAAAGCGAAAAGTTGGGAAAGCCCCGTAATGACTTTTGTCATGCTATGTCAAGTATTTTTATCGTCTATGATCATAGGGGTTGAAATTTTTGGCTCACGCATCGGAAGTTCTCCATTTATATTACTGAGAGAAGCCATGACCTGGCCTATTTTAAAAGACCCTAATTATTTAAATTTAATTCGTGATGGTCGTGGACTAAATCCATTACTCCAAAATTACTGGATGGTTATCCACCCTCCTACCTTATTCTTAGGTTTTGCTTCGATGATTGTTCCATTTGCTTATGCAGCTGCGGGAATCTGGCAAAAAAGATTTAAAGAATGGTTGAATCCAGGATTACCATGGGCATTATTTGCCGTTATGATTTTGGGTACGGGTATTATTATGGGTTCATTTTGGGCATATGAAGCCTTGAATTTTGGAGGATTTTGGGCTTGGGATCCAGTAGAGAACGTTTCCATTATCCCTTGGTTTACCTTAATCGCTGCAGTCCACGTGATGGTGGCTTTTAAAAATTCAGGACATGCCTATTTTACGGCAACCTTTTTATGCATGATCAGTTTTGTTTTAGTGATCTATGCCTCATTTTTAACACGAAGTGGGATTCTAGGGGAGACTTCCGTCCATTCTTTTACCAGCTTGGGGATGTCATCTCAATTGATTTTTTTCAATGTAACTTTCTTAGCGATCATGGTAATCTTATTGGTCGTTCGCAAGAAAGAAATGCCTAGTTCAGAAAAAGAAGAAGAAATATATTCTAGGGAGTTTTGGTTATTTATTGGTGCATTGGTATTAACAGTGGCCTGTGCTCAAATGATTGCAAGTACTTCCATCCCCGTTTTCAATTCATTATTTGGCACTAAGGTAGCCCCTCCTTTAGACCCTATCGCCCATTACAATAAATGGCAAGGTGCATTTGCAGTAGTGGTCATGTTACTAACTGCCTTTACCCAATTTTTAAAATATAAACGTTCTGACGTCAAAAAATTCTGGGCAGCTACCATCGCTTCCTTAGTCTTTGCGGTTATCCTATCAGCAGTGATTGTCTATTTTACGAATGTATATACCAATATCATGTATATATTGATTACGTTCACTTCTGTTTTTTGTATACTCGCAAATTTAAGGGTGCTCAGCGATTCATTTAAAGGAAAATGGCGTTTAGCAGGATCTGCAGTATCCCATATAGGTTTCGGTTTATTGTTGATTGGTGCATTAATTGCGGCGGCAACAAACGAAGTCATTTCCAAAAATTCTAGTAATTATATTGCTGTTGCTGGATTTGATCAAGTGGAAAAACCAGGTGACAACTTATTTTTGAATGAAGGTGAACCCGTTCAAATGGGTGAATACCGCATTACCTATGTTGGAGACAGCATCGCGGCACCAAATGTATTTTACAAAATAAAATACGAAAAAATAGATGAAGAAACAGGCAACGTTCAGGAAACCTTTATATTAAGTCCATTTGCACAAAACAACCCTCAAATGGGAGGTTTAATCGGGACTCCCGGCACTAAACATTTCCTAACCCACGATATTTATACGTTAATCACTGCTGCAGCTTCAGATTCACAAGCATCGATAAAAGATGAAAAAGAAGGTACTGCTGCTGGGTTTGAGGCTTATGAAGAACCTGCGACTTATCTTGTAAGCTTAGGTGACACCCTTCGGTATAGAAATGGATACTATGTCATTGAAGGATTGAATAAGGATGCAACCTTGGAAAACATGCCTAAAGCTGCTGATGATATTTTGGTTGGTCTGAAAATCAAAGTGGTGGCTGTTGATGGTAAGGATTATCCTGTTGAGCCCATGTTCTTAATAAAAGGTGGTAATACTTTCGATTTCTATAAAGATGTTAACGATCAAGGTCTACGGTTTAGATTTACAAAAATTGTTCCTGATCAAGAGAAGTTTGAAATTATGGCGTACCAAAAACCATTACCACAAAAGAAATGGGTTGTATTTAAAGCCATCAAATTTCCATACATCAATTTCTTCTGGTGTGGAACGATTGTCATGACCATTGGATTTTGTATGGCCATTTACCGTCGCTTAAAAGATGAGAAAATAAAACAAAATAGCAAATAAACGCATGAAGGTGATCCTAATTGGCAGCGGAAATGTAGCTACCCAGTTGGGTAAAAGCTTGGTCGCTCTAGGAAATCATCAAATCGTTCAAGTCTATAGTCGCACATTAGCTCATGCACAAGCATTAGCTCATGTGTTGAATTGTCCCTATACCTCCAATATCGACGCGATTGCTGAGGATGCTGACCTCTATCTCCTACTCGTAAACGATTCAGCTATTGCAGAAGTGGTTGAACAATTACCTGCTACATGGAAAGGCATAGTCGCGCATTGTTCAGGAGCAACAGCCATTGATGTGTTAGCTAAATTTCAGCAATATGCTGTGATTTATCCGGTTCAAAGTTTCTCCAAAGAAGTCAACATCAATATAGCGGAAGTCCCTTTTGGCATAGAAGCGCATAGTGCGGAAACACAAGCACTATTAATCAGCTCTTGGTCCACCATGAGCAGCCAGGTTTTTGACTGTAGCACGGAGCAGCGTTTGGCATTACATACCGCAGCAGTTTTTGCAAACAACTTTAGCAATGCTTTATTTCAAGTGGCCTACGAACTCTTAGAAGAGCATCATCTTTCTTTTGATTTGATAAAACCTATCATTTTAAAGACCGCAGAAAAAGTGCAAAAGAACATACCTCAGGATGTCCAAACTGGTCCAGCCATTAGAAATGATAAAATTAGTATGGAAAAGCATTTACAGTTTCTTAGTCGGCATCCCGATTGGCAACTTATTTACCAAAAAATATCAGACCTTATTACAAAAAGAGGATAGATTATTTCATTCTATTAGGATTTCATTAAATCTTCTTCAGTAGGATTAAATCCTTCCATTTACTCCTTATACTTACTAATTTTGCATCTTCAATTAACTTGATTAGAACAATAGGATTGAACTAAAATGTGGCACATTTATAGCAGCTACAAATTACAAATCCATGTATTAATAGTTTAAAGATTAACAAAGATATTATGCCAGTAAGAAAACTCATCCTTGGGATTATCATTATCATTAATCTTATTATCCTGTCTTTCGGGATAATCTTTACACCAAAATGGTTTTGGTTGCTCATCATTCCATTTCCGTTATTGGTGGTCGCCTTGTTTCATAGTTTTCAAACGAAACACGCGATTTTAAGGAATTACCCATTGGTGGGATATTTCCGCTACTTTCTAGAGTCTATACGTCCAGAATTAAGACAGTATTTTTGGGAATCGGACACGGATGGTCGTCCTTTCAATAGACGTCAACGCAGTATTGTTTATCAACGAGCGAAAAACCAACGAGAAACGGTTGCTTTTGGTATGCAAACAGACCCGCAAGCCATTGGTAACGAATGGGTGGCTCATAGTATTTTCCCTGTTCATATTGAAGATCATAACCTTAGAACGTTGGTCGGGAATTACCAATGTAAACAACCCTATAGCTTAAGTGTATTTAATATATCGGCGATGAGTTACGGTGCATTAAGCAGAACTGCCATTACTGCGCTTAATAAAGGAGCAGCCTTACAAAATTTTGCGCATAATACCGGTGAGGGTGGTATCAGTCAATACCATATCAGTGGCGGAGATTTAATCTGGCAAATTGGTACCGGTTACTTTGGCTGCCGTAATGAGCATGGATTATTTGATAGTCATTTGTTCCGGGAAAAATCCTTAAAGCCCTATGTTAAAATGATCGAATTAAAGCTATCACAGGGGGCAAAGCCAGGACATGGAGGTATTTTACCAGCAGCTAAGAATACTCCTGAGGTTGCAGCAATACGACATGTTGTGCCAGGTACAGATGTGATGTCTCCACCTGCTCATAGTGCATTTAGAACACCAATAGAAATGATGCAGTTTATACAGCAACTGCGTGAATTGTCTGATTATAAACCTGTAGGATTCAAGCTTTGTATCGGAGATAAACAAGAGTTTATAGATATCTGCCAAGCGATGCAAGAGACCCAAATCATGCCTGATTTTATTTCGGTGGATGGTTCGGAAGGCGGTACAGGAGCTGCACCATTAGAATTTACAGATAACATAGGAATGCCCTTATACGATGCATTGGCATTTGTAACGACCACATTGATCAATTTTGGATTGAAAAAACACATCAAGGTGATTGTATCCAGTCGTATCGTCACTGGTTTTGACATCTTAAAGGTGATGGCATTAGGCGCAGATGCTTGTTATAGCGCTCGGGGTATGATGTTCGCATTGGGATGTATCCAAGCCTTAAAATGTAATGAAGATGTTTGTCCTGTTGGGGTAGCTACCCAAAAACCTCACCTTTATAAGGGATTGGATGTGGAAGATAAATATGTGCGAGTGGCACAATTTCACCGCAATACACTTAGGGCAACGGTAGAAATTATGGAAGCCTGTGGTTTTAAAACTTTAGAAGAAATCTCTGCAGATAAATTCTTTAGAAAAGTAGATAGTCAAACTACCTTAAGTTTTCAAGATATTTATTTTAGATCTACAGGAAAATTAGTCAATAACCGGAGTGATTTTGCTCCAGAAGTTTTTGATTAATTGCTTATTTCAAATTATTAAAAACTATTTCCAAGAGTAGTTGGGCTTGTTGCATGGATTCTTTATCAACACCTTTCATCGCTTCAGAAATAGTTTTTTCTGCTTGAAACATACATTTGTCCTTAATTCGATGCCCCAAAGCGGTTAGAAAAATTTGATTGGTACGTTTATCTCCAGTACAATTTAACCGAATTAATATTTTTTGTTTTTCTAAGTTTGAGATTAAGCGAGAGACGGATGGTTTGTCTCGAAAGGTTAATTTCGCTAGATCCTGTTGGCTTAATCCTTCCGAATCCCATAAAAAATAAAGGATACTCCACTGCTCAGCGGTGATTGTTATGCCATTTTCCTTAAAATTACGTTGAAGTCTGCGTTCAATTGCGGTTGAAACACGCCCGGTTAAAAAAGAATAAAATTGATCGTCATAAATAAGATTAGTATCCATCTTAGAAATACAAAAAAAAGGGTATAAAAAGTTGTTACTGCAATTAAATAATTATATACATGAATTCCAAATATTTTTAGTAATTGCTCGCCAAAATTGATTTATTGTATTTATATTAGAAAATGGAAAATATTCTAGGTGTGCTTTTGGTTATTGGAGGAATTCTTTATAAGATCTATGAATCTTATAAGGAGGAGCAAGAAAAAGCGAAGGAACGTATGGAAAAGCTTAAAAAGCAGCAAAAACAAAGCGGCACACGAACAGAAGCACCTAGATTTGAAAAAACTCCTACTATTCCTGAAATCAGCTATCAACAATTCGAAAGGAAAGAGCAAGTTAAACCTATTGCTATTCAAGAAACCGTTCCAGATGAAGTTGTGCTAATGCAACATAGACGTTTGGAAAAAGCTCGAATAGAGAAACAACAAAAAGCGCAAGCACTTCAAAAACGGCCTCAAGTACAGGATATAGAAACGGAAACTTTCGATTTAAGAAAAGCGATTATTCAACAAGTCATATTGGAAAGACCGTATAAATATTAGTTTAAAGAATATTGAATTGATCTTGATCTTCTAAAAACGGGAACCTTTCTCTATTTTCTTCCAATTCTTTCGGATTTAAGGTAAAAGTATACAAATCTTCATCCTCGGGCTTATAGTATACAACATCCCCATTTGGAGAAATACACATAGATCCTCCAGAATAGTACACTTCCTTGCCATCATGCCCTACACGGTTTACGCCAATAACATAGGCTTGATTTTCTATGGCTCTAGCTGGGATAAGTGCTCGCCAATGTGCCGATCTTTTATCTGGCCAGCTTGAGGTATACACTAATAAATCATAGGCTCCTTGTTGATTTCTCGACCAAGCAGGGAAGCGTAGGTCATAACAAATCATCGGACAAATCTTCCAACCTTTTAACGGAAAAATAATTCGTGAGTTACCGGCAGTAAATTTTTCATTTTCACCACCAAGACTAAATAAATGGCGCTTATCATAATGAACAAAGCTACCATCGGGAGACATCCAAATAAAGCGATTGTAATACTTTCCCTCTTCTTCAATGATTAAGGAACCTGCCATCACACAATCAAATTGCTTGGACATATCGTATAACCAATGCATGGTTTTGCCAGACATGGTTTCTGCACATTTCTCTACATTAGTCGTAAAACCTGTGTTAAACATTTCAGGCAACAAGATAAGATCTGTTTTTTCACGTAAGGACGATAACCTCAATCCTAAGTTTTGCAGGTTCTTATCTACATTTTCCCAAAAAAGGTATGCTTGAAATATTGTTATTTTTAAAGGCTCCATTCAGTAACTATCCTCCATTTGTTTCAATTTATAAAAAACTAAGCAAATATCATAATTTACTTCGTTCTATGCATCAATTGGTCGGCAAGCATTCTCAGCTCTAATTTATATTCTTCTAATAGATCAATGGCATCCAAATACTGGTATGCTAAATCCATATAACGTTGCTTTACCTCTTGTGCGTATTCATCAACGGATAATTTTTTATAGAGATCCTTCATGCGTCGAACCTTTTCGCTGTCTATTAACTCCTTATCAGCAAGAATTTCCTGAAACGATTCATCGCCCAAATCATGAGCCAGTTGTTTCGTTCTAATATGCAGTATTGTTTTTTTATCACTGAGGATATCACCGCCTACTTGTTTACCAAAGGTACTGGGATCACCATACACATCTAAATAATCATCTTGAAGTTGAAAAGCTATGCCTAAATTCACACCAAAGTGATACAGTAGCTCTTGTTGTGTTTTGTTGGCATCGGCTAATATGGCCCCCATTTGCAAAGCTCCTCCTAATAATACAGAGGTTTTCAACTTAATCATGGTGATATAGTCATCCTCTGAAACCTGATCTAGCGTTTCGAAATCCATATCCATTTGTTGTCCTTCACAGACTTCCAATGCGATTTGATTAAAAACTAATAATAGTGCTGGAATCTTGTTTGGCGTACATTTACTGAGTTGTTGATAGGCTTTCACCAACATCGCATCGCCCGATAATATCGCTACATTATCGTTCCATTTTTGATGCACAGTATCCATTCCTCGTCGTAAAGGTGCCTTGTCCATAATATCATCATGAATTAAGGAGAAGTTGTGAAAGTATTCAATAGCACAACTGGCAGGTAAAACCTCTTCCAAATTTTGCTTACCGAACATTCTTGCGCCCATTAGGACCAACATCGGACGAATACGCTTCCCTGACAAAGAAAGTATATATCGGATAGGATCGTACAGAGCGGCAGGTTCATCTGGAAATACTTCTTGTTGAAGATAATTGCTTATTAATTTGCTATACGGGTTTTGTTCGAACATAATTATTATAAAATCTTACGAAGATAAACATTTTGCTAGGAATAGCTGAGTGGAAGATATTTGAATAATTAGGTTAGTCTATGTAAATTGCACAAAAAACAATCCTATGCGCATCTTAATTATTCATAATGAATACCAACATCTGGGCGGTGAAGATTTTGTTATGACGCAAGAGATGCAAGCATTAGAAAAAGAACATACAGTAGCCGTATATCGTCCGAAAAATAAAAAAGGTTTGGCCGGCTATATGCAATACTTGTGCTATCCAATCAATGGGCAGGAATCAAAAAAAATTATTCAAAAAATTAAAGATTTCCAGCCTGACATCATTCACATTCATAACTTGCACTATGCCTTAGGTCCTTTATTTATATTGCATGTTAAAAAAATAGGTGTCCCGATGTGTATGACCGTTCATAATTTTAGGTTATTATGTCCTTCTGCTACCCTATTTTATGATGGAAATATTTTTTTAGATTCCATCAGTGCAAGGTTCCCCTGGAGAGCAATCAAGTTAAAAGTGTTAGAAAATTCATATTTAAAAACTTTTTGGACTAGCTTCACCTATTGGATTCATAAAAAGCGGGGTACATTTCAGCAGATAGATCGATTTATTGTACTGTCGGAGTTTTCTAAGCGATTATTTGAACGTTCGAATTTTGGTATCGAGGCAGAAAAGCTGCTGGTAAAACCTAACTTTGTAAAAGAAATTACGCCGAATGAACCGCTCCCTAGTGAGGCTTTTGTCTATGTGGGTCGACTTTCGGAAGAAAAGGGAATACTTCCTTTACTCCATGCTTGGAAAGCTACTCAACATCACTTAAAGATTTTTGGGACAGGCCCATTGCAAAAGGAGGTCGAACTTATTGCTGAACATAGCCCAAATATAACCTATTACGGTTTTCAAAATAAACAAGTTATCAACAATCACCTAGTCGGTAGTACGGCTGCTATCGTACCTTCTTTATGCTACGAGTCTATGCCACTAGCGGTGATTGAAGCATTTGCCCTCGGCGTACCTGTGCTGGCAAGTAATATTGGCATATTAGCAGAAATGGTTGTACCTTTGAAAACAGGAATGTTATTTGACCCTCATCAACACAGCAGTCTTATCCAAACATTAAATGCTTGGAAAGCATTAGCTCCGCTAGAAAAGGAACAAATAAAGAAAAACTGCAGAGCTGATTTTTTAGCGAAATACCAAGAAGGAAAAGTGATGAATGAATTATTGGCAATATATGCGGAAATAATACATTCTTCCCAAGATAAAAAGATATGAATATAATTATAATGGATAGATTAGGCTTAGCTTCTCAAATTGAGGAAGTTCTTGCGACTGTCTATGATCCAGAATTAAAACCCGCCAATATATTGGATTTAGGATTGGTTTATGAAATCATCACTAAAGAAAATAGACAAGCCAAAATTGTGATGACGCTAACGGCACCTGGTTGTCCTGTAGCGGGAGAAATCATGAATGAAGTTCAGCAGAAAGTAGCAGCAATTGCGGGAATTGATGAGGCAATCGTCGAATTGACATTTGATCCGCCATGGACTAGAGATATGATGAGTGAAGAAGCTAAATTGGAATTAGGATTTTTATAATCCTTGGTCATCCGTCTGAAAATATGCTCTTAAAGCATGCAATTGCTTTAAGTTTAACACCTCTTTTAAAGCCTCATCAGAGGCTTCTTTTATTTTCTTCACAGACTTAAACGTCTTTAACAATTTCTCTACTGTCGTTTTGCCAACACCTGGAATCTGCTCCAATTCTGACACGAACGTCTTTCTACTACGTTGATTTCTATGAAAGGTAATGCCAAAACGATGGGCTTCGTCTCGCAAGTGTTGGATAATCTTTAAAGTTTCCGATTTTTTATCTAAATACAAAGGGTATTGATCGCCTGGATAAAACAGTTCTTCCAGTCTTTTAGCAATACCGATTACGGTTACCTTCTTCTCGATACCTAATAGCTTTAAACTTTTTAACGCCGCACCCAATTGACCTTTACCGCCATCAATAATAATCAATTGAGGTAAGGTTTGATCTTCATCCAACATACGTCGGTATCGGCGGAAAACAGCCTCTTCCATCGTTGCAAAATCATTAGGCCCTTCTACTGTCTTTACATTAAAATGTCGGTAGTCTTTTTTAGAAGGTTTCGCATCCTTGAATACAACAATAGCCGAAACGGGAAAATTCCCTTGAATGTTCGAATTATCAAAACACTCAATATGCCTTGGTAATACATTCAATCGTAAATCCTTCTGCATTTGGGTTAATACACGTTCCGTTTTAACTTCCGGATTTAATTTCTCATATTGATTGAGTCTTTCCTTCTTGAAATAGGCCACATTTTTTAAAGAAAGATCCAATAATTTACGTTTTTCACCTAGTTTAGGCACCACAAATTTATAGTCATCGTTGCCTTCAATATCCAATTCAAAGGGAACAATAATCTCTTTGGAAAGACTACGGTATCTTGATTTTATTTCGGGGATTGCTAAGGCTAAGAGTTCAACATCTGTCTCGTCCAACCTTTTTTTCAATTCTACCGTTTGGGTTTGAATTATTACACCATTGACTACGCGCAAATAATTTACAAAGGCATAATTACTTTCAGATGCAATACTAAACACATCTACATTGGTAATCGTAGAACTAACGACAGTTGATTTACTTTGATAATTTGCTAATTTATCTAATTTGATTTTTAATTTATGCGCATTTTCAAAATCCATTTGCTCTACAGCCGCTTGCATCTGCTCTTTAAGACGGTTGTTTACGACTGCAATTTTTCCATTTAAAATATCTTTGATATCGGAAAGGTTTTGATCGTAATCTTCCTCATTTTGATAACCTTCACAAGGACCTTTACAATTGCCTATCTGATATTCTAAACATACCTTAAATTTCCCTTTACGAATATTCTCTTCCGAGAGATGCAAATTACACGTACGCAAAGGAAAAAGTTCGCGAATCATATCCAGAATAATATGCATCATTCCAACAGATGCATAGGGTCCAAAATACCTAGAGCCGTCTTTGATGTATTTTCGGGTCCAAAATATACGAGGAAATCGTTCATGCTTAATCACAATCCAAGGATAGGTCTTGTCGTCCTTCAACATGACATTATACCTTGGTTGATGCTTTTTAATGAGGTTGTTTTCTAACAACCAGGCATCAATCTCTGTGTCAACAATGGTGAAGGCTATGCGTTGGATTTTCCGAACTAATACGCGTGTTTTACTGTTTAATTGATGTTCATTGACAAAATAAGATCCTACCCTATTTCTAAGGTTTTTGGCTTTACCTACATAAATAAGCACATCATCTTTATCAAAATACTGATAAATACCTGGCTTATGTGGTATTTTAGTTAGTTCATTTTTGTAATCAAATTCCATCATAACAAAAAAAACAGACCTTGAAGTTAAGCGTTCAAGGTCTGGTCTAAATTATTAAAGTTAAGGCTAAAAACCTAACCTTTCATCTTCTAATAATTGTGTTTCTCCTTGATTTGGATCATTTCCATAGAACTGAGAGAAATTCGCACAATTCATTTCAAATCGGGTAATTCCACCTTCAGGTATTGGAAAATCCTCCTGCGTATATTTTAAACTCTTATCTGCATATACTCTTTTCATGTATAGCCCAAATACAGGCATCGCTGCAGCAGCTCCTTGTCCATATTGCATACTACTAAAACTAATACCACGATCTTCCGCTCCTGTCCAAACACCTGTCACTAATTGCGGAGTAACACCTATAAACCAAGCATCGGAATTATCATTCGTAGTACCGGTTTTACCGCCTATAGGATTTTTCAATCCTCCGAAGTTTGGATCCCAACGAAGTCTAGAGGCAGTACCACCATCCACAACTCCTTTTAACATATCCACAATGGCATAAGCTGTTTCTGAGTTTAGGGGTTTAGTCACCTTAGGTGCTTTATCATAAATGGATGCTCCATTTTTATCCTCTATTCTTAAAATCATGGTTGGTTCAATCCAAGTACCTTGGTTAACGAAAGTCGAATATGCACCGACCATGTCAAACAAAGAGGCATCGTATGACCCTAAAGCGATGGATGGATTACTAGGTATATTGGAGTTAACACCCATTCTTTTGGTAAAATCGGCGACATTTGCTGCGCCCACCTCAGTGATCAAATATGCAGAGGCATAGTTTTGAGAATATTTAATGGCTCCCTTTAATGTAATCGGGTCGCCGCCTTGTACTATACCTTTTGGCGTCCAATCTCCATAGGTTTGCAAGTGATTTGGAACAGATACACAAGGTCCATATCCATTATCTATAGCATAGGCATAAACGAAAGGCTTAGCTGTAGAACCTACTTGTCTTGTACCTAAACGAACTTGATCGTATTTGAAATGTTCAAAGTTAATCCCTCCTACCCAAGCTTTAATATGTCCAGTTTGTGGTTCCATAGACACTAATGCATTTCTCAAGAACAGTTTGGTGTATTTAATGGAATCCATGGGCGTCATGACCGTATCGACATTACCTTTCCAGGTAAAGAGATTCATAGGTACTTTTTTATTAAAATTCTTTTTAATTTCCTCCTCTGTCATGCCATCTGCTTTCAATCCGCGGTAACGATCGGATCGCTTCATACCGGTAATTAATAATTTTGCATTATCACCTGTAAAAGCATTTTTACGCTTCCATTGTTTATCAAACTCGTTCTGCAAACGTTTCATCCACTCTTTTTGAGCTTCTTCTGCATGCACCTGCATGTTATAATTGATTGGAGTATAGACTTTAAGTCCATCGCGGTCCAGGTCATAAGGAGTACCATCTGGTTTGGTAATTGCCAACCTTTGAAATTCTTTTTTAATCTCTTCTTTTAAAACTGCTCTGAAATATGGTGCGATACCATCGCCATAGTTGGACTTAACGAGGGTAATCCCTAAAGGTTTTTCTCTATTCTTTTCAAATTCTTCACTTGAAAGGAAATTTTGTTCCCGCATATTTTGCAATACTAGATTACGTCTGTTTAAGGCATTATCTGGGAAATTGATTGGAGAGTATTGGCCAGGACCTTTTAACATCCCAACCAGTAGAGCGGCTTGTGCAGCCGTTAATTTATCTGGAGTAGTATTGAAATAGGTTCTAGCTGCTGATTTTATTCCGAAAGTATTATAAGCTCCAAAATCAACCGTATTGAAATACATCATGATGATTTCTTCCTTGGTATAATTACGTTCTAGTCGAACAGCAGTAATGTATTCCTGAAGTTTTTGCATGATTCGTTTGATCGGGTTTCTAGCTCTAGGTTCGCCGAATAAATTCAATGCCAATTGTTGGGTAATGGTACTTCCCCCTTGTTTATTTCCTCCTAAAGTCAATACTATTGTACTTATGGTACGAGAATAATCAATTCCGGAATGTTCGTAAAACCTCTTATCTTCAATAGAGATCAAAGCATTAATCAGGAATGGAGAAAGCTCACTATATTTAACATTCGAACGATTGTGAACATAATAAGTTCCTAAGACTTTATTATTGTCTGTCAATATTTCGGAGGCTAAATTACTTTTGGGATTTTCTAGGTCTTTAAAGGTCGGTAGTTTACCAAATATACCTAAGCGAACACTTAATAAAAAAATAAACGAAAACGCTACTAAACCGATCAATAGCATCCAGAATTTACGGGTATAGGACTTAACATCCTCTTCTGTCAGCTTACTACTTTTTGATTCTCTCTTCATTCTATCAATTAATGAAACTACAAATTAGTTAATCATTGGACGTAATTTCTGACAGCAATATATCAGTAAGTGTGCCAAATATGAGTTAACTAACGCAAAAATACCAATATTTTCTAGATGAATGGAAATGTTGCAACAGATAGTCTATAAAATTATTTAATTAAGGTTATTCGATAGTACCTATTAGCCAATATCTTCATCAACTAGTGAATGTATTCCACCCCCATTTAATCGAATAGGTACTTCAAATATTAAGGCTCTATACGTTTTAAAATCTAATTAATAAGAGCACCTAAAACACGATTCAGAGATCCGCTGTTGCTTATATTGGACGTCATAATTTACTGGCAAAACGTGTAACAAGAAATGGCTAGATTATTTTTTCTCTATTAAACATACGGCATAAGCTACGACTCCCTCTTCTCGACCTATAAAGCCCATGGTTTCATTCGTAGTTGCCTTAATGGATATATCGTCTAAATCTATTCCTGCAGCAGCCGCAAGATTTTCTTTCATTTGGGATATGTATGGTTTAATTTTAGGAGCCTCTAAACATAACATTGCATCAATATTGCCTAATGCCCAACCCTTGTCTTGAATAAGTTTAACACAATGGCTTAATAAGTGTAAGCTGTTGGCACCCTTCCAACGATCGTCTGTATTTGGGAAATGGTACCCGATATCTTCTAAATTTGCAGCTCCAAGAATTGCATCGCATATCGCATGGGCTAAAACATCTGCATCTGAATGTCCAAATGCGCCTGCATGGTGATCTAAAGTTACTCCACCTAATACAAATGGATGTCCTTCTTTCATTTGATGGACATCAAATCCAAATCCTACTTTTATTTTCATCTTGTTACGAAGATACAGGGAAAATCTAAGGGTAAAAAATCAATCTTCTTATTAAATATCCGGCTTATTTTACTGTTTTGGATATTTTGGCATAAAATATGATTTTTAAAACTTCAATTGCATTCTTAAACAATAATAATAATTACTAAATTTAGCTTATCAATCCTCGGATTATATGACGTTTAAAAACAATAAATTAACAGCCTACCTATACTTATGCATTTCCGTTTTGGTCTTTAGTGCATGTAGCAGTACTAGCAATCAACAACGCAGTAATTATTCCTCAAAAACAGGCGTAAAATATAATGACC
>NZ_JBMOXB010000006.1:0-224070 GCF_049316305.1 Sphingobacterium sp. HJSM2_6
GGAGAACTGGAGATCACGGATGTGAATAGAGAATACTTGAAGAGAGGAAAGTTGAAAGTTGGGGTGTTTGATAGAGGAACAGCTTGGTTAGATACAGGCACAATTCAATCTCTGATGCAAGCAGGTCAATTTGTTCAAGTCATTGAAGAAAGGCAAGGGATGAAAATTGGCGCCATAGAAGAAGTGGCCTATCGGATGGGCTATATAGATAAGAATCAATTAACAAAAATTGCTGAACCACTAATCAAAAGTGGTTATGGGGAGTATTTGATAAATATTTAATCTGATTTATTATGTTGCTTATTCGACTATATTGCTTGTTAGTGTTTTTATTGATCTTGAATCAAGAGATTTATTCTCAACAATGGTCAGCAGAGGTAGGAATACAATCGAATTATAGTACTGATAATAAGATTCCATTTTGGTTTAGATCGAATCAATTTGGTGCAATACCAATGGGTGATTTATCGGGAACTATTTCAGCAAAAATTAATAGAAATTTTCAACCACAATCCGAAAAAATCTCATGGAAACCAGAATGGTCTTTTTCTGCAGATACAAGGATTAATTTTAATAAAAGAGTTCAGCTTCAAATTATAGAATTGAATGTGGGTGCGAGGATAGGAGTTTTTGATATTGTTGCAGGTAGAGAAAAGTCATTGTATGGATTAGTTGATTCTACGCTTTCATTAGGATCATTTTCTTTTTCTGGGAATAGTTTAGGAATTCCTAAGCTAGAAATTCGTATTCCAAATTATATATTTATCCCTTATACTAATAAGCTATTATCTTTTAAAGGAAGTGTTTCTCATGGATGGATGGGAAATCAACCAATTCATTATGGGCAAAATAGAGGTGATGCTTTTGCTACAAAGTATCATCATTTAACTTTTTATGGATTAATTGGTAAACCTTCTTGGAAATTTAAATTAGAAACTGCTATTAATCACGATGTAATTTGGGGGTCTGATAAAGAGATATTTGGAAGTCAATATAATTTAAATGATTTTCAAGCATTTTGGTATGTTTTAACAGGAAAAGCATATAAGGGACCTAGGGATGAAAATGGTAAAAATGATATATCTAAAATTGGAAATCACCTTGGTAGTTTAGATTTTGCGGCAACTTATTCATTTAATAATTTCAATATCCGAGCTTATCGCCAATTTTTTTATGATAAAGGAGCACTTAGGTATTCTGCAAATATTCGAGATGGTTTAACGGGTTTAGTCTTTAAAAACCTTTTACCGAAAGAACGTAAATATTATATTCAGAAATTGCTTTTTGAATACTTTTATAGTAAGGATCAAGGTGGGCAATTTGGAGCTCCTTGGACGCCTTCAGGACCTGAGTACTATTATAATCACGGAGTCTATGGAAATGGCTTTTCTTATAAAGGTCAATCTTTAGGAACGCCTATAATTATACCATCAAAGGATGTAAAGAATGGACAAGCAAATGATCCCAAAGATTATTTTATTAGTAATCGAGTTTCCGCATTCCATTTAGGAATTCATTCTTTATATAATAATTGGTCAATAGTAACTAAATTTTCAATTGCAAAACATTTCGGAGATTATCATACAAGTGGACCCTCTGAACAATGGTTTAATAATAAAAAAATACCTCAATTGTTTGAGTATGGAAAATTTACACCTGTAGATCAATTTTCATTCACAATTATGGGTTCAAGACCTATCTTTAAAACTTATGTTGTTAGTTTAGGATATGCAAGTGATTGGGGACAATTGTTAAATAAAAACCATGGAATATTTATTGGTTTTAATAAAAGGTTTTTATAAAAATTAATTTATGAAAAAGATCAAAAAAATTACCTGTATTGGTGCCGGTTATGTAGGTGGCCCAACAATGTCAGTTATAGCTCAAAAGAATCCTGAAATTCAAGTAACAGTTGTTGACTTAAATGAGCAACGTATTGCTGCATGGAATAATGATAATTTAGATTTACTTCCAATATATGAGCCAGGTCTTGATGAAGTGATTAAGGAGGCTAGAGGAAGGAATTTGTTTTTTTCTACTGAAGTAAATAAAGCAATAGATGAGGCTGATGTCATTTTTATATCAGTTAATACACCTACGAAAACTTATGGTAAAGGTAAAGGTCAAGCAGCAGATTTAAAATTTATCGAACTTTGTGCAAGGCAAATAGCAGCTATTTCAACTTCGGATAAAATTGTTGTTGAGAAATCCACCTTGCCTGTACGTACAGCTGAAGCATTAAAAAGTATTTTGGACAATACTGGAAATGGTGTTAATTTTCATATTTTATCAAATCCTGAATTCTTAGCTGAAGGTACAGCAATAGCTGATTTACATGCCCCAGATCGCGTATTGATTGGAGGTGAGAATGCAGAAGCTATTGAAGCTTTAGTAAATGTGTATAATTCTTGGGTTCCTAGAGAAAGAATTCTTACCACGAACTTGTGGTCTTCTGAATTATCTAAACTTGTTGCGAATGCATTTTTAGCTCAACGTGTATCTTCCATTAACTCCATTTCTGAACTTTGTGAAGTTACCGGAGCCAATGTGGATGAAGTAGCATATGCCATTGGACACGATTCAAGGATAGGTTCTAAATTTTTAAAAGCATCCGTTGGATTCGGTGGATCATGTTTTCAAAAAGATATTTTAAACCTGGTTTATATTGCAAGATCTTATCATTTAAATGAGGTGGCAGATTATTGGGAACAAGTCATTCTAATGAATGATCATCAAAAAACAAGGTTTGCTGAAAACATTATTCAAACGATGTATAATACTGTTAATGGTAAAAAAATTGTGTTTTTAGGCTGGGCATTTAAAAAGGATACGAATGATACGAGGGAATCAGCAGCTATTTATGTAGCGGATCATTTATTGGATGAGGAAGCAACACTTGTAGTTTACGATCCGAAGGTAACGGAGAATCAAATTTATTCAGATTTAAATTATTTAGGTACAAGAACCTCTTTAGAAAATAGTAGGTTGGTTACGGTCACTAAAGATCCATATGAAGCATTTAAAGATGCGCATGCAGTAGCAATTTTAACAGAATGGGATGAATTTAAAGCTTTTGATTGGGCTAAAATAAAGCAAATAATGAAAAAACCTGCATTTGTTTTTGATGGTAGAAAATTATTACATAAAGGACATATGGAGGCAATAGGCTTTCAATATTATGCTATAGGAGAATAGGTTTAAATGAGTAAAGCAATATAATATAATATAATATAATATGAAAATAGGAATTACGTTCTCTTCATTTGATCTTTTACATGCTGGTCATATAAAAATGCTTGAAGATGCCAAAGCACAATGTGATTATTTAATTTGTGGCTTACAGACAGATCCAACTTTAGACCGTCCAGATAAAAATAAACCTACTCAGACTGTCGTAGAACGTTATTTACAGCTTAAAGGTTGTGCATATGTGGATAAAATTGTACCCTATGCAACAGAACAAGATTTAGAAGATATCATAAAATCTTATAATATTCATATTCGGATTATTGGTGATGAGTATAAAGACAAGAATTTTACTGGAAGAAGTTATTGTGATGAAAAGGGAATAGAAATCTACTTTAATCGTCGTGATCATCGTTTCTCAAGTTCAGGTCTACGAAAAATAGTCGCTGAAATGGAATCTAATAAATAGTTCTTTTCTATCCAAAACCATAACCAAATATTAACAAACTATTATTTATTTAGAACAGAAATTATGAAAGTTGGTATTACTTTTGGTGTTTTTGATCTTCTACATGCGGGTCATATTATGATGCTGCAAGAAGCAAAAAATATCTGTGATTATTTAATTGTAGGGTTAAATACAGATCCGTCTTATTTTGACCCAAATCAAGCAAAACCTGCCCAATCGGTTGTAGAAAGATTTATTCAATTGGAAGGTTGTCGTTTTGTTAATGAAATTATTCCCTATGAAACAGAACAAGATCTACAAGATCTTTTACAAACCTTACCAATTGATATTCGTATTATTGGGGAGGAGTATAAAATACAAGAGTTTTCGGGGAAGAAATATTGTTTGAAAGAAGGCATCGAAATTTATTTCAATAAACGGAGTCATCGTTTTTCAAGCTCTGCACTAAGGCAAGTGGTAGCACAGAAAGAATCTGAAAAATTAAAAATCGCTTAAAGTCCAAAAAAATAAAATTTATATTTTTCAATTATCATGAAAAAAAGTAACGTGGTTCATGTAATCCTTTCGGGAGGACTTGGAAGCCGTTTATGGCCGCTTTCAAGAAAAAGTAAACCTAAACAATATCTAAATTTATTTAAAGAAGGATCTTTGTTTGGAATGAGTGTCGATCGAAATAAGTCGATTTGTGATTCTATTACAATAGTTGGTAATATTGATAATCATTTTCTCAGCAAACAGGTCATGAATGAAAAGGATATAAAGTACCGTAATATAGTAGAATCCACTCCTAGGAATACGGCTGCAGCTATTGCATTTGCTGCACTTGCTGCTGAACCTTCAGATATCCTATTTGTTACCCCCTCTGACCATGTAATAAAAGCAGATCAACATTATTATGGGGCATTGGAACAAGGAATATCAAAAGCCAATGAAGGTTATCTCGTTACTTTTGGAATCAAACCAAAACGACCAGAAACAGGATACGGATATATTGAATTCTTAGACGATCAAGTATTATCTTTTAGGGAGAAACCTAATCAGGATACTGCAGAGGATTTTATTGAACGAGGTAATTTTCTTTGGAATTCAGGAATGTTTTGTTTTCGAGCAGATACCTTTTTAAATGAATTACAACAATATGAACCTATAGTATATTCTACAGCATTGACTGCTTGGAATCATCAGTTTGAAGATGTTATTGATTTAGAGTTATCTAAACTTATTCCTTCCATTAGTATCGATTATGCAGTAATGGAGCGATCAAAGAAAATACGAGTAATTCCTGGGCAGTTCTCATGGTCTGATTTGGGTTCTTTCGAGTCCCTGTATGATTATTTAATAACTACGGAATATCCGATTGATGAAAATGGAAATATGGTTATCGGTTCTGAAAAATATACAGCGTTTGTAGGCCTGAAAGATACAATAGTAGTGGATACCAAGGATGCACTATTGTTTGTTCAAAAAGAAAAGTCTCAAGATGTCAAAAAGATATACAATACTTTGGAAAAGCATCAATCAAAATTGATTGATTAAAGCTAAAAAAAACATTTATATAATTTAGTCCATTTTAAAATAGTTTTATAATTTTTCTTAATTACGGTTATAATTTGATTTATAGCAATATTTCGATTAAAGCCTATCAATAGACCTTCCTACCAATAGAAGGTCTATTTTTTATTCCCATATTTCCATCTCCTTAGGATCTCCTTCGGATCTTGGTCGGAATATCAACGCATATCAATAGAATAATTCCGAAGAAGATCCGTTGATCATGCATTCATAAAGCGGTTTTCAGAAAAATGATACACATACCCCTATTTACTACATAGCAAAACAAGTCTAGCTAAAAAAGTGACCACATTAAAAATAGAAATTGGAAAGTAAATCGTGCAAGAATTGGGATTGGTTAAACGATAAAAACATGACATACATCAAATGAGTAGGGATTACAAGAAGAACAGAAGAATGCCAATGGAGTATCAGGGTACAAATTCGATAAGGATATATGAAAAACAATAAATAAAAAAACCACTAATTTATTTTGAATTAGAAAAAATTCTTCTACATTTGACATTGTTTATAATCATTCTAAATAAATAAAAGAGTTATTATAATAATGATTCTTTATTTAAAGAGGCATAAAAACAAAAATAGCGTCATGCGAAAGACGGCAATCTTTGCATGACGCCTTCCTAACCTCAGGTAGAACTGATTTTAGGTAGAAGCTCACAAAAGATAGTGAGCACCTTCAACACTGCATGTATGGAAGGAGACGCAAGATAAAAAAAAATAGGCAAACTCATTGTCTGTTCCAAATCTTCTTTCCTTCCATATTTTAAAACAAATGGTTTAACATAAAATATGGATTAAAATGAAAAGAATACCCTAAACATACCTAGCAGAAGAATTTACCAAAACACGTAATTCAAAATCCTTGAAAATGGGTTTAGCATGGTTGCTGAATTCCAATGATCAAGAGCTACGAATAAACGTTGAATATTTGTACCCTATGAACTTTTTGTTGCGTGCAGAAAAGCCCTAATTATTAGGCTAGACGTAGAACAACAAAACTAATAACTCATATAATTAATAATAAAAATCATGAAATACCTTTCTTATATATTACTTTTCCTAAGCGTCCTATCTTTCCAATTTTCCAATGCACATGCCCTTTGGATAGAGTCTGCACAAGAAGGAAAATTGAATCAATCGCATGCAATAAAAATATTTTATGGAGAATACGAGCATCAATCCATTGATGCGATTGATCAATGGTATTCCGACGTCAAGGACTTTAAACTATTTGTAATAAGCCCTGACAAGAAGTCGACAGAATTAAGCAAAGAAAATGCAGGAGACCATTTCACAGCTTCGTTCATACCTACCCTAGAAGGAACCTACCTGATAAAAGTAGTACATCCCGCAAGGCAGCCTTATGAAATAACAGCCTTTGAATTTTCAAGTTTAGCACAAGTTCGAGTAGGAAAATCCTCAAACATTACCTTAGAACAAGCCTTAGGGATTCAACTTCAAACCATAGCGAGTCCAGTAGGCCAAGAAGTAAAGGGGCAAGTTTACTTTAAAAAGGAGGCTTATGGGGAAGCAGAATTAATCATTATGGGTCCACATGGATGGACGAAAACAATTAAAACCGATAGTCGAGGAGCATTTACCTTCCAACCCCTAATTAAAGGGAAATATGTCTTAGAAGTATCCAAAATGGAAGAAGAAAAACAAGAATGGTTTGGACAATCTATCGAAAAATTATGGAGAGGAAGTACCTGTAGTTTCGTTGTGAATTAAATATTATTTGATAAGCATAAGAAATCATGAATATAAACACCGAGACGGTATTACACAATAATCAAGGTTGTAGCGAATTAGCCGTCCAAACGAAATCAGCGAAGAATTCGAGGGTATTCAGGGTAGTAAGTGTGTTGATTTTATTGCTAATTAGCTTTAGCGTCAGTGCCCAAACTTTCCGAATTTCAGGACTTGTGAAAAATAAGGAAGGAAAACTTTTAGATCAAATATTAATACAAATTAATGAAAAGAAAGTAATTAGCAATCAACAGGGTTATTATGAATTAGCAGGAATTAAGACAGCCGAGGTTGAAATTACAGTTCAAATTTTAGGCTATGAAAAATATAGCAATAAAATAAGATGCAATTCAGCCAATCAAATCCAGGATATTGTTTTAAACGAGAAGCAAGAAATACTGGAAGAAGTGGAGGTTAGGGGATTCACGAAGATCCAAGAATTAAACAGACAAGCATTCAACATCTCCGTCATTGATGCCACAAAACAGTACAATAGCAGCATTAATCTATCCGATGCGTTGGATAAGGTTACTGGCATACGAGTTCGGGAATCTGGAGGCTTAGGATCAAATATGAACCTATCCTTGAATGGGTTTTCTGGAAATCACGTTCGATTTTTTATTGATGGAATACCTATGGATAATTTAGGAAGTTCTTATCAGATCAATAACATTCCGATTAACCTAGCCGAGCGCATTGAAGTTTATAAGGGGGTCGTACCCATCTGGTTGGGCTCCGATGCTTTAGGAGGCGCAATAAATATAGTAACAGGATCTGGAAGGCGAAATTACCTCGATGTATCGTATGGCTATGGTTCGTTTAATACCCATAGAGCTATTGTCAATAGTGCTTTTACGTCTAAATCTGGCTTAACTATTCAATTAAATGCATTTCAGAACTATTCCGATAACAGCTATAAAATATATATTGAAAAGCATAATAATCGACGTGATAACTATACCAAGGACACCTATGTCAATCGATTTCATGACACCTATCATAATGAAACGCTGATAGCCAATTTTGGATTTATTGAGAAATCCTTTGCTGATAAATTGTTGTTAGGAGTGGTACTTGGGCAAAACTATAAAGAAATGCAAACTGGGGCTCGAAGGGAATCTGTTTTTGGAGGATGGCATCGTCGTGGAAATATCGTAATGCCTACCTTAAAATACAGTAAGACCAATTTGGTAAAAGGGCTAGATGTAATTTTCAATGCGAATATTAATTTAGGCACAGAGCAAAGCATAGATACTTTAAATAAACGATTTGATTGGTTTGGAGATACTGGAATTGTATTACCCAGTACATCTGGTGAGCGTTCCCGATCGATGTACAAATACAAAAATTATGAAGGAATCGTAACGAGTAACTTAAACTATTCGTTTTTAGAGCATCACAACATTAGTTTAAATCACGTTTTCAATACATTCGACCGAAAAGGAAGAGATCCTTTAAACCCTCAAAATGATGCCTATGAATCGCCGCAGCAATCTCGTAAACATGTGCTAGGTTTTGGCTATCAATATCATTTGCTCAATCGCTGGAACATGAATGTATTTTCCAAATTCATCCAACAAAGTAATTTAGGAAGAAACAACGACCATATCCATTCGAATCGCTTTGGTTATGGTGCTGCAGTCACTTATTTTCTGACAAATGATGCTCAGCTGAAAGCTTCATATGAACTAACCAATCGGATGGCTACCCCTTATGAAATCTTTGGCGATGTTGAAAATCAGGAAGCGAATACATCGTTAAAACCTGAGCAGAGTAATAATTTCAATTTAGGTTTAAATTATAATTTTAATCTTAATAAACAGCATGAATTCCAATTGTCTACAGGATTGATCTATCGGTATGCGACGGACTTTATCTATCAGCGATTAAATTTAAATCAGAGTAAATACGTGGCTGATAATAGAGCGGGAGTACGAAGCTTTGGTGGAGATATTGATCTTCGATATTCGTACAAAAATTGGCTCCAAGTTGGAAGTAGTTGGACCTATCACTATTTACAAAATATGCAAAAATTTGAAGATGGATATACCGGTGTAAGTCCAGTGTATGAAGATCAAATGCCTAATATTCCCTATTTTTTCGGCAATACGGATGTGAATTTTCTATTGAAAGATACCTTCAGAAAGGGGCATAATCTGACGATAGGATACAATAATATGTATGTGCATCAATTTTATTTGTATTGGCCAAGTCGTGGATCTATAAAAAATGATATTCCTAAACAGTGGACGCACGATTTGAACACCGTGTATAGTTTAAAAAATGGCACCTATAATATAGGTTTAGAGGTAAGAAATATTACCAACGAGCAAGTTTTTGACAATTTCAGTATGCAAAAAGCTGGAAGAGCATTTTACCTTAATTTCAGATATTTTCTTAAAAAATAACGATCAATATTACTATGAACTTTAAAAATTTTATTTTTTCGACACTCCTCATTGCGGGTGTGATTTCCTGCAAAAAAGATAACAAAGCACCAGTTAATTATGGAAATTTTGTGGTTGCGGTAACCCCAGTAGCAGCCACTGCGGTTGCTGATTATTTATTAACAGCTAGCAGTTTGGATACTGGGATTATTTCGACCAAAAAAAATGGCGTGGAACAAGATGGGACTTATCGCTATTATGTAACTCATCAAAACAAATTGTTTAGCATGCTCTATGGACAAGGAAATCCAGGTGCAGTAACTGTTTATAATCTAGAACAAGGAAACTTAAATAAAATTTCAAATGCAGTAACAGAAACAGTTCAAGCATTTGCTCCTGTGAATGATGATATTTTACTAATGAAAATATCCCGAAATGTCACTAATCCCACGACTTCATGGTATCAATTTAATACCAAAAGCTTGCAAATTGAAAAGCAAGGAACAATCAATAGTTTAGAGCTAAACAACAATGGGGAGCTTGCCTTTTTTAGTTGGATTAAACAAGTTGGAAATAAAGTCTATGCCCCATATTTTTCGATTAAAGGATGTTGTTCTGCAACTTTTGGTACAGCCTATCCTGATCAAGCTTGGATTGCAGTATATTCTTATCCTGAAATGAAGCTAGAAAAAATCATTAAAGATGATAGAACTAGTTTTATAGGGAGGTATTTTACAGATGGTCTAGAAGAGTTGGAGAATGGAGATGTATATGCATTTTCCTCCAATATAGCCTCTGCGAATGGCAATTCAGCTACGTTCAACAGTACAAAACCTTCTTCAGTTACTCGATTAAAAGCTGGACAAACAGAATTTGATAAGTCTTATTTATTGGATTTTGAAGCCCTTTCTGGGGGATTGAATATTACCAACTGGATCTATGTTGGGAATAATAAGTTTGTGGTACTATCGAATACCAAGGAAAAGAAGGGGGCTTACAATACGGGTACCATTGTCGGAATTCTAGATGTGAACACGAAATCGTATCAAAAAGTCACAGGCTTGCCTGAGCAAGCTGATATCAAATCGATTAGTTCTAATAATTATTCAGCTGTGGATGGTAAATACGGTTACATCGGTGTCAATCTAACTTCAGGTTTAGGTTATATATATCGTATTGATGTCAATAATGCCACAAGTACGATGGGACTAAAAGTGGATGGAGGTACGATAACAGCCATAGAGTATTTGAATTAATTTTATTAACAGTTAGGCCTTCCGTGGATTTGGATAATATGCTTGAATTCATGGAAGGCATTTATAAGTAATTATGTATTCCTTATTATTTGCTTTACTCACCTTTGCATGCTATGGATTATATCATCGTAGTAAGAAAGTGAAATTCAAACAGCTTGATACTTTGACAGTTTGTCTGCAAAAATATCCAAACATACTTCAAGGAAGTATCATTAGTATTTTCTTATTTCTGCTCCTGTTTTTTTGTTACCTATTGGGGCTAGGTTCAGGAATATTTACTTGTATTCTGTTTGTTATGACCGGGTTAAGCTTAGTGGTGCTATTGAAGCCATTAGCTATTTTCACTTGGCGAAAGCTCACTTTGTTATTTCTGATAAGTTTTTCATTGGAATTATTAATGCATTGCTTACCACAAATTCCTTGATATGCCTGCAAATAAAAAATACTTAAGCGGCCCCTGGCAGCGATTGCTGAAAATTACAGCGGGTGTATTTGCTGGTTATGGCTTGATGTTGAGTTTTCATTTAATGCTGACGGTGTTTATCCCTAAAAAATATGTGGTCATTAGTGCAGGTATTTCAGGTTACCTACTTTGGGCAATACTACTTTTAATCGCTTTGTTGTCTGTAAAAGGTTGGAAAATATGGCTCATTTATAGTGTTTTGAGTTTGCTTTTTTACATCGTTTTTATATTGAATTAATATATCCATGAAGATCAGAAATTATAATATTTATTTTAATACACATACGATCAGTGGAATAATCGTTTCTGCATTATTATACGTGATATTTTTTGCAGGAACGTTAAGTTTTTTCAAAAAAGAGTTTTCTGCTTGGCAAGCCAATGAGAGCACTTATCAAAAGGAAATAGACCATCGTAATTTTCAAGTGCCTTTAGATTCGTTGAGTGCAACCAAAGATTTGACAGGTCGAAACATTATCTATTATTTGAGCCAGGGAGGAGTACATGGGTATATTAATGTCAGTGCTTCTCAAGATACTTTACGCAACAAGAAAAATAAAGCAGCATTAAAACCGGTAGGGCAAGAAAAGAGAAAAGGTAGAGGCAGGGGCGGAGATTCCGACGCTAGCTATTTCGGTTATAATTTTATCCAAAATAAAGCTAGTGATTATGCCTCAAGCTATGATTTGGGAGAGTTTTTTTACCGTTTACACTTTTTAGCGCCTTTAAATGAAGTGCCAATTCGTTTGCCGTTCGCTCCATTTGGTTATTTCATCGCAGGGCTTACCTCCTTTATTTTTCTATTCGCATTAATTACCGGTTTATTATTGCATTGGGATAAACTGGTTTCTAACTTTTATATTTTCAGACCTTATAGCAAGTGGAAAACTATTTGGACCGATATGCATACGGCATTAGGTGTAATAGGTTTTCCCTATCAATTGGTATATGCCATTACTGGAATCGTTTTAATATTAAACTCAGTTTTAATGGTTCCTTTTGATAAGATGCTATATAAAGATGCGGAGGTATCCCTTTATGAAGATCTAGGGGAGATTCACAATTTTCCTTTAAGCTACAGTTATTCTAAACTCGATACGGCATTTAATTTAGGTCATTACATCCAATTAACTCGTGATAAGTGGCCCGGCAGTAAACTAAAACGTATATATATCAATAATTATGGGGATAAGGAAATGTATATTACGATCGAAACGGAGCCTCCATTTAAGCAAAGTTTTGCAGGATCAGGGCTATTAAGTATGCGGATTATTGACGGGACTATTCTTAAAGAAAAATCCCCAACAGACGATGTGAATTACATTGATCGGATAAAAAGTGTTTTTTATAGGTTACATTTTGGTGATTTTGCTGGTTATCCCTTAAAGATTGTCTATTTTATTCTTGGTATTATGGGTTGTTTTGTGATTATTTCAGGCATTTTAATTTGGTTAGTAGCTCGAGATAAAAACAATGTAATTCGAAGGAAGCGCGTTTTTAATTTTTGGTTGGCAAATGTTTTTTTGGCGATTTGTTTAACAATGCTTCCCGTATCAGCGATCACATTTGTTTGGATAAAGTTTAGTGCAGAAGTCAATCAAAGTTTGATTTATAAAGTCTATTTCAATCTTTGGTGGATATTGGCTCTTTATTACATCATCCGCAGAAACATTAATCGAACAAGCAGAGAGACATTATTTCTTGGAGCAATTAGCTCTTTTTTGGTGCCAATTGCCAATGGTATACAATCCAATAATTGGATGTGGCATACCTTTATTCAGCGAAAATTGGATATATTCTATGTAGATTTTTTATGGCTATTGATAGGGTTAATTAGTTTGATCGCTTTTGTGAAAATGAAAAATTTTGTGAAATCCGATAAGTCATCAGCGGGTTAAGTTTTACCTAAGAATGACCGGTGAGTAAAATAAAGGCGGAGGTTAATGCTCCGCCTTTATGAGTTATTTTGTTTTTTACCATTGAATTGATTGGTCCTCATCAGGTATTTGCGTGTTCAATTGTCGTTGAAGAATTAAAGAACCATTGACTTTATACGTTATGGGGAAATTAGGCACCATCGTATAGTCCGTAAATTGATAATCAATATTATTGATAGTGATGAACTTATGAAGCAAATAGGGTCTTACCGCATCCATTTGCTCATTGATGGTATAACTCGCATCTTTATTTACACTAAATTTCATATTGGGATTATCCGATGATAAAGTAACACCTCCTGTTTCGTTAAATTTTGCGTAGACTTTGTAGTTCCTACGGTCTTGATGTTCTTCATCTATATTGCCAGCATAAAAGAATACGGTGTTCTCATCGACGACATAGGAACGGATTTCACTTTTAACTATGGGTGTTTCATTTTCATATCCTGCCATACTCACTTTTAGAGCAGTTCCACTATAAGTGCCTGAATAATCATTAAAGGGGTTTACTCTGAGGATTGCTTTTCGATAATGTTTCCTTGGGTTTGCTGTATAACCTCCAGCTTGATCCTCTAATATGGTCAGCGGGAGAACCCATTTCTCGGTCATATCAATATCCTTTAAATTGAATTGAATGGGCATTAATCCGACTTGTTCATTGGCAGCAATTTCAAGATTATTAGGTAGTGTATAATAGGCATTTGGAAGTTCCCTGTAATAGAAGTCTTGACGGTTTTGAAAACGTTCGAAATTGAGTGTTTGTAGCGTGTCCTTATCGATTCCAATTTTTACTTGATAGGCAGGGTGATCTAGAGTGGATCCACTTACAATTAAAGGTTGCAAAAATATAGTCGATTGATTCCCTTTGTATCGAACATAGATATTGGATACTCCTTTCGCATCTAATGGTGCTTTAAATGAAACAAGGTGATCAAATTGTTCTTCCTTCCATTCATCATTACAGGACCCTAGTAGAATTAATAGGGAGAATAGAATATAAGATATATAGTGCTTTTTCATTTTTTGTTTCTTAAGGTTAATCATTATAAGTCCATCCTGGATTCTGGGTCAATCGATGATTTTGTTTCAATTCTGTATGGCTAATTGGCCAAAACCACATTTTATCGGCAAACGTTGTTTTTAAAGACCAAACCGCAATTGGTTGATGGAATAGATCACGTTCATTCACATTCATAAGTACATTGCATCCATAAATGGGTAGAGCTTCTTCCACAGGAGCGTCCATCCAACGTCGAAGGTCAAAATAGCGATGACCTTCTCCCATCAATTCAATAAAACGTTCACGTTTAATAGTTTTACGCATTTCGTCTTTATTGTTATATGTACTATTGGAATAGTCAGGTACACCAGCTCGAATGCGTATTGGGTGAATTCCGCGTTGGATTTCATGGATGTCTCGACTGATGCTGTAATTATTGCCTTTCCAGGAAGGTATGCTGTAGGTACCAGTAAGTTCATTTAATGCTTCTGCATACATTAATAATACATCTGCATAACGCAAGGCGGGCTCCGCTTTTGAAACTATTCGGGCCATACTTCCCCCTTCGTATGTGTCACTTGGATGAACAAATTTTTTAACACCAAATCCTGTCCGTAACCAATACGCATTTGATGAGTTAAATCCATTACCTTGGGCATTGTCTCTATAATAGAAAACCTGTTGATTTCTATTCCGTTCTTGCGTCTCATTGAGTAGAGTCCAGAAACTTCCATTATATGCAACAGATGCATAGAATCTAGGTTCCCTATTGGCAT
The DNA here is from genome assembly GCF_049316305.1 of Sphingobacterium sp. HJSM2_6. Lineage (NCBI taxonomy): Bacteria > Pseudomonadati > Bacteroidota > Sphingobacteriia > Sphingobacteriales > Sphingobacteriaceae > Sphingobacterium > Sphingobacterium sp. HJSM2_6. The sequence continues at coordinate 14,799 of NZ_JBMOXB010000006.1, forward strand.
ATTGTAAAGAGACGCCAGTCCTTAAAGGTTTGAATTTCCCGGCCTCATAATCCTCTAGTGTTACGTATCCAGTTAAACGGTTAGAACCGTTTCCACGTCCTATTTCTTTATCTTTTCCAGGAGCATCTTTACCATCGTTCATATAATAGGCATCGACCAATTTCTGTGTTAAACCGTGTGTATTCCATCCCGTTGCGGAACGAGGCAACTGATGAGCGACCATCGCATTGATGCCTTCTCCTAATTGGTTATTTCCTCGAGTGAATATTAGTTCAGGATTTCCGGAAGCTTGTAATGTGCCATCAAAAACTTGCGCATAAGATTTTGCGGGGTCAATATTTGCCCAGCCTAAAGGCCAATTTTGTTCAGAAAAGTTGTTGTCCGCAGGCGGTTTTACTGAAGCATCATTTCCAGTTTCTTGGAAAGGAGCCGTGTATAATTGATAAACGCCCATTTCAATCACATCTCTTGCTGCTGCTGCTGCTTTTGCCCATTTTTCCTCTTTGAATTCTGCAGATAAAAGGCGGTTACCTTTATCATCTACTAAGCGAGCAGCAAATGCGGAATTATTTCCATTGGCCAATGGGCTGGCGGAAAATAATAGCACCTTAGCACGTGTTGTTAATGCAGCACCTGCAGTGGGTCTCGCAGATCCATCTTGGCCACGATTGGTTCCAATAGCTTCCATTTCTTTGGCAGCCTGTAACATTTCATTTGCTATAAACTCCGCACAAGACTCATAGCTTGATCTAGGTATAGATAATGCGTCATAAGAGTCGGTATAATCCAATCCTTCGTCTGGTAATAAAGGAATCGGTCCATATTTACGCAATAAAATCCAATAGAGATAGGCACGAGCGAAACGAGCTTGACCACGATAATCATCTATTTCATCGGCACTCATTTCTAAATTTAAACCAATGTTGTGAATAAAGGTAGATGCATTTCTTATTCCCCGATAGGCTTGGGACCAGGAGTTTTGTTTATCTCCTTCATTATATTCACCCATTTTGAACATATTGTAAGAAAGCTCGTTTTTGGATGGGTCAAAATCCTTATCCCGATCTCCATAAAACATATCATCGGCAAAACTAAAAGGTGTATTACCTTTACTGGAAACGTCGGCATTCTCCCCTTTTAATTCCTCAAACACATGAGCCAACCATTGCTCTGAATAAACTTTACTTTTAAAAACTTTATCTGTGGTAAGGCGATCTTTAAAATATTGATCTGAATTTAAATAATCCTTAACACATGAACTGATGATGCTTGTACTCAGTATAAGCAAACATGCGATATATAATTTCTTTTGCATTGCGCTTCAATTATAGACTGACAGTAATACCAAAGGTGTATGCTTTTGGCAATGGATAATCTTCTCCTCTAGGGCTGACCATTTCAGGATCCCATAATTTGAATTTTGAAAACGTTAATAAATTGGTTCCTACTAAAAATACCCGAATATTGTTGGTTTTGATGCGGTTGACTAAATGAGTAGGGAAATTGTATCCAATGTCTAAGGTTTTCAAGCGAAGATATTGTCCATCTTTTAACCAATAAGTGGATTCTCTAAAATTGTTTGAATTCGGACCAAAGCTTAGTCTAGGGTAGGATGCATTTGGATTTTCTGTACTTGGATCTCCAGAAATATCCGCTGAAATCCATCGATTATCACCCATTACTCCTTTCATTACCTGTCCCCATTCACCTTCACTGAACGCATAAACGGTTTTTCCATAGGTAAAGAATGTTGATTTTCCAGCGCCTTGGAAATGCACACTTAAATCTAAACCCTTCCAATGTGCTGAGGCGCCGAGACCATATATTAGGTTTGGTCTACGAGTTGCTCCGATGGCCGTTCGATCTCCATGATCAATAACACCATCTCCGTTGACATCTTTATATTTTATATCTCCAGGTTGGTAAGTGCCAAACATTTGAGTTGGGCTATTTCGAATGTCTTCATAATCTTTAAAGAGACCCATGGCAATCAATCCTACAGCTTGGTCAACACGATAACCTTTACGGTTTTGGTAGGCATATACATTATATTCCTCATCAATTTGGGTAATTTCGTTTTTACTATAGGTAATATTACCACGAGTAGTCAAGTTTAATTCGCCTATACGTTGTTTGTATTCTAAACGTCCATCAAATCCTCTCGATTTTACAGCACCTACATTCGCTCTAGAAATACTTTCTAATCCGACCATGGAAGGAAGGAAATTTCTAAACATATAAATTCCAGTTCGCTCTTCATCAAAAAAGTCTAGATTGGCAATTATTTTGTCTTGGAAGAGGGCTAGATCTATTCCGAAGTTTTGTTTGGTAGCAACTTCCCAAGTGACATTTGAGGAGGCCACTTGACTATACCTCATGCCATTATAAAAACGATTAAATCCAAAATCTGCCCATTCGTACTGATTATCTGGCATTGCATTGATGGTATACAAATAAGGGAATCTATTTCCTGGTGGTAGAAGGTCATTACCAACACGGCCCCAAGAATAGCGCAATTTGAACATATTTATCCAATTGATATTCTCCTTGACAAATCCTTCTTCAGAGATATTCCATGCGCCAGAAACAGCGGGGAAGAAACCATACTGTTGGCCTGGTGCAAAATTTTCAGAACCATTGTATCCAAAGTTAAAGTCTACTAAATAGCGATTTTTCCAATTGTAATTGAATTGACCGGCCATTCCTTGATTTCGTATGGCTACCCCATTCTTGATATCACTTCCTAAATTCACGGTTCGAATTAATGCATCTCTCGTAAATCGTGCCACAGCACCAATGTTGTGAGAACCCACACTACGATTGTAGTTGAACATGATGTCGAAAAATTCCCTGCGATCACCCTCCGCAAAACTGTTTTGGTACATCTCTCTTGGGTCTGAAACTTGCGTAAAGACCAATTCCCCTAAATCATTGCGGGTACGTTCTGCACGCCATTGTTCTGGCCATTTTAGTCGATTAATTGTATTCCAATTGTTGGTGTCGTAGGCGAAAATACCGCGTGCACGCAGACCTTTAGTGATAAAGTTAAAATCTTGTTCAACATTAAGGTTTGTTTGAATTCTATTTGTCCAATTTTCATTAAATCCTGTTTGTGTTGCGACTACCCAAGGATTTGTTTGATTTCCAGTTCCTATAGCCGGAATGTATCCATTGGAATAAGTAATGGGTGTACGTATTGGAGAATATCCAAATAATACGCCCCAGAAATCATTATCACCTAAACCAGGACTATTGCGTTTGTCTAAGGAGGTGGCTACGCCTATTTTGACAATCGTTGATTTGGTCACATTAATATCTGTATTTAGTCGAAAATTAAATCGTTTATAATTGGCATTGGTATTATAATCTTCACGTAATGTTTCATCAGTATGATACATTCCTCCTTCATTAATATAACTTCCCGACATGAAATAACGAGCGGTAGATCCGCCTCCTGTCAAATTTAGATTTCCGCGATAGGTCATCGCTCCATCCTTTAATAGAAGTTTTTGCCAGTCAACATTCGGGTATAAATCGGGATCCAATCCTAAGCGTAAAATTTCTAATTCCTCAGGCTGATAAATGGGTTCATAGTTTCGCGTAATTCGGGATTCGTTTAATAAGTTGGCATAGGTAAATCCATCTTCAAATTCCGGCGTAATTGTCCGTGAATTGTAGATGGTTTCATCCTTAAAGTTGATATTGATTTTACCATCTTTTCCTCGCTTGGTGGTGATCAATATTACGCCATTGGCGCCTTTGGATCCGTAAATGGCTGTTACAGCAGCATCTTTGAGTACAGAAATATTTTCAATATCTTCAATATTGATATCCGCTATGGTGCGCTCCACATTGTCGATTAAGACTAAAGCGGCACTACCACCACCAAATGTGGAAATTCCTCGGATCCAGAATTCAGAAATGTTCTTTCCCGGTTGGCCCGATTGCATCATCGCCATCACCCCAGGTACATTTCCTGCTAAGGCATTGGTAATACTTGAGGTTGGATTGGATTTTAAGTTGTTTACATTTACGCTAGAAACAGCTGCAGTGCTGCTTAGCTTTGTTTGCGTACCTGTTCCTGTGACCACAATTTCGTCAATGACAGAAATCTCGGATTCAATTAAGGTTACATTGATTACAAAATTATCTTTAACAAGAATCTCTTGTTTTTCATAACCTAAACTTGAAAAAATTAACTGTTTATATTGTTCAACTTTTATTTTATAATAACCCTTATTATCGGTTACTGTTCCTAATCCTGGGGCATCTTTTACGGAAACGCTTACTCCAATTAATGGTTGTTTTTGGGCATCCACAATAGTGCCTGATACATCTACAACTTCTTGTGCGGTCACATTAAAAGTCAATGCAAGCAGAAGCATACATAGTGCTAATATTTTATTTATCATGTCTTTTAATGTTAATTTAGTTGGGATTCCTCCATTTCTTCCAATGCAATTTTTCGGAAACGTCGGTTGGCTTGATCACCGATGTAGAATGCTTTTTCGATTTCATTATAAGCTATTCCAGAAGGTCGATCAAATCGTGCTTCTTCCCGTAAATCTCCATTTACATATCCCCATGGGTTTGCATTGATGCTCGAACTTCCTCGTCCAGCAAATGTGGTTACACTACCTTCTGGTGTTAATTTGCGAATGGCATGATTCATCTGATCGGTAAAATAGAAATCATAGACATCGGTTTTTCCTGCAGCTACATATTCCTCATTTTTCACAAAAACTCCTTGATATGGCGAGTTTAACCGCACTGAAGATCCGACTCCATCCGTATATCCAGCCCCTCGTAATTGACCACAAACTAAATAAGGTTGATTAAATCTTTTCTTTTCCCAATTGTAATCGACGCGTAAGATATAATGTTGATTGATAACATTGATATAGGCATAGTTGCCAGTAGGATGGATCATGATTTTATATTCCCAATTGGGATCATGAATGACAAATAATTGTTCATATTCTTTGTCGTTTAATCCATCTGAAAAATATTTATTTAAATCAAAACGAAAGAATTGACCTTTTTCATAGCTGTTAAAATACATTTCTCCATTTACAGGATGTATGGATGCGCCATTACATTGTTTGTATCGTGTAATGACTTCCAAATCTGTCCAATTCTTTTCGCGAGAAAGCCTATAAGTAGATCGGTCATTTTCACCACCTCTGTCTTCCGAAATAATCATATATTTATGATCCAAAGTAAAATCGACACTGCGAGGTCGGTCAAAATCTGACCGCTTTTTAGTTACCGTACTATCTTCAAAATTCACTAAATATAAACCGTTGTTTCCGTCAAAAGTTACCCATAAATGCTTTGGGTTTGCCGGGTCAAATTTTAAGAATGAAGGATTCCAGAATCCAGAAGCCATTTTGTTCTGATCATTATCTTCAAACTTTCCATCCCTCCAAGGCTCATCTCCGCGTTCATTTCGATAGCCTAATAGCGTTGATACAACTAATTTTCGTTGATAATTAAAGGCTTGTCCAGATTTACCTATCACTTTGTCTTGATCTCCAACTCGTACTTCAATATCTCCACTAAATGCCTGTTTTGGAACCAAACAATAAATTGATTCTCCTGCTGTATTGATGACGACTGCCTCTTTACCTCCAATAAACACCTGTACTTTACTCGGGTCGTCCCCGAAGTTTTTTCCGTAGATCACAAGGCGTTGGCCCATACCACCAGTTTTAGGCATAAAATCAGATACAACGACAGGTTGATTGGGATCAAATGGTGTAGCCTCTGTTTTGCCAGCTGGTTCATCTTTACAACCCCACAGGCTCAAACAGAGTGACATGATGGTCCATAGCAATATGCGTAATGACCAATCATTTGTTTTAAATAATTGTTTAGATATCATAATTTAATTACTGGTTAGTTTTTAACAAATGAAGAGAGTTAGGTTGCCTTAAAAGCGGTTTTTAATCGTCTTTTACTAGTTTTTCTTCAAAAGTTGTTCTTACAGATTTCTAATAGAAAAGTGCAAATTTTAGTATTTTAAAAATGGGTTGATTATAGGTTATAATCATTGTTAAGAATTAGCTTTATTTTCCGGCTATTCTATTTCAGGTTTTTACTTGGGTGTAAAGTTCATCATGTTCATAATTATTTAGTTTATAATAGATTATTAGACATTGAAGTTTAGTTGTAGTAGATTTTTAGTTTGTGGGTTTATTTAACTGATGATCAAGAACACGAATAAAATATCCTCCAATTACTGACCTCGCTTTAAAATTGATCATTTTGCCCGTATGTGTATCATGCCAGTCACTTAAGGGTACTCTTGAGGATGTTTCTTGTACATAATTATAAAAAGGAGTGAACATGGTTTTGAAATCTGAAGGGTTATCCGTCAAACAAGAAGCCCAGATTATCCAATCCGATTTTGTATAAGTAGCTCTAGAATCTAATGGAATGCCATATTTATTTTGTTTCTTTAAATAAAAGGCCATTTCTGTAGTAAATACTTGTTTAGGGAAGATATCCATCTTAAATATTTTATCCCATATTAAATTATACTTTAAACTCCAACTACCTTCTTTATCAAAAGCTAATTTATAATGATCAACATCTCTTGCTAATTTTTCCCATTCAATAGCCATTTCTTTTGCTTGATTGATGTATTGCTCGGCTAATTTTATTTCTCCTTTTAATTCTGCCATTTTTCCATATCCGGCAATGGCTAGTATTGCTTTGATGGAAAGGTTTGCATTATGTGCTAAGTGGCCGGCAAAATCATCAGTACACAGTTGATTTTCTGGGTCTAAGCCTTTTTCAACAAGGTAATTTACCCATATCGTTAAGGTTTCCCAATGCTTGTTTGCGTAATTTACATGGCCTTCTTTTAAACTAATTGCTGTAGCGAGTAAGAGCATATTTCCTGCTTCCTCTACCGGCATGTCTTCACCATATAGTTGTCCATTGGCTATAGGATAAGTGCCTAAATCATGTGCAGGGTAAGGCTTATTCCAACGACCACTTTCACTATATTGAAATATTGGGGTCATCATACCTTTTAATAATTCGGGATTGTAAACTAAAAATAATGGAGCAGATGGGTAGGTGATATCTACAGTATTGATGCATCCATTGCTATGGTTTTCCTTGGATAGAAATAATAAATTTCCTGCATCATCTTGTATTAATTTATGTGCGGCGATAACTTGACGATAGGATAGGGCGCAGATTTCTGCATATTCTTTTCCACCTGCTATCAATGCATCTTGATATATTTTGTTGTCAAAAACTTTAGCGCGTTGTAAAACAGATTCATATTGTTGATGGGCTTTTTCAAAGGCCTGTTCTATGCTCACTTTCCCATCCTTTTTCCAATATGCCATGCGCCTCTTATAGAAATATTCTATGGAATAAAGGTCGTCGTATCCAATCATCAAAAAACCATTCTTACCTGCTGAATTAACGGAACCTAACTGATGGGAATAGGCCATTGCGATTTTATTTACATCGCCACGAGATATTTCTGGATTTTTATTTTCTAAACCATTTAGATTTCCATCAGTTGCAAACTTTTCTTTGGTTTGGTGGTAATCTCCAAATGAAATTTGTTTATCTTTTTCTAATTTATTTGCTAAATAGGCATAGCCCCAATCGATGCGGACACCATCACCAATTCTTTTGGTAATCGGTTGATCAATAGTGCCTGATTTTACATATTGGAAACCATTTTGATGTGCTACGCTCGTAATTACAGGTTGTGTGGTTTCATGAACTGCTAATGCTGGGCTAGTTTCAAAATAGACGGAAATATCGTGACTTTTGTTATCTAAAGGTTTTACAGCATATGAAATGTAGCTGATTGGAGTGGACAATAAATCCAGATCATCTAACAGTAGTGGTGAGGTAAATACTAATTTTAATTCAACAGCTCCACATTCAAACTCAAAATAGGTTTGCGTTGCGGTAACCGTTCTTGATTTCTGTTTTGCTAATTTATCGAACTGTTGCGACTTTTTAACTTTCTTAAACAATCCAAAGTCTACATATCCACCACCAGTGGTATTTTTACAATGAACAGCAATCACATTTTTTCCTTTTTTCAAATGTTTTTTCGCTTGATCTGTTAATTGAAAAGTTACATTATCATTCCATGAATAGTCAGTTTGAATGAGTTTTTCTCCATTCAGGTACAAGGTGAATTCATCATCATGGGAATATTTAAGGAGTAAATCATCTTGATTGTTTAATTCGTTGAGGTTGAACTCTCGTCTTATCCAGATATCCTTGCTGTTCCAAATAGTTTTTGTTCTAGGCGTTCCTGCTGTACCGAAAGCCGCTTGTCCTGATTTCCATGCTAGATCATCATAACTAATGGAATTCCAATCTCCAGTAGGGGCTTCAAACGTATATTTTGCATTCCATGCTGAACCATGACTTGAGGGAAGTATTTCATCAACTTGTTCTTCATAATTGCCCATAAAACGATAAACAATTCCATCGACACGAATAGCTCCAAAGATAGGGTGTTCCTCTCCTGTCCAATGTTCTGTGTTTTTTTCAGTTAATAAATCTGAAGCGGACCAAATGGAAAAATAGGGGTCTGAAGTAATAATAGGGGTTGATGGGGGACGTAGATGGCTTGGATGATCAGCATGAAAAATGTTTTGTGCAAAAGCACAATTAAAAAGAAAGCATAAGCTTAAAAGTAGGTTTAGCCTCATGGTTTTTTCGGAAAATCTAGTTTATAATTGTTAATTAAAAAATGCTAACTAATTATAACTAAATGGTATTAGCATTTAGGGTAAAAAAACAAAAAAGAAAATTTTTTTGATTCAAGATTTGTCTTTTTATTGGTTAACGTTAGCAAAACATGCACATATTCTTAGAAAATAAGTAATATGTACAATAGATTAATTAATTAAAATGATTTAGCTTATTTGCTAAATCATTTAAACAAATGTAATTGATAGCTTTTATAATTCAAAATGATAGCTGAATTTTATTTAATTCATACTAAATAATCTGTTTAATTATTATCAAAGAGTAAAGCTGATTTGATAATTAATTCAATTGACTTGAATCTTAGTATTTAAATAGTAAAAGATTGTGTAACAAAGTAATCTTTTAAGTTTTAAGTGAATGGCTTTTCGTTCCATATAAGAAATCGTTTTTTATGATTTTGGAGTTGCTTTGATTTTCAATACTACTCATTGTTTATCCTCGATATATCCCAATTGGCCTGCTGCAACTGTTTATTGTAAAAATTAAGCAATAAAATTACAGGGTAGGAAATTTTAGTTTTCTGTATTTAACAATAAGCTAACCAAATCATAATCTTCAAAATAATACTTGTTTGGTTACTTTTGAGATAATAATTGAGCATTCCATATGGCAAAAAAGGAAATAGATGAAATTATTGCAAAATGGTTAGGGGGTGATGAAATGGCCTTCAACTCTGTTTTGAATTACTATTACCGACGTCTTTTAGCATCGTCATTGAAAACAGTTCCCAATCGTGAAGATGCTGAGGAACTAGTGATGAATGTTTTGCTGAAAATTTGGCAATACAAGCATCGCTTGAATGAAGTACAGCAATTTGACAATTACCTATTTGGAATTCTACGTCAGGAAACGATAATCTTATATCGTAAACAAATCCTTGACACGAAAAACATAGATGATTATGCTCTTGCTGACTTGGGTAGTATTGACCATCCAGAAATTACGATAAAAGAAATTCAGTCGCTCTATCAAGCGGCACTGCTGAAGCTTACTCCCATGCAACGTAAGATTTTTTTATCGATTCGAGAACATGAAATGGATCGTAAGGAAATTGCAAAAGTAAACGACTTGTCTATTCATACGGTAAATAATCATATGAATGCGGCACTAAAAGTTCTAAAACAAGAAATGAAGGAATATCCAGACCCTTTAATTTCCATCTTTTTAACGAGCACTTTAGCTTTGACATTTTTCAATCCTTACCCGCTCACTTAGATTCTATATTTATTACAATATTCTGTATTTTTTCTATTACCTGATTGAAGATTTTCAGTCAGGTATTCTTTCTTGTATTAACCAAATATTATAGAAATACACTCAGTATTAATAAATTATGAAATCGTAATAGATGCCTGATTAGAAATCAATTTTTGAACATTCTTTATAATAGAGGGCCTTATAAATCCTCTAACTAAAAAGGATAGCATTGAAGAGACCAGCTAGAAATACACTAATCAGATACTTTCAAGGTACTTGTGAGCCACATGAAAAGGAGCTCGTCAAATTATACCTATCCATGGATATTGATAGGGATTTTGTTGAGTCCTGTATGAAAGAAGTCTGGTCAACCGATCTGGAGGACTACGCCGAATATGGGGATGAAATTGATTTGCAGAATTTTAGAAAACGTTTTACGGCGAGACAACAGGATTTAGTGCAATTTCCAAAAGTTGTAAATGAGTCGATGAATCAACGATTCCGTTTTTTGTTTTGGGTAAAGGTTGTTGCCGCTTCAGTTATATTGGTTGGAACCTCACTGTTGGTCATGCACAAAAATCCATTTACCGTTTACAACAAGCATTTCGTGCATCAAGATGAAGAAATTCTTCCGGGTAGTAATAAAGCCTCGCTCACGTTGGAGGATGGGTCAATCATTTCCCTGTCAGAGGCAGACAATGGAACATTAACCCATCTTCAAGGTCTTCATGTGGATAAAACTAGTGATGGCGAAATAGTATACAAAGTCGGTAAAGATCTCGATGTTCGTGCAGAATCAGTTCATAGTATACAAACGCCAAATGGAGGGCAATATGCTGTAGTCTTGCCTGATGGTTCAAAAGCATGGTTAAATTCGGCCTCTTCGCTTACATATCCTGTAAATTTTTCTAATCAAGAGCGTCGAGTGAAAATGACTGGAGAAATTTATTTTGATATCGTTAAAGTGAGCAATAAAAGAGGGGATAGAATTCCTTTTTTCGTGGAAACAGAAAAGCAATTAATACAGGTTTTGGGTACGCAATTCAATGTAAATGCCTATAAAAATGAACCATATAGTCACACAACCTTAGTGAAAGGGAGTGTTAAAGTTACTTCTATTAAAAATGGAAAATCAGTGTTATTGCAGCCGGGTGAACAGGCAAGTTTAGGAGATGATTTTCAAATTGTTGACGCAAGCATGGAGGAAGAATTAGCATGGAGGAATGGTGATTTTGTGTTCAATCAGGAACCTTTATCTAGTGTGTTGCGAAAAATATCGCGCTGGTATGATGTAGATGTTGAATGTCCATCAGCATTAGGTGAACTCAAATTGACTGGAATGATTTCCCGAAATCAACCATTATCTGATGTGGTAAAAAGCATTTCTTCCTTAGGGAAGGCAACAATTAAAATAAAAGAAAGGAGAGTAGTGGTGGAACCATAGATGTCCTTATAGTAAACATTAGATTACTTTAAACAAAGAAGCGGAGGTGCTCCGAACACCTACCGCTATATAGTTAAGTCTTGAAAAAATGTGAAAACAAAATTTTACAAATAACAATAACTACAAAGCAAAAGTATGGATTTTTATCAAATCATGCGTGTTATGAAAATAAGCATGGTACTATTAACCTGTTTTTTGGTTCAGGTAAGTGCTACAACCTACGCTCAACTCCTCACAATCAATAAACGGGAATGCAGTATTCCCGATATTTTGAAAGAAATCAGGAAACAAGCTAACTATGATTTTGTATATGATGCCAATATCTTCCATGAAGGAAAGAAAGTCAGTGTTGATTTGAACAATGCTAGCCTAGCGCAGGTTTTGAACCTATGCTTCGAAGGTCTTCCATATGAGTTTACGATTAACAATAAAATTGTATCTATCAAAAAAACATTAGAAAGGTCCTTAGTTAATGTTAGGACAGATAATGTAAGGCAACAACTGATGATTAATGGACATGTAATCCATTCGACAGATGGTAAAGCAATAGTGGGCGTGTCAGTCCGTATAAAGGGCACCCAGACAATTACATTGACGGACAAAAATGGTCAATTTTCTATTGCCTTACCTGCAGGAGGGGGAACTTTAGTATTTACCTATTTAGGTTTGAAAACTCAAGAAATATTTTACGGGGGTTCTAATAATCAGGTTACAGTGCGGATGCGGCAGGCCATAGAAACATTGGAGGAAGTATCGGTAAGTGTGCAAGCTCGCCGTAGAGCAAATACTGAAATGGCGGTGTTGGAAGAGCGGAGAAAAGCTTCAATCGTTCAGGATGCTATTTCTGCACAACAAATCGAGCGAACAGCAAGTATTACGACCACACAAGCACTTTCACGAGTAACAGGAGTAACTGTTACAGACGACAAGTATGTTGCCATTCGGGGCCTCGGCGATCGTTCAGTAATTGGACAATTAAATGGAGTGAGACTTGCTTCTTCAGATCCTGATAAAAGCTCCATCCCCTTGGACCTTGTTCCAGCTTCTTTATTGGATAACATAACAGTTTATAAAACTGTTACACCTGATAAACCAGCAGATGCCGCTTCAGGGATCGTAGAACTCAAGACCAAGTCAGTTCCTGATAAAATGACTTTTGAGCTTATTACACAAACAGGCTTCAACTCCAATATTGGTATTGGGGGTGAGCATAATAGTTTTTGGAATAGTAGCATGGGAAAATTTGGAACTAAAATTAACGAGAAAAATTTAAGTTCAGATTTTTTGAACCTCGCTAATCAATATCCTAAAGGTTTGGGTGATATTCACAATTTGATAGCCAATAGCGGTTATAATCCAGCTATCAAGAAAGAAGTAGGACGGATTAATGACATTATGCAAGGATTTGATCCTGCCATGACCACAAAATATAAACGTGCACCGTTAAATCAACTTTACACAGCCACATTTGGTAATTCTTACAAGCTTTTCCAAGGTAAACATAACTTGGGATTGATTTTGGGAGGAAATTATTACCGACGTACCACAGACATTTATGACGGCAATCTAACTCAATTCAGCATTTACCAAGGAGTTGTCACTGGTAACCCAAATATTTACAGTTATCGGCATATTCCAAACTATATCACACCAAATAGCCTTTACATGGGTAAATATCAAACCTATAAAGAGCGTACTGGGGTAGAAACACTCAATTACGGAATATTGACAGGGCTAGCTTATCAGTTTAATCCTAGACATGAAATCAGTGCACAATATGTAGGTAGTTGGGGTGGTGAAACTACGGCGACGAATCTGAATGGATCTTATGAATATACGGGGCTTTCAGGTGATGTTTTCAGTACAATCCATTCTTTAAAACAATCTTTCCGAGATTTACAGACATTTAACTTTCAAGGAGAGCACAAGTTTTTAAGGTCCAATTATTCGCCACAATTAAGCTATAATCTTTCCATGTCTCAGTCAGGTCAGAATGATCCTGATTTCAGGTATGCCTCGCTAATAGACTATGTCCCGATTGGTGGTGTATATTATCAAAAACCAATTATTGGTCAACCAGGAAATGCTAATACGGAGTGGACTTACACAAATCATCTTTATGCACTTAGTTCTGGTTATGTAAATGGATTTGGGGCTTTTGGAACCATTCAAGCAGAGCCTAATGGGCGCAGATGGAGAAATTTGAATGAAGATAGTTACAATCATAAAGCGGATCTTACCATTCCATTTCCGGTTTTTAGCAAAAAACAAGTGCTAAAAACAGGTGTCAACTACTTGTATAGGTCACGAGAATTTACTGAAAATATCCTTTTCCTACCTGGTTCTAACTTTAATAATGGAGGTTTGTTTACGTTGTTGAATGTGGAAGGGAATTTAGACAGGATGGTGAGTAATGAAGTTGTTGGAATTAAGGTGCCTACCACTGGTACTGGAGAGGGTGAAATTCCAACTGGTGGTTTTTTGTATAACAGCAAAAAGTCACCGAACAATTATAAAGGATTTTATGAAACTAGGGCTGCATATGTAATGCTAGATTTGCAACTTCCTGAAAATATCCGATTGACAGGAGGTGTACGTGTAGAAAAAACTAATATACAAACAAGGGTTGATACCAAAGATGTATATGTAGACCCTAAACTGACGACTATAGATGAGGAAGGGAATATTTTGGTTACTCCATTCGGAGATGCTAATTCAGTCTATAAAACAAAGTACGTGCCTTATTATTCGACGAACCTGACCTATACGTTTAAAGAAAATATGAATTTTCGTTTGGCGTATAATAGCACCTTAGCACGTCCTGAATTGAGGGAAATTACCAATGTGTTTGAATTTGATCCTTACCAAATGGGTCTTATTGTTGGTAATCGTGATTTGATCAATCAAAAGACACAGAACTTGGATTTCCGTTGGGAATGGTTTCCGGATGCAGGAGAGGTGTTTGCGATTTCTGTATTTGGAAAACAAATAAATAATCAGTTAGTCAAAGTTTTTAGTTTGAAAACAGAAGGCCTTGCAGCTATTTATCCTGAGTTTCCAATTATCCAATTTCAAAATGACAAAAATACAGGTAGGGTTTGGGGATTTGAGTTTGAAGCTGTTAAAGATTTAAGTAAAATATGGGGACAACCAGAAGTGCTATTTTTTGGTTCAAATCTTTTGATTGCACAAAGTGAGATTAAAAAATCGAAAGAAAGAATTGCCTCTAACAGATTTATTGATCGACATGCGCCACTTAATAGCCCTCTTTTTGAGCAAGCTCCTTATTCGATCAATGCTTGGCTTAATTATAAAAACAAACAAATTGGAACTGACTTAACGGTTACTTTCAATATGGTCGGAGAACGCCTTATTCAAATTAATCTTACAGGCGAACCTGATTTGTATACTCAACCAGCTCCAACACTAGATTTTGTTTTTAGTCAGAAATTATCATCGAGGTTACTCTTTAAAGGGTATGCGAAAAACATACTAAATCCTGCTATAAAAACTGTTTATGCCAATCCAAATACTGGAGGGAAATGGTATGGAAATGAGTATATAAATCGTAGTTACAAGCGTGGAAGTGAAATTATGCTTGGCTTTACCTATAACTTATTTTAATATGAAACATAGCGACAAAATATTTATTATTTCACTCATCGTGATGTTAGCTTCATGTGCTAAGGACAAACTTGTTGAAAATACGGACAACAGATTCAGAACAGAAGCATTCAAAAATTCCAATGTACGCATTGTCAATTTAGGTAGTTCAAATCAGGTGCTGGTAAATGAAGATAGCCTTACCAATTTTGTCATCAGGTATGGCGACACAGATCCTTTATCTGGTAGGTATCCTTCGACCAAATATTTTCCTAAAGATGGTCGATTAGGACTGTTGTGGAATATTCCTCAAGATCTTTTGAACAAGAATAATAAAGCAGAAGTAGAGGTTTTATATGGATCCTATCAAGGGCTTGGAATAGGTTTGAATAAAAAATTTGAGGTGCAAGATAATGGGTCTCCAGTTGATTACTATACATTATTGGCCGATAATTATAGCATAGGACTTCCAGAAGTGATAAAAGTTCCGAGAAGTATAGAATCCCCAAGTAATCCAGAGAATTGCAAAATTCGCGTAATAAATTTTTCTGAAAAACCTGGGCCAATCAACGATAAGCTGGTAAATATAGAAGATTTTTTAGGGCCTGTGAGTCTCGCTTGGTCGGATGGTACTCCAATTCACGATTTACTCAATCATATTCCAATTGGTTCGGTGTCGGATTATGTGGAAGTACCTTATGGAACTTATCAGTTAAAAGTTCTTAGTGAAAATCGCAGGCAGCTTCCATCTACTGGGAGTCCATCGATGGATTACATAACTTCATCAATAAGCACAATTAAGAATAGAACAGAAGTCATTCCTACTTATTTGACTTATAATCCTATTGCTAATTTTAAACCAGGGGGAGTTTATACAGTGGTGGTTTATGCGCAGTCTTTTAACTATCCCATTCTTAACGACCCACAGTACAATTATGAACAAATCCAAAATGGATTTCGAATAATTGTTGACGTGGAAGCTCCAGTAAATAATACTTATGCGCGTATTCAATTTGTTAATGCCAAAGCTGAAGAGGGAGAAACATTTCTAAAGGTGGGAAATAAAAAAACCGAATTCGCTCAGTTCGGTAAGTATACTGAATACTTAACAACGGTACATGGAAAGCACAAGTTTGAGGTAATGAATAATAATAACCTGCTTACTGCAATAGATTACGAGGTTCAAGCTGGCGATAATTATACGGTATGGCTTTATACAACGGCAGCAGGAAAAGATACTTTAGTGGTTTCGCATAATAACCTTTCGGCTGTTACTTATTTTGGTGGATCTGGAACTCAAGACGCCAGTTTTGAAAGACATAAAACTAACTTTTATACAGATATACGCTTTCTTAATCTTAATAGCAGCTTTCCTTATGCAACATTCACATCAGACAATGGAAAAGCATTTAATAATAATGGGCGAGCGTTCGATGAGCGGTCTACAGAGAAACTGATTCCAGGTTATATTCCTTGGGCTCATCCCAATATTAGGTTGTTGAATTTATCAGGTACCTCTGATATAAATCCTACTAAAATAATGGTTTATCATGCCACAAAGCATACAACACCTGGGAAGTGGGCTGATGAAGTACCAATAAAATCGTCGTGGGATTTGATTACTAAACCTGATTTATACGATATCAGGGGTAATACGCCAAAAATTGATGTTGGGTCTTATAGTATTTGCTTGATTGGAAAGCAGACTGAAGATATTCGTTTTAAATCAAGACTAATAATTGTTAAACATACAAAATAATGGAAATAAAATTTTATCTGATTAGTTTACTTATCCCTATAGGATTGCTCTTAAATTCCTGTACGAAAATTGAGTACCATGAAGTTGAAAATCCTTCCTATTTACGGGTATTTAACAACCTAAATTACGATGTTAATTTAGGAGATAAGAACCTCTTGGTTCCTTACTTAACCATGCTAATTGATCCTGTGTTTGACGAAGAGGGTATTCCAATACAGGCTGCGATAGTTGGTGATTTTTTAGACAAGCGCATACGTTATGCAGCTCCCTATCCCACACACAGTGCGGGGAGTACAAAACGTAATAATCCCGAATACCCTGGCAAAGAAAATGTCTTGGTGGGGCCAATATTAAATGGATTTGACCTTTCTAGCTGGGCACAAATACCCGCAGGTGCTCACCGCATCGTATTTTATTTTAGACCTGTCAACGATATTCCCTTTTTTGAACTTACTCCGGAATTAAAACAACAAGTTGCCATGGAAGGTACAATCGATTTGAAAGAAAGGGAAATTTATACGTTGCATATCGTACAGAAGGATTTCAAAACAAAAGAGAACGGACTACTATTGCGTAAAGAAAACTTCCAGAATATTCCATTTTCAGACTCATTAGTATATGTTAATTTTTACAACATGAGTTCCAAAGGATTTTTGGAGTCTGAAGCGAGGAAACCCCAAGGATTGATAACGTTAAGGGATGGGATAAAGGACGAGATGAATGTATATTTATCGCTATATCCTGAAGAAACCAAGTTGTTTAATAGCAAAACAGCAATACCTGACCATTATGCTAGGTATCTACAAACGATGTATCGAAACACAGAGCTAGCAACTGTAAGCCCCTATTTTAATTTTCCTTTGTTTGCAGATCGTTCTAAAAAAATTAGCACCAATATGTTGCAGAACGTCACCTTTTTAGCTCCTGGATTGAATTTCATGGATATAGGTGTTGGGGGTAATATGATGCCAAAAGGTTTAGCCTCCCACTTAACCTTTTTCGGATTAAACGAACTTGTCACGGTTCCTGGTAATATTAATTCTGCTCGTTTTCCGAGTATGATTATTAATACACATTCGGGTATTTATAATCCTAAATCATTTCCAGCGATAAATACAATTGAGGTTGTAAATGGAGAAGCTTACCTCACAACTATTCAACGCAAATTCGATCCACCAACTTATAAATAACAGTGAGATGCAATTAAACAGAATAAATAAATATCTAATTTTTCTAATTTCTTTAATCCTATTACAAGCCTGTCGACATGATGATTTTCTTGTATATGAAGGAAATACGGAAACAAGAAATGTAGGCGATTATATTGGAAATAATTTTGACCTCAGCTTATTTTATGCTGCTTTGGTAAAAACGGATGTATTGAAAGAGATTACAAGCAATCAGAAAGTAACAGTTTTTGCTCCTACAAACGCCGCATTCAATGCATTAGGAATTTACAGGGCTTCAGATTTTGACAAAGTCGATCAAGACAGCTTAAAACGAATGGTCTATTTTCATATTATGACTAGGGTATTGGCCAGTGATGATATCCCAGTGAAAACACTCGATACTAAATATCAAAACTTGGCAGGAAAGAATTTAATCATTTCTAAGCATGCGGGAACTAATGCCTGGGATAAGACTAGGGTTTTTGTTAATGGGTCTGAATCCAACAGATTTGATATAACATTGACCAATGGCATTTTAAATATTGTGAATGCTTGTTTCAAATATCAAGAAGGAAACATTCAAGATTTTCTATCTGGAAGAAGAGAATATTCCACATTTGTTACCGCTCTTAAAAAATTTGGATACTGGGAAAGTTTAGCTAACGGAAGTTGGACTGTGTTAGCCCCAGATAATAAAGCCTTCGAAAAAGAAGGAATTAGTTCTGATAGTATAAGCAGAATGGTTCCAGAGAAATTTTATAATCGTTTTATGGGGGTTTACATATTCGAAACGAGTATTTTTTTAACAGACCTTGAACTTTCCAAACAATCATTAAATGCTGAAATAAAAGGTGATCCTATGATGAGTCGTACGCTCAATTACAATGTGGATATTCGGTGGAACGCCATAAGTACACAAGAAGTAGATCAATATGCTAAAACCACCCCACTTTCTAAACATAATAGGGTAAACTACCTTACAGATAACGGAACCGTGCATAATATTGAAAAATTGTTGTTTCGACCAAATGAAGCAAGTTTACCAAGCATAGGAAAATAAAATCATGATCGCTTTAATACAATTGAAAAGCAAATATCAAATGAAAAAAATTATTTCAATCCTACTATTAATTATAGTATTTGTATCCTGCAAACAGGAAGAATATATGCCTGAACCCTTTGGTGAAAAAGTTGCATTTAAGGAGACAACTAAAATGAGCCTAGATGAATTTCTTACATCCTCCCAATGTACATTTTTCAAAAAAGCATTAGATCGAGGAACGGTATATACAATATTGAATAGCGAATGGAAACGATCTCCACATACTTTCTTGATCCCTTCCGATGCGGCATTTGTTGAGGCAGGTTTTACACAAAATAAATTAGAGAACATGAATCCCGCAGATTTGGATTCGATCGTATTGTACCATACATTAAGTGAAAAAATAGATACTGCAAATGTAAAATCAATCCATGGTAATATCCGTGTAAATACTAGATTGGAGAGTGCAAACATAGGCTTTGAAAATTCGTATACTTTTCAAAAGTATATTTATGTACATTATCTAGGCATTGTCCACAAAAAAGTGCTGATTAATGGAAAAACTGTTGGAGATTATAAAATAAGCCAAACCAAAGAAGGGGATGCCATTATTCTAGATCACTTTCTTAAAAAGCCTGAAAAAACACTTTGGCAAGCAATGAAAGCAGATCCTCGGCTAAGTATGTTTATTGAATTAATCGAAGCTAATGATAAATTGTACAATAAAATTTTTTATTTTAATGAAGCTCCTTGGGTAGTATATGCCATGCAATCAGGGGTTATTGGTAAGAATTTAGATTTATCAAAAGATCCAAATAATTCTAAAAATTTATATATTAACAGGCACACTTCGATTTTTGCACCTACTAACGAAGCGTTTATAAAAGCGGGATATTCAACAGTTGAAGAATTATTGAAATTAAATGATCCGTATTCGAAATTAAGGGGGAGATATTTATGATTCGGAACGGAAGCCCCATACAACTATCAAACATTTCATAAAACTGACTCTATACTTTCTTATCACCACGGGTGGGGTGAAAGGTATTTTCCATCTGATGGTTTCAGAGGATTTCCTACCGTATTTTTCTCGAATGATTTAACTAATGAATTCCTGGGTAATTACGTCTTGCAAATGGAAACAATGAGTCCGAAAAATCAACCAAGGGTTACGTGTCCCTTTCTATTTATTTCCGAAAATGGTAAGAAAAAAATGCGACTTAAAAACGCTAAAGTCAATACCGAGGATGCAACAATTATCGAGCAGGATATATTGACCCTTAATGGGCCACTCTATATTGTTGATCGCTTATTTATACCCAATCATTTTTAATTTATTCATCATGCAAAACGTAATAAAATGCCTGTTGGTTGTGGTTATCTTTCTGATTAGCAATGGTTGTGAAGATGAGGTGAGTAACAGTTATTCTTTTGATTCCAATTTAATCACAATGATTATTGCTGATAATGCTAATCTATCAAAATTAAATGCAGCCAATAAACGAACTGAATTGCACGATATGCTACTCAAAGAGGGCCCTTTTACTCAGTTAGCCCCTTCAGATGATGCCTTTAATATCGATGTGAAAACCACTGGTTTGAACCGATTGACCAAAATAATGCAATACCATGTTCTTAATGGAGTATATGATTTTGAAAAGATTCCTTTTCAGTTTAATCAAGAAATTTACTCGTATACCAAAGGAAAAATGTTTGTAACCAAATGGGTAAAAGATCTTGATACAATAATAACAATAAATGGAGCTATTGTAACCCCCATAATGAAAGATGCTAATAATGGTAAGATTCAAATAATCAATCGGCTATTAGAGCCTTATCTTTTTGACTACCTGAGTGATGCGATCAGTAATGAATATGACATCACCTTATTTAATCATGTAATCGAAAAAGTTCCTGCAATAAAAAATTTACTTCAAAAGAATGGTGCTTACACCGTATATGCGCCTAATAATGCAGCAATGGTAAAATATGGATTTAGCACATTGGAAATTATAAATCAAAAACCTGTTGCAGAGTTAGAAAAATTATTGAAATACCATACCGTACCAGACAGACGGTTTGTATATGACTATATACTGACTACTTCTACTCCTGGAAATGCTAACGTAAAAACAACAGAAACAATGTTGAATGGGGATAACCTCGGTGTAACATTAAAGTTTGATTCTGGCAAAGGTCTATACCAAAAAATAACTCTTTTAGGTATTAGAAACAATACGGAAACTAATTTGATTCGTGAAAATGTATTAGCAGGAAATGGTGTTTTACATATTATCGATCAGGTACTTTTAAATTAACCCTATAGCATTAAGTTCCTTGAGGTTATACACTCATAAATAATTTATTCAAATGAAAAATATTAAAGAAATCATAGGGATCTTATTATTCTCAACGCTGTTCATGCTTTTTTCGTGTAAGAAAGAAATTAACGGAGAAACTACTATCAAATTGTCTGTGGAAGAGTATTTTCCAAACAGTGGTAAGGCTGGTACCCTCGTCACCATCAAAGGTGCAGGATTCAGTACTCGTTTAGAGGATAACATTGTCGAGTTTTCTGGAGTTGCTGCCGAAGTATTTTCAGCACAATCCACAGAGCTTGTTGTTCTTGCCCCAAAAGCTGCAAATACAGGCCAATTGACAGTTAAAAATGGAAGTCAAACGATAGACGTAGGCACATACACTTATCAGAGTTTAAGCCTAAAAAAGATTTATCCTACAAATGGACCAGCGGGTTCAAATATCCGTATTTCAGGCGAGGGCTTTAGTAGCCTTAATCAGCCAGCAAAAGTAATTATTAATGATTCCGTTGCAAAAGTTGTTAATATTTCTGATACGCTCATTGTCGCGAAAGTACCTATAAATGCTGGGACAGGTCCTGTCAAAGTTTTTGTGGATAACATGGAGTCAAAAGGCGAGGTTTTTACATACCAAGAAATCACAGGAATTAAACCTTTAACTGGAGGGCCAGGGACTAAAATCACCATAAAAGGGGAAGGATTTGAAACAGTGAAGGAGCGTAATATTGTCTTTTTTAATGATAAACAGGCTAGTGTTTTACAAGCCTCCCCAAATCAACTCATTGTGGTCGCTCCAGAAGGGGTAATGACAAATAAAGCTTTTGTAATTATTAATGGGCAGAAAATGGTGAGTTCGGATGTTTTTAGAGTAGTTCCTTTGCCAGAAATAGCTGCGGTTTCGCCATTGAGTGGACCTGTTGGTTCCGTGATTACAATCAAAGGAACTTCTTTTAGTGAAATAAAAGAGGAGAATAAAGTGTTGATTAATGGTAAAGAAATTCCATTTGAAAAAGATCCAACTGGTACAGAATTAGTTGTGAAGTATCCCGCTGATATCGGAAGTGGGAAGGTTGAAGTCATCGTTAATGATCAAAAGGTTCTTGGTCCTGAATTTAAAAATCAAGACTTAGGAATTTCAAAGGTTAGTCCAGAGAGTGGTCTAGAAGGGACTGAAGTTACCATTCATGGTACTGGTTTTTCAAAGGATTTAATTGGTAACACTGTGTCATTTAATGGACTTCAAGCCCAAATTATTTCTGCAACCGATAATTCATTAAAAGTGATTGCGCCAACAAATCTAAGTACTGGCCCCTTAAAGGTACAAGTCGGAGCCTTGTCTGCATTTGCGCCACAAAGTTTCCGTCGTTCAGGAGTAATGACGATTAAAAGAGGAATCACGGAATTAAATTATAATTATTCTAAAATAGTTATTGATTCGAAGGGGAACCTATATGTGAGTGGTATTAATTCCATCAGAAAATTCACCCAGCAAGGGGAAGTCTCTGTTTTGGCTACTGGTTTTACGAGCATTTTTGGGATGGATATTCTAAATGATGTCATTTATGTTGCGGATAGTAAACTTGCCAAGAAAGTAACCTTGAGTGGACAAGTTAGCACCATACCTACTGCAGAACTTTCACCTTATAACCTGTCTGTAGATGAAAAGGGAAATCTTTATTATCCAAATTCTTGGCATGGTGTATTAAAAGTGGCATTGCCTTCAGGTACTGTTCAGAATATGAATTCTGGTGGAGCATCTGATAAATGTAGGATTGCCATAGCCAAAGATGGTACCATTTATCATGCGATTGATGATTATGAAGGAATTATTAATAGAACACTTCCTGGTGAACGTGGACTAAATTGGATCGGGCAATATGGAGTTTTCGGGTTAAAAGATGGACCTATTTCACAGGCAGAAATTGGATTTGGAATCTCGGCTTTAAAAATTAATAATGCAAACAATTTAATAATAATGGATGCAACTAATTATGCAATTCGTGAAGTTGATTTAAAGCAACAAACTATAAAGACGTTGATTAATGTGGAAAGAGGTTTTGTAGACGGGGACTTTTCAAGCGCCAAGTGGGGAAATATTTCTGATATAGCAATTGATAAAGATGGTGCTATTTATCTGTTAGATGTGGGACAAGGTGCTATAAGGAAAGTAATATTTAAATAGTGTGATAAAAATGACGAACGATTTTGAAGCCCAACACGTAAGAAAAAAATAATGAAAAATAAATATATGAAACAGTGGCGAAGCCTATTTTCAATTGGAGAAAGTGTAGATGCCAAAGCTGTGCCTATCTTAGATTGGGCTAAAATAATACGAGGAATACCCAACCTATTAATTTTTACGCTGCTTTTACTAGTCCCATTATTTGGTTGGGGACAAGAAACCTCAGGAGCACTTACTGGTCGTGTCACCGATGGAAAAGGCACCGGTATTGTCGGATCCACCATAACCGCACTACATATGCCATCGGGCACTAGGTATGCGCTCTCAACCGATGCAACTGGACGTTATACGATGAATAACATGCGTATCGGTGGACCATATTCCGTGACCGCTACCATGGTCGGAATGCAAACTGTAGAACGAAAAAATGTTCAAGTCCAACTGGGGGCTGCACAACAATTGGACTTTGTTCTAAATTCTAGTGTAGAATCTTTGGATGCGGTGATCGTTACAGCAATAGCTCAAGGACAACGCGCGGACACTTATGGAACAGGTAAAAATATCAATTCCAAGCAGGTTGAAACTTTACCTACAGTAAGTAGATCTATTACGGATTTAACCCGACTTACACCGCAAGGTAGTCGTGATAATAGTTTCGGAGGAAACAATTTCCGCTATAATAATGTAACGATTGATGGAGCGATCAATAACGATGCTATTGGTTTTTCTCCTTCCTTAGGTGGGCAAACAGGCACATCGGGTATGGCTGGTAGTTCGACTAGAACAAATCCTATTTCTTTAGACGCTATCCAAGATATGCAAGTCTATTTGGCTCCATTTGATGTTAAAATAGGGAATTTTACTGGAGGCTCTGTAAATGCTGTTACGCGATCGGGAACAAATAATTTTGAAGGCTCAATTTATGGCTATGGAAGAAATGCAAGTCTTACAGGTCATGATAAAGTAGGAAGTCTTGGAAAGATGAATGCTGATTTTTACGATTATCAAGCTGGTTTTCGTTTTGGATTTCCTATAATTAAAGATAAACTTTTCTTTTTTAGTAATGAGGAAATAACTCGACGTCAAGATCCCACTCAATTATTAGTTGGTAGTGATGAAACAGCACATATTTTGGCGCTGGAGGAAGCAAATAGTATAGTAAATACCGTGAAAAGTAGATATGGAAATATTTTTGATGCAGGTACGGCGGGTCTTTATACGAATAGCTCCAAATCAATCAAATTTTTTAATCGATTGGATTGGAATATTAATGATCAACATCAATTAGCAATTCGTAATAATACCATTAGAAGTTCAGCGACTCATATGGATCGAGATCAACAAGATTTTCGTTTTTCTAGTATGGCTTTTGAACAGGAGAACAACCAGAGTAGTACGGTGGTGGAGCTTAAAAGCAGATTTACCAATTCATTATCTGCGAATGCGGTCTTTGGTTTTACTGTAGTTAAGGATCGCCGTGACCCACTTTCCGATCCCACCCTTCCCCAGGTTCAAATCCAAGGGAATACCCCAGGCACCACTATTTACATAGGTACGGATCGTGAGGCTAGTATATTCGATATGAAACAACAAACGTGGGAACTCACAGCCAATCTTAATTGGAATATTGACCGACATAAATTGCTCTTTGGAACACATAATGAATTGTACGGCATTCGATATGGATTTGTAAACGGGTGGAATGGCCGTATAGATTATAACAGTATTTCCGATTTCCTTAAAAACACTCCTTTTCGTGTGAGGGGTAGCTATAATTATTTAAACAATACACGTGATTATATATTGGATAATCCTGCTGCTGACTTTCATGTAAATATGTATAGCTTATATGTGCAAGACGAAATTCGTGTCAGTGACAGATTCCGAATTAGTCCAGGTCTGCGAGCGGATATAGCTCAGCTTCCGACTCTACCAAAATTGAGTGATAAAGTGAAAGCGATCTGGGCTGATCCAAATTTTGGCACAACCTACCAATATACTCCAATTAACCGTATAAAGAATGACTTTATGAATCGTGTTCATTTTTCTCCACGATTAGGATTTCGTTGGCAGGCTACGGACGATAATAGCCTGATTATCCGAGGTGGTGCGGGATTCTTTACAGGTCGTATTCCATTTGCTTGGTTAGCTTATGCTTATTACAATACTGGGGATAGTTATGGAGCATTTGACCAAAATGTTGAACAGAAACCTTTTGCAAAAGATGCAGATGCGATTAAGCCAAGTCCAAATGGGATAGGCGATTTTATCACAGCAAATGGAGCAGTTATTAATAATCCGAATAGTGGACGGACACAAGTGGATTTAATCGACAATGGATTTACAATGCCACAAGTATTCCGAACTAGCCTGGGTCTAGATTATAGTTTATTCAATGACTGGAAATTCACTTTGGAAGGAATGTATACACAAAATATTAACGACGTTTTGTTTCAACAAGTTGGCAGAAAGGATAATCCTGTTTGGTATGGTTACGATATCAACAAGAAGCAACCTGTATACGAAGGAACCGTTGATTCGAGATTTTCAAACTTATACTTACTTTCGAACACGAAGCAAGGTTATCGATATAGTATCACCGGAACAATTAGTAAAATCTACAAAGATCTTAATGTCACAGCAAGTTACACTTTTGGTGAATCTAAGGATTTAAGTAATGGAGTTCGAAATTCTATGGAAAGTAATTGGCAATTAAATCAGTCACTGGTGCCGAATAACCCAAAACTAGCTTATAGCAACTTTGACATTCGTCATAGGATTATAGCCAATATAGGCTATAACTTTAAATGGAATACTGTGGGTAAGACAACGGTAAATCTATTCTTCTCGGCGCAGTCTGGTTCTCCATTTTCGTATGGGATAATCAACAACAGCATTCAGGGACTTCCTCAGCAGGTGTCTTTAGTTTATATTCCCACACAACAGGAGGCTATCAAATATTTCAAAGATATTGCTGGAGGACAAAGTGCAGAGCAGCAGGCTCAATCATTCAATCTTTTTATAGATCAAAATCAATATTTGTCTTCAAGACGGGGCAACTTTACAGAGCGTAATACGGGTCGTACTCCTTGGAATGTGCAGGCTGATCTTCGACTATCGCATGATCTGCAAGTTTCTAAAAGAGCTCAATTTTTGACAATCTCGCTCGATATCATGAACCTTACAAATCTACTCTATAAGGAATGGGGAATTCAATACTTCTCACCAAATACGTTCAACTCAACGAGCTCCGTAGGATTAACACCGACACTTTTTCCATCTCAACAGAATTCCGGAAACTGGCCTGTATTTACATTCAATAATCCAGGAAGACCCTATAGTATAGATTACTTTAATTCAAGAACACAAATGCAATTAGGTCTTCGATATTCTTTTTAATGTAAAAAACGAAGGTGATTAGAAAATTTATATTTGGTAGTCAGGCTTCAATAGCTAAACATTGTTTTTATACCATACTAAACTAAATCAGATTATTAACAAACACCGGGCTAGAAAATCCACTGGTCCGGTTATTTTTTTAAAAATATTTAATTCCTATAATCGAATTTTAATTCCAATAATGGAAATCAATACAGGTCTATCCTGGATATAAAAACGCTATCGTTATTTCAGGACAAGGTACCTTCTGGAATTGCAACTTAAAAGTGTAGATTATTTATGCTACTAATTTTTGTTTTGCTGTGTAATATATTTCCATTTCATGTTTTGTACCCCATTGCCGAATGTATCCTTTTTGCAAGGTAAAATCCTTCCATGTATCTGAACATTTCTAATTTAGCACCCTCTCTGTTTTCAAACTTTCTGTGATGCACAAATTCTGCCTTTAGCGTTTTAAAGAGACTTTCAGCTACTGCATTGTCCCAACAATTACCTTTTCGGCTCATACTCTGTATTATTTCATTTTTCTTGAGTAAAATTTTAAACTCATCACATGCGTACTGAATTCCCCTGTCGGAATGAAATATCAAAACCATTTTTAACACCTCTGTTTCTTTTAGTCATCTTTAAGGCTTTTACAGAGGTATTTGTTGTAGTCATGTCATTGCTAAATGACCAGCCAATGACTTTGAGATCGGCTAGGTCAAAACCTGTAGTAAGATATATCCAGCCCGAATCGGACTTGATATCAGTAATATCAGCAACCCATTTTTGAGATAATGTATCCGCTGAAAAATCTCTTCCAAGGAGATTTTCAGCTACCGGATAGCTAGGGCTTGAATCAGTAGTCACCTTATCTTTCTTACGGATCCGATTCCTTAAATTCATCTTCTTCATCAAGCGTGCTACATACGACCTGGATACTTGCTTATTTTTTTGTTTAGCTCCTGAGTAATCCGGGGACTCCCACAGATCTGGTGGCTATTTTCATATTCCTGTTCGATCAGTATCGACAATTCCGCTGTTCTTTTTTCTCTACTACTTTTTGGCTTATGTAACCACTTATAAAAACCACTACTACTAACTTTTACTATCCTGTACACCCTTTCAAGCGGAAAGATAACTATATGATCACGTATGAACATATATCTTTTCAGTCTCCCTTGGAAAAGATGGCTAACGCCTTTTTTAAAATTGCATTCTCCAATTCTGCATCCCGTAGCCTCTTTCTCAATTCCCGGATTTCTTGTTCTTCGGGACTCAGCTTATCATTTTTAGGAAATAATGTACCAGCATTATACCTGGAATCCATACGCCACTTGATCAATCTGCTAGCATCTATTTCCAACTCTTTTTCAGCCTCAGTTACTGAACTCTTAACATAAGACAGTTCCACAGCCATTCTCTTAAACGAATAGTCAATACTCTTTTCATCTGTTAACAAATTTAAACCTATTTATTAAATCTGTCTCCACTCATAGGTAGCAACTCCAGAATGTGGCAGAAATTCAGCTGAGTTACAGCAAACGGAATCCTAGCTTGAAGATGCCTGTGGTGACTTCTTCCAATGAAGCCTACAATGTGATCATGGACAGTTCGGAAATAGAGAGTTTAGAGCTCTTTGAGCAGTTCAGGGTACTACTGATGAATACGGGCAACCGCGTGATGGGCGTTTATGAGGCTTCTAGTGGCGGCATATCGGGAACCGTAGTGGATATAAGGTTGTTGATGCTTACGGTGCTGAAGGCGACCGCTACGGGTATCATCATTTTTCAAAACCATCCGTCGGGAAACCTCAAGCCAAGCACCGAGGACAAAAACTGACCCAAATGATCCATGATACTGCAAATTATTTGGACATGAGGTTGCATGATCACTAGATCGTTTGCCGGGAAGGGGATCTGTTCTTTCGGGATTAAGGATTTCTATAGCCCTTTTTTTGGTTTTTCGGATTTTATTCCAAATCTGAAGTCCCGTCGTTCAATTCCATACATTTTTCAAGGAAGAACGCTGTCCTGGCTTCCTAATGGTAGGTTTCCTCCCGGTCCTGATCCGTGCATCCCATCAATCGTTCCTCCGTAGTGTCATTGGGAAATTGCTAGAAGCTTTTTGTCAATCTGACACATCGATGTTATATTTCACATCTTTTGTATGCTTTGGAATTACCAATGCATATTTATATACACCTATAGCTGTATATCCACCATTTTTTATTTTGATGTTTAAAGTGATGGATTGATCTATACAGGATCTTTCCAGATTTTGAGAAATCAATGTAGGTTGAATTTTATTTACAACTTTTTTACCGATTAAAAGTGTAAATTTTTGATAATCTATTCCCGAAAGTTCATCCAAGAGGTTCTTACATTCAATACTGGATCCTGATGGATCTAAATAAACGTTTTTATGGAGGTCTTCGATTGAATTTATTATCACATGCTTGTCCTCATCCTTATTGTTTACAATATTGATATTGCAATTAAAGTCGATATCGATAGAGGAGAATTGAACTTTTTCGGATGTGCAATTATTATGTTCAGATTTAGAACAAGAATTTGTCAATATCAAAGCGAAAATAATTGGCACCAAATGATACATAGAATTAATTTTCATTGATATGAGTAAATATTAAAATTTTTTGAAATTTTGAAGTATAAGTTGTTCTTTGCTAGAATGTATTATATTAATAAATATATAAAACTAATTATCAACAATTTACTTTCCTAATATAATTTATATCTTTTTATTTTAATTCTTATTTTTTCTTATTCAATTGGATCTGCAGTGGTTAAAGCCAACCCATTTTCGCAATAAGAGTTTCCATATCCAGGCTCATCCTATTGTCTAATAGTTTAGCATAGTGTTGGGTTGTTCGGATATCCAGGTGTCCAAGCATCTTCGATACCGTTTCTATCGGAACTCCATTTGAAAGTGTAATCGTAGTTGCAAATGTATATTTTGCAATATGGAAGGTCAGTTTTTTGGTGATTTCGCACAGGGAAGCAATTTCTTTTAGATAGCTGTTCATTTTCTGATTGCTAAGAACAGGTCGTACCATATATTGCGCTAGGGAGGGTGGATAATCACAAAAACTTTCAATAATTTCAAGTGCTTTTCGCATGACCTGAATATTTGATGATGTTTTTGTATTTTACCTCATTGTGAAAATCCACAATTTACCATTTAATCCTCAATGCATTTTCAGAGAGTTTCTAAATGCTAAGATAAAAACTTTCAGAAGTCAATTTAGAGGTGTTGGAGATATTAAATTTTCTTGTTTAGATTGACTAAATTATTTGCTTAGTCCACAGGATTTCATTCTGATCCAATAATTCCACATGATCTAAAACTTTTCCAAAAACAAAAAAGCTTCCAAATATTAAATTTGAAAGCTTTTGTATGTTTTGATCTTCGATCTGGTAGCCCGTAGGGGAATCGAACCCCTGTTTCAAGAATGAAAATCTTGCGTCCTAACCCCTAGACGAACGGGCCGTTTTGTTATTCGGTGTGCAAATATAGAATTTACTTTAAATATTTCAAAATATTTTCAAAAAATTTATTCTTTGATTTTTTATACTAATATTCGTGTACCAATTTAATGAACAAGATGAATCAATTAAAGAAAAAGACGAGCATCTATATTATCCTGTTATTATTAATACAGGGTGTTTATGCTCAGGAAGTTAAGGTGAAATGGAATTTTGCGGAAGACTATAATGCCAAGGATAAATTAGGATTAAGCATCACCTTAGTAAATTTAGGCAAGCAAAGTATAGACTTAAGTAAATCAGGATTATGGTTTAATTCTTTGTATCCGATCAGTGATCTACAGCAAAGCAATTATCAATTTCACAATCGAAACGGAAACTTATACCAAGTAACCTTTAACCAAAAATCGATATTACAAGCTAAGGACTCCATTCAGTTAAGGTATCAATCGCCCTATCCGATAACCCACATTTCGCTTATTCCCAATGGATTTTATTTTCAATCCATCAACGATCCAGCTCAAACTATCGACCTTGGACATCCCGAGATAACAGCGTTGCAGCTCTCCACTGAAACGCAGCATCAATTTCTTGCAGAATTATACGATCAAAATTCTTCCTTTAAGAAAGCGGAAGTGCAGCGAATATTGCCATCCGTTTCGCAAGTAACCTATCAACAAGGAAACTTATCCTTAACAGGGAAAATTAATGCCTATATAGATCCAATTTTTAAATCCGAGGTTCCCTATATTCAAGAATTTACGGCCTCCTTTAAAGGGATGCAATGGATTCAGACAGCCAAAGAAAAAGCGCTGATACGGGTTTTACATACTAGCGATTTACCAAAAGAAGGCTATAAACTAACCATTTCGAAGGAAGGGTTATTAATAGCAGCCTCGAGTTCAGCAGGTGTTTTTTATGCCATACAAACCCTACGTTCTTTATTAACTGCCGAACAGCTGAACGGAAAACAAGGCATAACATTGCCTTACCTTAATATTCAAGATCAGCCTCGTTTCGAATACCGAGGATTTATGATGGATATTTCTAGGAATTTTAAAGATGTCCAAACCATCAAAAAGTACCTCGATTTGATGGCTACCTTAAAGTTGAATAAATTTCATTTACACTTAATTGATGATGAAGGATGGCGATTAGAAATCCCTTCATTACCTGAATTAACTGAAATCGGTGCAGTTAGATCGGCCAGTTTCGAAGATGGGAAGAGTATACAACCGGCCTATGGATCAGGACCTAAAGCTAGCCAAGGAGCATATTTGTCCAAAGAGCAATTTAAGGATATTTTGGTATATGCAGCACAAAGGCATATTACGGTAATTCCGGAAGTAGAAAGTCCTGGACATGGGCGGGCGTCGATCAAAGCGATGGAAACCCGGTACAATCGCTTCATGAAACAAGGTAAGCAGAAGGAAGCGGAAGA
Organism: Sphingobacterium sp. HJSM2_6; assembly: GCF_049316305.1. Taxonomy (NCBI): domain Bacteria; kingdom Pseudomonadati; phylum Bacteroidota; class Sphingobacteriia; order Sphingobacteriales; family Sphingobacteriaceae; genus Sphingobacterium; species Sphingobacterium sp. HJSM2_6. Next base: position 46,604 of record NZ_JBMOXB010000006.1, read on the forward strand.
ATTTCTATTATACGAAGCCGCGGATCAGTCCGTATACAGTTCCGCACAATATTGGGATGATAATGTTATGAACCCCGCACTTCCCGCTGTATATCGCTTTATTGATGTGGTTTTAGAAGAAATAAAACAGATGTATCAAGAAGCAGGATTGACATTAACACGCATCTCCTTAGGCGGAGATGAGGTGCCTTCAGGATCATGGGAAAAGTCTCCTGCCATTAAGGAATTAATGAAGAAAGAAGGTTTTCAAACCGTATATGAAGTTTGGCCATACTACATTCAGCAGATTTATGACATCTGTCAGCGTAAGGGTTTAGAAATGGCTGGTTGGGAAGAATTTGGAATGGTCAATAAAGGAGCAGGCATGGTAGTGAACGAAGAGCTGTCCCATTTGCCTATACAATTAGATGTATGGAATAATGTGATAGGCGGGGGGCAAGAAGATTTGGCCTATAGACTTGCCAATGCAGGGTACAAAACGGTTTTTACCAGTTGCGCTAATTTTTACCTAGATATGGTTTGGGATCAGGATTTTAGAGAACCAGGCTTAAAATGGGCCTCAATTACAGACTTAAACCAATCTTATTCCTTTCTACCCACTGCATTTTTCGCCAATATGAAATATACCAAGGCAGGCCGTAAATTGGACACGAATTACCTCAACAAAAAAGTCAGATTAACAGAAAAAGGCAAAGCCAATTTAGAGGGCATTAAAGCCGCTATCTGGGCAGAAAGTGTTTTAACGGCTGATCGTATGGATTACATGGTATTACCTAGGTTATACGCGCTTGCAGAGCGTGCTTGGGCAAAAGAAAAAGACTGGGAGAATGAGGATAAGTTTGATTATCAACTTTACCAAAACAGTTATGCAGCTTTAGCCAATAAAATAGGAATAGAGGAATTGCCCAAACTAAATTTAATAGGAAATGGATTTTCCTATCGATTACCATCGATAGGACTTAAATTAACAGGAGCCAAATTATTAGCGAATGCTGAAATAGAAGGTTTCGAAATTAGGTATACCCTAGATCAATCAGAACCCAGCAGGAATAGTCAATTATTCCCGAAAGATGGTTTACAACTAGATAAGGTAAGCGCAAAACAAATTAAAGTATCGGCATGGGATAGGGAAGGAAGGACCGGAAGAACCAGTACCTATACGTTGAAATAAGTGCCGGTTAGGATATTAAGTAACACTTAAAAAAAAGGAGCCGTTCATTTTTTGACGGCTCCTTTTTTAAGTTCATGCAAGCTAAAACTGACTGAACTTAGCTTGTTCCATATCGGTAAACGAAGCAACTTTTTGATAGTTTATGCTATCTGTACTCGCTTTAAATGTGGTGGGTAAAATCAGACCATTCCCAATATCTTTATATCCATTAACCAAATAACTTCTATTGCCAATATCTAAACGCTTGATTAAACCTGTTTCTTCATTAATATAAATACTTCCTTTCTCACCGTTGAAATTTTGGAAAGCTATTTTTTGCAATTTTTCAGCATTCCAAAGTTTACTTTCTGTATCATTATCTAATTGAGAACTGATCATACTCACCGGTAAGGACAATACTTTTAAATCGACTTGATATTGAGTAATTAAATCAGATAATAGATTTTTGAATTCCTGATTAACAATCTCTTTACCGTTTTCATCAAAAACATGATGTAACTTTTGTTGCTGCACATTAAAAAGAGCAACGACATGCGTGTTGTTAAGAACTCCTTCAAAACGAACATTCCCACTTTTTTTGTCCAACAGAAATTTTCGAGCACCAGAAATGGAGGCATGTTGATTGTTCCCTGTTACAGAAAACATGATATAATTAGTTTCTTCCCAGGTATTCTTTCCGCCTGCAGCATCCCACAATTTATCGATAATTTGTTTGGGTTGCGCCGCAAGCTCTATGCTTTGAAACAAAATGATTCCCAGCAACAAGTAACTATAGTAAACTATATTTTTAATTTTATTCATTAGTTCTTTTTGATTTAGAGTAGGAGGTAGGATTTTCCTCACCTCAATTGCAGATTATCTGCCTTTAAAACTCTTCTTTGGGTATGAATTATAGGCAGCACATTGTGAAGATGCACATGACGAGCATAAGATTGTTCCTAAAAGAACAATAGCCATAACTTTAAACATGTAACGTTTCATACCTTCAATTAATCAAAAACAATACCATTAATGGTTTTTTTGAATTAAGGCCATTTGAATCGCTGTAATAGCGGCTTCTTCGCCTTTATTCCCATGTTTGCCTCCCGCACGATCTAATGCCTGATCTAAGTTGTCTGTAGTTAATACGCCAAATATGACCGGTTTATTGTGTTGTATGCCCACATTTGCTAATCCTGTGGCTACCGCTTGGCAGATAAAATCAAAATGACGGGTTTCCCCCTGAATCACGCAGCCTAGGGTAATGACTGCATCTATGCTTTTATCACGAAGCACTAAATCACTACCTGCTATTAATTCATAACTCCCAGGGACTTCGATTAACTGAATATGTTCTTCCTTAGCGCCATGGTCTAACAAGCCTTTATACGCACCATTTAATAAAGCTCCAGTGATTTGAGCATTCCATTGAGATACTACAATCGCAAATTTAAGCTGACTAGCATTTCCTACTTGAATGTGGGAAAAATCGGATAAGTTCTTTAAACTACTTGACATACGATAATAAATAAATAAAAAGGGCTACCAGATGGTAGCCCGCAAAGATAAATATTTTTTTTAGGATTACTGTTTTGCCTGAACGCGGGCAATAAATCCATCAATGGTTGTAGACTCGTTACTTTCAGGAAACTCATCACGAATTCTTTGGTAAGTGGTTTCCGCATTTTTATAGTCTTGCAATTCCTCATACACAAGGCCTAATTTTTTCAAAAATAATGGGGTTGTATACACATTACTTGATTTATCAGCAGCTTGTTTATAGAAATTTGCTGCTTTATCGTAAATCTTCTCTTCAGAATAAGCATCTCCTAATAAACCGATAACCAATGGATCTAATATTGCAGAACCAGTTTCTGAATATTGCTCCAAGTACTTAATAGCTTCTTTAAAATTCTTTTGTTTTAAGTATAAACCGCCTAAATAAGCATTAGCTACATTAGCCGATTTCGTGTTGGAATATTCTTCCGCAATTTCTTTAAATCCAGGGAATGAACCGTCGCCATCAATCGCTTTCTTTTGCAAAGAATCTATAATTGCATAGTTTTCTGCTTGATACATTTGGCTAACAGCCTTCTCAGCTCTAGGAGCTAAATACAATTTTTGATATCCTAAGTACAACAGGATTAATACAATAATTCCTACTACGATAAAGATGATACTTTTTTCGTTTTCTTGTAAAAAAGACTTCTTCGCACCTGATAGGTTTCCTGAAGAAATGTTCTGATTATTTTGTGACATTCTTAGTTTTAATAGATTACGGAACGCAAAAATACACTTTTAAAGAATACTTGCAATACTATAGAAAAAATAATTGACTGCTTTACGAATTTATAGGACTCCATTTTTCCTTATCTAATTGTTCATAGATGGAATTTTGACTAATAAATTCAGGTACAATTATTTTCATTTGACGTACGATATGCAGGTTATTGTTACTTTCTAAATAACTGGATAAGGTTAAGATCTCGCTTTTAACCTGTTCAAAATCATTTTCCCTTACTTTAGCAATCATTATTTTGTCATGATGTGTAGGCATGGTATTCTCCAAATCATTCAACAATTCTTCATATAATTTTTCGCCTGGTCGTAGACCGGTGAATTTGATATCGATATCTGTGTAGGGAATATAACCGGATAATCGGATCATCTTTTTAGCCAAATCAACGATTTTTACCGATTTTCCCATATCAAAAACAAATATCTCTCCTCCATTACCCATATTACCAGCTTCAATTACTAATTGACAGGCTTCTGGAATCGTCATAAAATAACGTGTAATATCTGGATGAGTAACGGTAACAGGGCCACCCTTTTCTATTTGATCTCTAAACCGGGGGATTACCGATCCATTGGAACCTAATACATTGCCAAAACGGGTCGTTATGAAACGTGTATTAGAGATGTTGTTTTTAGTTTCTAGAAAATGATTGAGGGTTTGTACATATTTCTCGGCAATTCGTTTAGTCGCTCCCATGATATTTGTAGGATTAACTGCTTTATCGGTGGAGACGAAGACAAATTTTTGAACCTCAAATTCCACGGAAAGATTTGCTAACAAATAAGTGCCCAGTACATTCGTTTTTATACCTTCACTAGGATGATTCTCCATCATTGGAACATGTTTGTAGGCCGCAGCATGATAGACATAATGCGGTTTAAACGTTTCAAATAATTGACGCATCCGTTCTTCACTACGAACATCCGCTATAAAAGTATGGTAAATCTGATTTTTGAATAGATCTTGAAGGTCTAACAGTAAATTGTGTAAAGGAGATTCCGCTTGGTCACATAGAATGATCATTTGCGGTTCATATTTACTTAATTGTTTCGAGATTTCACTACCGATTGATCCAGCAGCTCCAGTTACTAACACACGTTTCCCTTTGAGTTGATCTAACAACTTCTCATTCGATATTTGAATCGGGGCACGTTCTAGCAAATCCTCTATTTTTATTTGTTTTATTTGCGCTGGAGATAAATCGCCATTCATGATTTTACTTACCGGAGGTAAGGTTAATACATTGACGTTTTGCTCCAAAGCAATATCGATAATGGCATTTTTAACATCCACATCGATATTCGAAGAGGCAATGATTAATTCGTCAACACCAAATTTATTAATCACTCTGCCGATATCTTTTGAACCAAATATTTTTAATCCATCAATGGATTTTCCTATTTTTTCTTCATTATCATCGATGTATGCTACGATGGTTTTTTCCGATCTGAAATCGTGCTCAAATGTGCGCTTTACCGCAATTCCTAAATCCCCAGCACCATAAACTATAGCATTTTTACGGCCATTTCTGGTCGATTTGGTATACTGAAAAAAGATCTTGATACATGTCCTATACGTCGTTAATCCGGTAAATGCTAATAATGCATAAATAATAATCAGATTAACGGAGATAGTGAATGGTATCTGGAAGGCAATAAACGCTAATTTGGCAATTAGCATCGTAATCGATGTGAAGACTATCGTAGATAGAATACGGATTGAATCTACCGCACTCGTATAGCGAATAATGCCGCTATATAATTTGAAAACTAAAAACGATAAGGAGGTTAAGGAGATGCAAAATAAAAACTCCATCGAGAAATTAACTTTAGAAAAAGAGTCAATTTCAAAATTATTATACAGCGTATAAGCAAATATAAAGGCACAGGAAGATATAGCGATATCAAACATGAAAATAATCCATCTAGGAACTATTTTGATGTGATTCAAAGGTTTTATTATTTTCATCGAACGCGGTTAATTTGCATAATATTGATATGTTCCAATTCGAATTATTGTCAAATATAATCCTTTGTCACTGTTTAATTGAAATAATATTATGTATTTTTAACTTAATATATTTTTTGATACATGATAAATGTTTCACAGTTAGCCCAAGAAGGGATATTACAACCTAAAGAAGCACTATTAAGCAAGGGACGGAAAAAAGGGCAATTAAGCATTGGAATACCAAAAGAGTGTTCGTTTCAAGAAAATAGAATTGCATTAACTCCTTTATCTGTCGGATTATTAGTGGAAAATGGTCACCAAGTTATGTTGGAGAGTGGGGCTGGGAATGCCTCTAATTTTTTAGACCATCATTATAGCGAACAAGGCGCCATCATCGTTTATGACCGTAGCGAGGTTTTTAAAGCCGATATTATCATTAAAATATCTAGTCCATCCGTTAAGGAAGTGGAGTTCATGAAAAACCGACAGGTTCTTTTTAGTTCGCAGCAACCTTCTTTAATGCAGTTGGATGTATTGCAAGCTTTAATGAAAAAACAAATCACCGCTTTATCCTTTGAATATTTGCAAGATGAAGGGGGACACTTATCGGTCGTTAGGGCCATGAGCGAAATTGTAGGGGCAACCTCCGTCTTAATTGCTGCGGAATACCTTTCAAATGTGTTTGACGGTAAAGGCTTAATGTTGGGTGGCGTAACTGGCGTACCTCCTACAGAAATGGTAATCATTGGGGCAGGTACAGTTGGCGAATTTGCAGCACGCACAGCCATTGCATTAGGCGCACAAGTGAAGGTGTTTGATAGTTCCGTTTATCGATTAAGAAGGCTGCAAAATAATGTGGGTAGTCGCGTATTTACCTCCATTATGCAACCCATTGTATTAAATAAGGCCGTTCGTTCATCCGATGTGGTGATTGGGGCTGTTCGTGCAAAAAATGGCAGAACGCCTTGCCTCATTTCTGAAGAAACGGTTTCTAAAATGAAACCTAATTCCGTGTTAATTGATGTAAGCATTGATCAAGGCGGTTGTTTTGAAACTTCCGAAGTCACAAACCATGACCAGCCTATATTTAAAAAATACGATGTCATACATTATTGCGTTCCGAATATTGCTTCTCGTGTAGCAAGGACTGCCACTTATGCTTTAACAAATATCTTTACACCTATTCTATTAGAAATAGGTGAAGCGGGTGGTATGAATAATATGATTTGGTCAAACCAAGGTATACGTAGTGCCATATACTTATACCATGGTAACTTAACCAACCTGGATATGAGTGATAAGTTCCATATTCCTTGTAAAGACTTAAACCTAATCGTTATGGCAAATCTATAAAAATGAAAAACACATTAATTCTATTTATTAGCATGTTTGTTTTACAAGCACAAGCACAAAACACAGGCGTAAAACGCTATTTGTATGGAAATGAAGAAATCCCTGGGGCTGCAAAATTATTGAAGGATCTGGAGGAAAAAGAAAAACCTAAATTATATACCCATACCTCCCAAGTGTCCAATCCAAAAGATATTGTATTTCTAGTTATTCCAGGTGGAGCTTATGTTGGAGTAGCGATAGGCCATGAAGGGCATGATGTCGCTAATAGGCTCAATGAATTGGGCTACCATGCTTATGTGCTGGATTACCGGATGCCTATTAAAGAAAATATGATAGATAAGCGTTTTGGGCCATTGCAAGATGCTCAAACGGCTATGCATATTATTCGTCAAGAACATAAAGGGAAAAAAGTGGCGGTATTAGGATTTTCTGCAGGTGGGCATTTAGCGTCTACCTTAAGCACATTCTTCAACAAACCACAATTGAAAGACTATAAAAAGAAACAGATTCGACCTGATTATTCGGTATTATGCTATCCCGTAATATCTATGGAAGATGGAGTGACTCATCAAGTATCTCGAGAGAAACTTATTGGGCCTAATCATTCCGCAGAAGATGTAATCTTGTTTTCTACAGATAAGCAAGTGACTAAAAAAAATCAACCAACATTCTTGATGAGTGCTAAAGATGATGAGGGGGTGCCTATTGAAAACAGTTACCGGTACCAAGCGGCATTGAACAAATATAAAATCCCGAACACTATTTTTGAATATGAAAAAGGTGGACATGGATTTGGAATGATCAATAAAACAGACGATCGACGTTGGTTAGACGCCATGATCGAATGGTTGACCGCGTTAAAGTAATAAGGATACTAAAATGTATGATAAGAAGATACGAGGATGTTAATTCTCGTATTTTTTTTGACTTCCTGTTTGGGGAATTGGACCATATGCAGATTCAACCGTTCATTTCCAAGGATAAGTTCATTGTAAAAACCCCTAAATTTCACATCTTTAATCCAAAATGAACCTTCATTATTGGGTTCAAAACTTATGTTTTCCTGCGGAATTGCAATCTCACGATTAGTTTCTATGGTTAAAATCGCAGCCTCTTGAGGCTTTAATATATTGCTTTTAGCGAGTAATCGTGCGGTATATGGATGATTCGGACGATAGTATAAATCTACAGGCTTTCCGGCATCCGTTATCTTACCTTCCTTCATGACTAGTAGATCATCAGCCATAGCCAAAACTTCGGATGGATCATGGGAAACTAATAAAACCGTAAGTCCAGTATCTTTCACAATTTGCTGAATATCTTGTTGCAATTCATCGCGAAATGCAGCATCTACTTGATTAAATGGCTCATCCATTAAGAGCACTTCCGGATCATTGATCAGTGCACGGCAGATTGCCACACGTTGCTTTTCGCCACCACTTAGGTCAGCTACTCTTTTTTGCGCTAAGTGATCTATTTTAAGTTTTTGAAGAACTTCCGTTGTTCTGTTCGTTTTTAATTCGAGATTCGTATTGGAAAGTTGTGAAGCAACATTGTCCCAAACTTTAGCATAGAGATTGAGGTCGTCGAATCCCTGAGAAACTAATTTCATCGCCTCATGTCCCGGAATTAACTTGTCTTTTCGGGTAGGTACCAACCAACCTTTATAACGTACTTCTCCTGAGGCAGGTTCTAATAATCCATATATTAATTTCAATAAACTACTTTTTCCACTACCCGATTCCCCAATAATCGCGGTAATTCGACCTTCATGAATGTCAAAATTCACATGATCTACAGCCTTAACCTCCATTTTTCCTTCAAACACACAGGAAACATCTTGACCATGAATCAATGCTAAGTTTTCTTGTTGAACATCCGAGAATAAGTGTTGGCAGGAAGTAGATTGTTTACTCATAAAAAATGTCGGGCAATTTGAGCCCGACACAAAAATACAGTTTACAATTTGTTTTTCTATTAAAACCCAAAAGTCAATCCAAACGCTAGGTTTCTTAATCCTTCTTGATTTGGACTTTTCTCGAACAAATCGTTCATATAATATTTAGCATAAATTCCGGCATTTTCATACCCAAATCGTATGAAGGGTCCATATTGGAAAGTTTGTAAATTAAAGGTGTCTTTAAATTTCTGTTTACCATTTTCCTCACTTTTTAATCGTTGCGTACCTTTCATTAAAACACCTGTCATAGCGCCAAAAGCAATTTTTAAACGTTTTTTGTTCTGGAAAACGTTTGACCTCCATTCAAATGTTAATGGAACACGCATATAGGTGGATGTAAAGACATTTTTTTTGTAGTCCACGTCCTGATTCAATGGTTCCACAGTTACTGGAGAAACACTTTCTTTAATTAAAATATCATTTTTTAAGCGCCAATAATTCCATTCAAATCCTGCAGATAAGTAAATTTTAAAATTATCATTTAAGCGTACACCGTACTGAGCAATATCAAAACCAAAATTCGATGATTTTTTATACGACATAAACTGGTTGTTTTCACTTAAGGTGAAACTTCCTTCGTCAGATAGCCTGGAAAATCCCCAGTCTATACGCGTAAATGTTAACCCTCCAAAACTTCTAGGGTATTTGAGATCACTTTCTTCCGACGATTTATCATCCTTACCTATATTAATATCAAAATCAATATCAACATTTTTTTGGGCAAAACTCAAACTTAGTCCAATGAATAAGCTTGAAAATAATAGTGCTAACTTTTTGGTTATCATAATTTTATTTACTTAATGTTATTAATAATGTTCCCTCTTCATCATTAGAAAAATGGATGTCTTTTTCAATGATATTTAATTTATCAGACACCGTGTTTAGCAGGCTGACTATCAATGAAGATTTTGGTTTATCTAATTTGACGGTTTTACTTGCAGCTAAGGATAATTCAGGAAGTTTTTCCGAATAGGATAATACAGTATTGGAATGCATAAGCTCCATTTTTGCTAAAAGCGGCTTACTTGGGGCCAATAGTTTATTTTCTACTGATTTTTTGCTGGTTAATGCGGCATCGGCCATTTGCTTATTAGGCTTCTTATTTAAGTTTACGGCTAAGCTATTTTTAATAGCTTCTTTTTTTACCATCTGAACTGGTATTACAGGTTTTTCTAACTGGGAAGAAGGCTTATTTTCTTCAATTAGGGGTTTCTCCGGAAGACGACTATTCTCTTGTTTTTCTAGGGCAAGTCCGACAGGGTCTGTTTCATGAATTGCTAGTTCAGTGGATTGGAAAAGGTACTGATGGAAGGCAATACTGAATAGAACCACAATGCTTGCTGCTATAGCGGTAAATTTCCAATAAACTGAAAATTTTCTAGTCTTGGGGGCTTCTCCATCCAATTGTGCATGGATATCCTGCCAAATATGATCTGGAACTTCCGTTGCCGAATCCTGGAACTTGTCAGCAAAGAGTTTATCGAATTCTTCATTTTTCATATTCCTTGTTCCTCCATTTTAATGATTCTTGCTTTTAGCCATTGCCTTGCTCTGGAAAGTTGTGATTTGGAATTTCCTTCGCTAATTTGAAGCATTTCAGCAATTTCCTTATGGCTGTATCCTTCTATAGCATATAAGTTAAATACCGTCTTATAACCTAAAGGCAAGGTTTTAATCATGGCCAATAAATCTTTATATTCGAATTGATCGAGTTCATAACTTGAAAATTGTTCGTAAGAATAATTTAAATCACTTTCGCGAACGATAAATTGTTTTTTGTTTTTACGAAATTGTTCAATTGCCGTATGAATCATGATTTTTTTTATCCAACCTTCTAATGAACCTGTGCCTTCAAATTGATGTGCTTTATGAAAGATACGTACAAATCCATTTTGCAAAATATCTTGAGCTTCATCCTCATCTTGAGCGTAGCGAATACAAATTGCATATAATTTGGGAGCGAATAGCTGATAAAGGCTAAACTGTGCTTGGCGATCATTCGCTTGACACTTTTCCCAGATATGATTTAATTTCGCAGGTTCCAAATTATTCGGTTTTACTTAGTAGACGCAGGATAAGACCGAAGGGTTGCAAGGGCAATAAAATTATTTTAGTACAATCAATCGGCTCAGGTCTTCTTGAACCTGGATATGAACTTGAAGGGCATCCAATGGAATTAAATTAGGAATCTTTTCCGGCCATTCGATAAAACAATATTGGGAAGAATAGAAATACTCCTCATAGCCTAAGTCGAAAGCCTCTTGCTCATCTTTTAACCGATAAAAGTCAAAATGATAAATTGGACCTTGGCTGGAGCTGTATTCATTGACAATGGAAAAAGTAGGGCTGGATGTAGAATCTTGAACAGCTAGATAATTGCATATTTCTTTGATGAAGGTGGTTTTTCCGGCTCCCATAGCGCCGTAAAAAGTAAATACACGTTTTTCTCCGGCTTGTTGAATTAGCCAAGCAGCAGCTTCAGGTAATATAGCGGTGTTCTGAACTAAAAATTCCATAAACAAAGATAGATTTTTTATTCAAAACCATGTTTTGAAAACAACTATCCTAGCTTGATATTGAATCCTTAAGAAATGGGAAATAAAGCTGTTTTTTACTATTTAGGGATATAGGTGATAAATGGAATGACCATTTCTTCTAGGGATATACCGCCGTGTTGAAAGGTACCATTAAAGTAATTGACAAATTGATTGTAATTATTCGGGTATACGAAATAGGTGTCTTCTTTTGCAAAAACAAAGGTAGAACTCACATGAATTTTCGGCAATTGTGCATCCTGTGGATTTTTGACCATAAATACATCTTTACCAATATAGTTCAAGTTTTTACCTTGTTTGTACCTCAGGTTGGTATTGGTGTTTCGGTCTCCAATGATTTTACTAGGTTTTCGCACACGTATTGTGCCATGATCTGTCGTAATGATGACACGGACTTGTTTTTGAGAAAGCCACTTCAATGTTTCCAACAGTGGGGAATGCTCAAACCAAGATAAGGTTAAGGAGCGATAAGCAGCTTCATCATTGGCTAATTCACGAATCATAGCCATATCGGTTCGGGCATGCGAAAGCATGTCAACAAAATTATAAACCAATACATTTAGGTCATTTTGCATGTATTTATTGATGTTTTCATAAACATCCTTTCCTTGCTCTAAAGTAATTACCTTGGTGTAGCTGTGTTTAATCTCTCGACGGTATAATCGTTTTATTTGATCGGCTAGAAAAACATCCTCATGTAAATTTTTCCCACCTTCATCGTCGTCATTTTGCCATTCTTTGGGAAATCTTTTTTCCATCTCCAAAGGCGTTAAGCCGCTGAAAATTGCATTTCGAGCATATTGTGTTGCCGTCGGTAAAATACTGTAATAACTATCTTCTTCTTCTAAACGATAATAATCAGTGAGCACTTCGTTTATTACTTTCCACTGATCGTATCTTAAATTATCGATTAAAAAGAAAAAGGTAGGCTTCTCAGCTTCCAGTTTAGGGAAGACCTTCTTCTTGAAAAGTTGATGGGATAAAATGGGACCTGTATCCGGGTATTTTAACCATTTCAAATATTCCTTTTCTATAAATTTAGAGAACAACTGATTGGCTTCTGATTTTTGCATGGTTAATATTTCATGCATTCCTGCATCATCCAATTTCTCTAAAGAGAGTTCCCAATACAACAATTTCTTATACGCTTCTACCCATTGGCTGTAATCCAAATCCTCGTTCATGCGCATACCTAGGTGTCGGAAATCTTGCTGATAAGCCATTGAAGTCCGTTCTGAAATGAGGCGTTTATTCTCGGTAAATTTTTTGATTGTTAATAAAATCTGTTTTGGGTTTACAGGCTTAATTAGATAGTCGTCTATTTTTGCTCCAATGGCTTCTTCCATTAGATGTTCTTCCTCATTTTTTGTGACTAAGACCATCGGGATGGATGGATTAATACCTTTCAGCTTATTCAATGTTTCCAATCCAGTCAGTCCAGGCATGTTTTCATCCAAAAAAACTAAATCAAACGGTTCATTTTGAAAGGCTTCTACTGCATCTGCCCCATTATTTACCGTTTTAACTTTATAATCTTTTTGTTCTAATAATAAAATATGTGGTCTTAGAAACTCAATTTCATCATCAGCCCAAAGTATATGTATTTTTTGCATGTATTTACCCTTCTTGAATTGCTAAGTTACTGAAATTTATAGAACGTCGGGGTTGCCAGTTAGTGCATACCAAGAGTTTTAACCTTTTTTTGCTTATGCGCATCACTCATTCATAAGGATCTCCTTCGGATCTCACTCGGATTTCATGCGGAAATTAGCCGGATTTCACGGCAGTTTTTCCGAAGCATCTCCGAAGTAAAAGCATCCTTAATAGCAACAAAACTAAACAGAGATCGGAAGGTTTAAGATTTCGATTAGCACATTTGTTAAGCGATTTTTGCGAACAATTTGCTTAATTATTAGGTAGATTGCTGTCAATTGTTCGGTCAAAAAGTAGCCTTCCTATAAAAACTAAGTTATTTTGGATTATTTTTAACATTAATTAAGTACCATCTATGTATCTTTGCCCTTATCTTAGTCAAGATTTACAATAATTTTTGATGTTAAATGACTAAGTATTAATCACTTTTGAGGCATTTGAATAAGAAGAAAATAATAAATGATCCTGTGTACGGTTTTGTATCAATACCGTCAGGATTGATTTATGACTTAATCCAACACCCCTATATACAAAGGCTGAGGTATATTAAACAAGTCAGTATGACTCATTTAGTCTATCCAGGAGCGTTACATACCCGGTTTCAGCATGTCATAGGCGCTATGCATTTAATGTCTTTAGCCATAGAAACGTTGCGAGGAAAGGGGGTGGAGATCACCAAAGAGGAGGAAGAGGCAGCTTTGGCGGCCATCTTGTTACATGATGTAGGGCATGGACCGTTTTCTCATTCCTTAGAACATACCTTGGTAGAGGGAGTTTCGCATGAACTCATTTCTTCCTTGTTGATGGATAAATTGAATCAAGAATTTGTAGGTCAATTGGATTTGGCTATTACCATATTCAATGATCGGTATCATCGCAAGTTTTTGCATCAACTCGTATCTAGTCAGTTAGATACCGATCGAATGGATTATCTAAATCGCGATAGTTTTTTTACCGGTGTTTCAGAAGGGGTAATCTCTTTCGATCGAATCATTAAAATGCTAAATGTCGCTGATGGAGAGCTGGTTGTTGAGATTAAAGGGATTTATTCCATTGAGAAGTTTTTAATTGCTCGTCGATTAATGTATTGGCAAGTTTATTTGCATAAGACGGTCATTGCTGCAGAACAGATGTTGATCAAAGCATTAGCGAGGGCAAAACAATTAACCAATGAGGGACAGGTATTATTTGCTAGTCCCGCATTAAATCATTTTTTGACCAACAGCATCAATAAAACGACATTTTTGCAAACGGAGGCTCATTTAAGCTGGTTTACTCGTTTGGATGATACGGATATTATGTCTGCCATTAAAACATGGACTGAACATGAAGATCCTATTCTAAGTTTATTGTGTTCTAAATTAATTCGTCGGGATCTTTTTAGAACGGAAATGAGTAATGAACCTTTTGATCCAATGTATGTGGCGGAATTAAAGCAAGCTGTATTGGAGCGCTTTGAGATTGCAAAAGAAGATTTAGGCTATTTATTTTATGAGCAAGTCGTTGGTAATAGTGCTTACGATTCTTCCAACAGTAAGATTTGTGTATTGGAAAAAAATGGTCAATTAAAAGATATAGCAGAAGCCTCTGATTTGTCGAATATTGAAGCATTAACAAAGCGGGTAGATAAATATGCAGTTATATATCCGAAAGAAATAAATTACATCTTGTTCAATCAAGAAGAGATAATCAACAATTAAAATTATAAGTTTTACTTAATGCAATTTAAAGCAGAGCAAATAGCTACTTTATTGAATGGAAAAGTCGAGGGAGACTCGAACGTTTTGGTAGATCAATTGTCAAAAATTGAGGAATCTACCACCAAGAGCTTGACTTTTTTAGCCAATCCAAAATATGAACATTTCATTTATGAAATTGAAGCGGGAATCATTGTTGTAAACGAAGATTTAATCCTTCAAAAGCCTGTAAAATCAACATTAATTCGTGTAAAGAACGCGTATACTTCGTTTACCGAGCTTCTTAAATTGTACAATGAATTAAGAAATGATCGCTCTGGAATTGAGGAGCATGTGGTTATCCATGAAACGGTGGAACTTGGTGAAGATCATTATGTAGGTTCTTTCACTTACATTGGGAAAAATGTAAAAATTGGCAAACAGGTCAAAATTTATCCCCAAGTGTATATCGGTGATGATGTAGAGATTGGTGATCATACCGTTATATATCCTGGTGTGAAAATTTATCAAGACTGTAAATTAGGTAAACAGGTAACCATTCATGCAGGAGTAGTAATCGGAAGTGATGGTTTTGGCTTTGCTCCAAAAGGTGATGGTTCTTACGACAAGGTACCTCAAATAGGTAATGTTATTATTAAAGACTGGGTAGAAATTGGAGCGAATACCGTTGTGGATCGTGCAACTTTAGGTTCCACCGTGATTTGCGAGGGAGTGAAGTTAGATAACCTAATTCAGATCGCTCATAATGTAGAAATTGGTGCAAATACCGTTATTGCTGCGCAAACAGGTGTGTCTGGAAGTACTAAAATTGCCGAACAAGTAATCTTAGGTGGACAAGTAGGCGTGGTGGGACATATCAATATTGCGAAAGGAACGCAAGTGCAAGCGCAATCAGGAATCAATAGGTCAATTAAGGAAGAAGACAAGAAGTGGGGAGGGTCTCCAGCGTTCCCTTATAGTCAAGAATTGAGGTCACAAGTGCTTTATGCAAAGTTACCAGAGCTTGAAAGACGTTTGACAGAACTTGAAAAACAATTAAAAGAGAAAAATATTAGCTAACTTTACCCGATATTTTTTGCAATAATACGAATGTTAGATATGAACGTAAAACAGAGAACCATTAAATCTGATGTGCAATTTTCAGGTGTAGGTCTTCATACCGGTGAACAAGTAATTGTTACCTTAAAACCAGCTCCAGAAAATCATTGGTATAAATTTAAACGCATTGATTTAGATGGTCATCCTATGGTGAATGTTGATGTAGATAATGTTACTAACACCGCTAGAGGAACAACAATTACGCAAAATGGAGCTTCGATCAGTACGATTGAGCACTTGATGGCAGCATTGGTGGGTTTACAATTGGATAATGTGTTGATTGAAATCGATGGACCAGAAGTTCCGATTTTGGACGGTAGTTCTGCCATATTCATAGAAAAAATTCAAGAAATCGGTTTTCTAGAACAAGATGCAGATCGTGATTTTTTTGAAGTGACAGACAACATTCATTATACTGATGCAGAAAATAGAGTAGAGATCGTTGCGATGCCAGTGGATGGTTATCGCATCACTTGTATGATCGATTTCAATTCTCCGGTATTAGGTAGTCAACACGCTTCTATTAGTAATATTGATCAATTTAGTAAAGAAATTGCCAGCTCCAGAACATTCTGTTTTCTACATGAATTGGAAGCCTTAGTGAGTCAAGATTTAATTAAGGGAGGAGACTTATCAAATGCGATTGTTATCGTTGATAAGGAGGTGGAAGATAGTGAGTTGGAGAAATTGCAAGGCTTATTTCATAAACGTGTGGAAGTAGCACAAGAAGGTATTTTGAATAATATTTCATTACGCTATCAAAATGAGCCTGCTCGTCATAAATTATTAGATATGATTGGTGACTTAGCCTTAGTTGGCAAGCCTATCAAAGGTCATATTATGGCTGCACGTCCTGGACATGCGGCAAACGTTGCATTTGCGAAGCGTATTAAAGCGCAAATGAAACGGGAAAAAAATAAGAAAAACGTTAAGTTTTACGATCCCAATACAGCACCGGTGTATGATACGGTACAAATCATGAATATTTTGCCTCATCGTCAGCCTTTTTTGATGATTGATAAGATATTGGAATTGTCGGAAACGCATGTCGTAGGGTTGAAGAATGTCACCATGAATGAGGATTTATTTATGGGTCATTTCCCAGGCGCTCCTTTATTTCCAGGGGTACTTCAAATTGAAGCTATGGCACAAACTGGTGGAATATTGGTGTTAAATACTGTTCCTGATCCTGAAAATTGGTTGACTTTATTTTTGAAAATTGAAAATGCAAGATTCAAGAATCAAGTGGTACCAGGTGACACTGTTATATTTAGCTGTGAATTGTTGGAGCCTATCCGTCGTGGAATTGCTCGAATGAAAGGCGTAGGTATGGTTGGAGAGAAAGTAGTAAGTGAAGCTGAATTAATGGCTCAAATTGTAAAGGTCAAAGGATAACAAATTAACGAATGATACAACCTTTATCATATATCCATCCTGAAGCTAAAATAGCTCAGAATGTTGTAATAGAACCCTTTTCTACCATACATAGAGATGTGGAAATAGGAGAAGGAACTTGGATAGGTTCCAATGTAACGATCATGAATGGAGCGCGAATAGGTAAAAATTGCAAAATTTTTCCTGGAGCTGTAATTTCTGGGGAACCTCAAGATTTAAAATATGAAGGTGAAATCACTACCGCTGAAATCGGAGATAATACGACGATTCGCGAATGTGTGACCATCAATCGTGGAACAAAAGATCGTTACCGTACTGTTATTGGGAAAAATTGTTTAATTCAAGCATACAGTCATATTGCCCATGATTGTTTTATTGGAGATAATTGTATTTTCTCAAACTCGAGTACCTTAGCTGGGCATATTACCGTTGGTGATTATGTGGTTCTAGCGGGAATGGTTGCGGTACATCAGTTTTGTAAAATTGGTTCTCATGCTTTCGTTACAGGTGGTACACTGGTGCGGAAAGATGTTCCTCCATTTATTAAAGCAGCGCGTGAGCCTATTTCTTATGCCGGTATTAATTCGGTGGGTTTAAGACGTCGCGGTTTTACCAATGAGCAAATTAATGAGATTCAAAATATTTACCGCGTGTTGTTTGTGCAACACAGTAATTTAGGTAAGGCTTTAGATATTGTAGAAGCTGAATTTGAAGCAACGGAATTGAGAGATGAAATTCTAGGATTTGTACGTGCATCGAATCGTGGTGTGGTGAAAGGTTTTGGTCAAGGAAAATCAAGTATTTAACAACTTAAACTGATTATTTGAATATAACTTTACATAATATTGGTAGAAGGTATAATAGGGAATGGATTTTCAGACATCTCGATTATACCTTTTCTCTTGGAACGAGTTATGCTATTCTAGGGCCTAATGGTTCAGGGAAATCGACCTTAATGAAAGTGATATCGGGGGCGCTAAGCCCTAGTGAGGGTGAATTAAGTTATGTATTGAATTCCTCGAAATTGGAGTTGGATGTCTGTTATGCACAGCTTAGTTTAGCCGCGCCATACGTGGATTTAATAGAAGAGTTTACCTTAGATGAGCTATTGGTATTCCATGTAAAGTTTAAGCCATTATTAGCAGGTTTTACCATACCAAAAATCAAAGAAATACTAGGATTTCAAGATACCGTATACCATAAAGAAATAAAAAATTTTTCCTCAGGAATGAAGCAACGAGTAAAGCTCATTCTAGCATGTTGCTCTGATACATCCGTCTTATTTCTGGATGAACCAACAAGTAATTTGGATAAAGAGGGGGAAAAATGGTATTTAAACTTAGTGGAATTAACGAAAAAAAATAGAATTATTATCATAGGTTCAAACCAAGAACATGAGTATTCCTTTTGTCAGGAATTTATTCAAATAATGGACTATAAGTAGCCATATAATCAAGGTTTTTATTATTTTTGTTGCCTATTAATAGAGAAAAATTATGTCAAAAGCTTCGGAAGTTAAAAATGGAAATATTCTTCGTTTTAATGGAGAATTAGTAGCAGTAGAAGAATATATTCACCGTACCCCTGGAAATTTACGTGCATTCTACCAAGCGAGAATGCGAAATGTAAAAACTGGGAAACTCGTAGAATACAGATTTAGAACAGATGAAGAGGTTGAAATCGCGCGTGTTGAAACAAACGATTATCAATATTTATACGATGATGCGGACTTCTTTGTGGTAATGGACAATAGTTCTTATGAACAATTCAACATTCCTAAAGCATTATTTGGAGAGGCTGCTCGTTTCTTAAAAGAGGGTATGAATGTGATTGTAGCGTTCGAAAGTGATGAGCCAATTATGGCGCAAACACCAGCAAGTGTGGAATTAGAAATTACTTACACTGAACCAGCGGTAAAAGGAGATACTTCGACGAATGCTCTTAAAACAGCAACCGTAGAAACAGGGGTAGAAATTCGTGTTCCTTTGTTCATCAATCAAGGAGATAAAGTAAAAGTAGATACTCGAACAGGAGATTACATTGAACGAGTAAAATAAAGAATTTTAACGTTTAGGTTGATTATGAATGGTCTTGTTTGCTACACAGCTTCAAGACCTATTTTTTTGTAATTATGGATAAATCTTCCCTTCGTGTACACTACAAGCAAAAACGCAATGACTTAACAGATGAGGCGATTGCCTCATTGGATTTGGCATTATTGGCCCAGTTAAAAAGTTGGGATTGGTCTGCATACAATTATGTACACTGTTTTTTGTCGATTGAAAAATTTAAGGAATTTAATACCAAGGCATTCATTTCATGGATTTGGAAGGTCTACCCTAACCTTAAAATTGTAGTTTCTAAATCGGACTTTGCTACGCAGGAAATGGAACATTTTATATATGATCAAGAAACCCACCTGGAAGTGAATAGTTGGGGGATTCCAGAGCCAGTAAATGGATTAAAAATAAACCCTAATGAAATTGATGCCGTAATCACTCCGCTACTAGTTACTGATATTCAGGGGAATCGCATAGGCTATGGAAAGGGTTTTTATGATCGGTTTTTCACTTTGTGCAGGGAAGATTTGGTGAAAATAGGCCTTTCTTATTTCGAACCTGTCACGGCAATAGATGATGTCTCTGCATGGGATATTCCAATCGATGTATTATTGACTCCCCATCAAATTTATACTTTTTAAAAGCACTTATCGGAGTGGATATTGTTTTGGGGGATAACCAAAATATCGTTTAAAAGCATTGCTAAATGCAGATGGAGTAGTATACCCGAGTTGAAATGCAATTTCTTTTATAGAACAGGCGTTAAGTTCTAAAAGGTTGATCGCTACTTCCATGCGAACATGGTTTGCATATTCAAATAAACCCAATCCAAAAATATCTTTAAATCCTTTTTTCAATTTGCAGGAATTCATTCCAAATTCCTTAGCCATAAATGCGATGGTTGGAAATCGGTCGTATTGGTTTTGAATGTAACTTTTTATCGCTGCAAATTTTTGCCTATCTACTGGATTGTAGATGCTGTGGCTTTGATTTTCTTTTTCATTTTTTACCAGTTGAACTTCGTTTAGGAAATAGAACAGCTTCGCGATAATTAGAAAAATGTTCGACAAATCTTTATTGTCTAATTTTTTGAATTCTAGAATGATTTTGATCAGTTTATCACTGATTGGAAGCTCAATCAATGGATTATTGTTTTTAATTTCTTGATTTGGCAGGTCTTCGTATAGGGCCGGCGCAATTTCTCTACTGATTCTGATATCCAGGTTACAATAGCTGTGGTCTGATTTATAAATTGTTCGCATCGGACATGCCGCTGGACGTCTCATGATGTAGAAAAATTGGGGCTTTAAGAAAACGATTTGCTGATCTATGTATTCCTCTATCCATGTATCTGAAAACAGGAGTTTTATATGGATTACATCGCTCTCTACTGCCGTTGCTGTATGAATATAGTCTTCAACCGGTCTAATGGTTAACGTCTCCATTCTTAAAAAATTAGATTGATACAGGACCTCTTTATTTAGCTCATTGTTGACCACACGAACGGCGGGTTTACAACAGCTTTCTTCTTCACTAGTTTCTAATTGTCCGGGTACCATCATATTATTTAACATATATCCAATCTCGAAAGTAATTCTCCTGATTAAGCAAGTCTTGATAATTTTCAAGTATTAGTTTTGGCGCAAATTAATTATAATGATTCTAAATAACATAGTTAAAATGAAAAAAATTACTTCATACTATTGCGAATTAACAAGTTTGCTCCTATTATTTGCCTTATGGGTAAACCCAGGGATGCTATCCGCTCAAAATAAAAGTGTCTTGAAAGGGACTTTGCTTAACTTGGATCGAGAGGTGATCAAAGGTGCCAGCATCGCAATAAACCCTAGCAATAAACAGGTCATTACGGATGAGCATGGTCATTTTGTATATACAGGATTAGGAAAAGGTAAATACCAATTAAAAACGCTAAATCTTGGGCATGAGCAACTATTGGAGGTGGAATTATCAGGTGTGGATACCCTTTCGGTAATTTTTGAATTGGCCTTAACGGAAGCTCAAATGGAAGAAATCATCGTTCTTGTCAATCGGAGAGCGATTCCTTCCTCAACCTTACGTCTTTCTGAAAATGTGTTGGTTACTCCTCAAAATATTCAAATCATGGATAAGCAGCTTTTTCAAGATCAAGCGATTCTCTCGCTAGCCGAAGGGATTACTAAAAATGTAAGTGGGGTTCGAACAGTATATCACCAAGAAGAAGGTAAAGTAGGAATTTATGCCCGAGGATACGGAGCTTCCAATTTACGCAATGGGATGGACGTTAGTGGCAGTTTTGGGCCTTTAAGAGAAGATATGTCGTTCATAGAACGGATCGAATTTGTAAAAGGACCTGCAGGATTTATGATGGGAAACACCCAACCTGGCGGGTTTTATAATATTGTCACCAAAAAACCAACAGGGCAAAATGATGTCCATGCTATGTTTACCTTGGGAAGTTTTGGTCTATATCGAGCTTCGGTAGATGTGGATGGAAAATTGTCCGATAATGGAAAAGTTTTGGGAAGGTTAAATTTGATGGGTACAAAGAAGGGTTCTTTTCAAATGAATGTTTCCAATGAACAATATGTCATCAATCCATCTTTAAAATATCTTATTTCTGATAAAACAGAATTAATCACGGAATATATTTATTCCCAAAACTCATTTACCGGTGGGTTCTCCAAATATGTCTACGGATTGGAAGGATTTAAAGATGTGCCACGAGAGGCTTCATTATCTGATCCTATTGTAGACCCTACCGTAACAAGGGAGCATAATTTGTTTTCGAGTTTGAATCATTACCTGACGGATAATTGGATGTTAACGACTCAGCTAGGTTATATTTACGCAGCGATGGAGGGCGAGTCTCTATATGCTCGGTATAATTCAATTGATGTAAAAACAGGGGATTTAACGCGGTCTATATCGATGAACGATGCAATTAATTCATCGGTAGTAGGGCAGGTTTTTTTAAAGGGTAAATTTGCGATGGGTAACATCAAGAATCAAGTGCTTGCCGGATTGGATATGGGGGATAAATTTTATGTAGCAGATTGGTCTGAAATTGATCAGCAAGTAGGTCCAGTATTCAATATTTATCAACCGGTTTATGGTCAATTAACTAAAAGTGATTTACCACTCATTGATCGAAGTAAATCACTTCGGGAACGAGGTAGCATGTATTTATCAAACTATACCTATTATTCCATTCATTTGCAAGATGAAGCTCATCTATTAGCAGATAAGTTGCGCATAGGGGCAGGAATCAGGTATACACATACCTCACAGACCAGCGGCGCATCAAAAGGGGCTAGGGTGGATAATAGTGCCTATACTCCAAGGTTTAGTATTACCGGACTATTGACACCTACATTTACCCTTTACGGTTTATATGATCAAAGTTTTCAAGAGCAAACTGGAATTTTGGAAAATGGAGATGCTGCTTCCCCATCTCGAGGGATCAATAAGGAAATTGGGCTGAAAAAGAGCTGGTTCGATGGTCAATTATTAGCTGGAATTACCGCTTATCATTTGACCAGAACGAATATCACCACTCCTGGAGATCCTAATAAGCCTGGAATCGTCGAGCAATCAGGCGAGGCTATCTCTAAAGGGCTTGAACTGGACATCGTGGGTAAGCTTGGGGAAAATTGGAATGTACTGTTAAACTATGCGTACACAGATGCTCAAATAACTAAAGATAATAATACCGTAAGTCGGGTGGGATGGATGTTAAATGGAACAGCTAAACATATTACGAACGCATGGCTAACCTATCATATCAAAAATGGGGCGTTGAATGGGCTTGATTTATCAGCGGGTTATGAATACCAGAACAAACGTTCAGCCTGGCCTGTAACGCTGGAAAAACACCTTCCAGACGATTTATTTTCCTTGGATGCGGGAGCTACGTACAGGCGAAAGAATTTCTTAGTGAATTTGATGGTCAATAATGTTACCGACAGATTTAATTATACTGGACATTTCCCTACGGCATGGGGCTATAAACATTATGGATGGAGGGCTTTAAGTCCACGAAGTTTTCGATTAACTGTAGGCTATACCTTATAAGGGATTAAAAAGACTTGCTGAAATTACTCTATTGATCCATAGGGATTTCAGCAAGTCTATGTTTATTCTTATTTATATAATATTCTGAATTTGATGGTATGGTCAATTCGCTTCAACTGCTTTAACATATCTTTATCGTATTCGGCATCGATATCCGTTACCGCGTAGCCAATTTCTCCTCTAGTCATTAAAAATTGGGAGAATATATTAATGTTGTTTTCAGCGTAAATATTATTGATTTGGGCTAAAATTCCAGGAACATTTTTATGGATATGCAGCAAACGATGAGCTCTAGTTAACTTCGGCAAAATTAGGTTAGGAAAGTTTCTAGATTGATCGGTATCTCCATTATTAATGAAATCAGCCATTCTCCTAGGAATAAATTCCGCATTGCGAGCTTTAAGCTTTTTATCATCAAAAATTACAATACCTTTTTCATTACAGATGGTTTTGGAAAGTTGCCCTTTCATATCGCCAAGAAAACCTATGGTTTTCAATTTGTCCGCACGTGATAATACCTCATCATCTAGGGATACATCTGATCCAAGTAACAGCATGCCGACATCTTTGACATATTTTTCTTCCAAAGTTTCTTTAATTCGAATGGAGAAACCATCTCTTTTTAAGATGTGAGCGGCTATTTCTGGAACATTCCCTACGATTAAACAAAGTATTCTGTTTTTAGGGTACGAAATTGCCATCGGCAAGTCGTTCACATATAAGAATTCGTCAAAACTTGGGGCAATATGGTCTGCTTTATCCGTTACAGATTGTCGAGAAATATTTTCTGTAAATGCATAAAATTTCTCAATAAGGCCTGACTCTTTCAATTGAAAATCGGAATAGCCATCGCCAATACCAAATATTCTACCTTGAATATTTAATTCTTTAAGCAATTTTACTTTTCCACCTTCAAACGATAAGGGGTTTTCTTCATCATAACCGATAATATTACCCTCTTCATCAAATTTAAAAGTGTTCGCGTATATATTTTCTTTTTTAATATGGTATTGACTAACCACTGGTGTAATAAATTCTTTGAATCCACCAGAAACAATCCATGCACTATCTGCATGTTCTTTAAAAAACTCTTTATTGCGACTAAACGATTTTGAAACCTTCTTTTTTAAATGGGCAATTAACTTATCCAAATGCGTTCGATTAGCTTGCAATAGTTTAACACGTCCAGCTAAGGCTTCGCGGAAAGAAATTTTACCTTCCATGGCTAAGTTGGTAAAACGTTCTATCTCGTTATAAATTTTCTCTTGTTCAGGATGATTTTCTAAAGATATCCTTGCTAATTCGTCTAGGGCTTCGACTTGGGTAAATGTACTGTCGAAATCTATGATGTAATAGTTTTTCAATTTATTGTAAGTTTAAGTTTGTTTTAAAGGTAATAGGTCTTGCATACTTCCCTCAAAATCTCATCAATAGGTTTGAATGAAACGCCTAAAGTTTGAATGATTTTGCTATTATCAAACATCAGTTTTGTGTTGGCAGCTTGTGCATTCTCCGCAGTAATCGTCGGTTTTTTGCCGTTAACTAGCGATATTAATTTCGATAACCTCCATGCTATCGACAATAAGGCAGCAGAAGCGAGAATTCGAGGTTCGGGCTTTTTCATTAACTGGCTTATTTTAATCAATAAATCTTTATTACTGATGTTTTCTGCATTTACAATAAACCGTTCCGAACGAATTGGACTGTGCATCAATTGGATCATGACACGAACGACATCCTGTACATCGACAATACCCACAGATCCAGCGGTGTAAATTTTATTCCCTTTCTGAACCAAGTCGAAAATTTTGCGAGAACCATTCATGACAAATCCTACGCCCATAATGACTGAAGGGTTGATGATAACTGCCTCTAAGCCTTCTTCTATTCCTCGCCATACTTCCATTTCACTTTCGTACTTGGATTTGCTGTAATTGGCAATCTTGCCTAAGGTTTCCCATTTATCGGTCTCTTTTACAGGAAGACCTAATTTATTGGTTCCTAAAGCGGCAATAGAACTAACATGGACTAGTCGTGCAGCGTGTTTGATGCATAAGTTGACAATATGTTTGGTACCCTGGATATTGGTGTTGAACATCTCTGCAGCATCTACTTTTTGGTAAGATACCTTTGCTGCACAGTGATAAACTTGCTTGATTTGCGGAAAAATTTCTGCTAATGCGAAATAATCAGTGATTTCAGCATCTACCCACTGTATTAACGAGGAGGATTTGAGTTGTTCGGGAATATGAGAATTAAATCTCTTGATTGCAATGACACTTTGCCCTGTATCTATAAGATTTTGCAAAAGTGTAGAACCTAAAAAACCTGTGCCGCCTGTTACTAAAATCACTTTCTAACTTATTGTTGAAAAATTGTGTTATTCAAAAGTAAGTTAATAAATGCATATTTGCTAAATACATGAGGATTATCTCGTCTAAAAATTCAATTATTAGATATTTAATATGACATTAGCTGATTTTTTATCCCCTATATCTTTAAGCGAACTTGGGATTGATACAGAATACTATAATTCACAATTTGGTCATATCATACAAAAATATGAGCATGAATTTCCTGATTTGGAAGAGGAGGAACAAAGACCAAACCTGGCTATAATCGGCATTGAAGAAGGGAGAGGAGCGGTTAATAATAATGGCACTCAAAAAGCAGCTGATGTCGTTCGAAAACACCTGTATGATTTATACCAAGGAGACTATAATGTTAAAATAGTGGATCTAGGTAATATTAAAGCGGGATCTACGATAAAAGACACTTATGTTGCCGTTAAATTAGTGTTGGAAGAATTGATGAAAAAAGATATTCTTCCGATTTTGATTGGCGGAGGTCAAGATTTGACCTATGCACAATATCTTGCCTACGAACATTTAGAACAACGTGTGGATGTCGCGGTTATCGATTCGAAGTTTGACCTAGATCAAGAGAATGTTGTCGATATGCCTTTAAATTCCCAAACGTATTTAAATCACATTATTTTACATCAACCGGATTACTTGTTTAATCTAAGTAATATCGCTTATCAAACTTATTTAGTAAGTAAAGAGTCGATAAATATGTATGATAAATTGTTTTTTAATGCGCTTCGTTTGGGCTCTTTTTCTGGTAAATTAGATCAAGCGGAACCCATCATCCGTTCTGCAGATATGCTAAGTTTTGATATTGGTGCTATCCGTGCATCTGAAGCCGGTGGAAATGCAAATGCAGGTCCTAATGGTTTGTATGGGGATGAGGCCTGTCAATTAGCGCGCTATGCCGGTATGTCTGATAAATGCAGTTCTTTTGGTATTTATGAGTTTAATCCTACGTTTGACCCCATGGGCCAAACGGGAATGTTGATCGCTCAAATGATTTGGTGTTTTGTAGATGGGTATTATGGCCGTAAAAAGGATGCTCCAATTTATCCAAAATCGAATTACATCATTTATAGAACGACGTTGGAAAGTGATGAGTATGAATTGGTTTTTGTGAAAAGTAAGAAGTCCGATCGATGGTGGATGCAAGTTCCTTATTTTGGTTCTAAATCTGTAAACGAACGGTTTTATTTGGTTCCCTGCCGGTATGAAGATTATCAACTTGCTGTATCTGGTGAGATGCCAGATTTATGGTGGAAAACACATCAAAAACTACAGTAATCACTCCTCTAAATTTGTTTGCTATGGAGCTTGTCTACGTTTTTATCATCGTTGCTTTATTTATTGCCTGTTTATTATTGCTTTATCGTAATGCCAAATCAATTAGTAAGGAAGCGTATGAGCTAACAAATAAAGAAAAGCAATATCTAGAAATAACATTAGCCAAGGTAACGGAACGGGAAGCATTATTGCAAGCGGATAAGACTAAATTGCTTATGGAGCGTGAGGCATTATCACAAGAAAAGCAAGCGGTGGAGCGGACATTAGAGGGGACTACCGCTTACCTACATGCGCAGCAAGAAAAGTTTGAAGATCAAAAATTGGAATTGGTCGCGATCAAACAACAGTTTAATCAAGAGTTCCAGGTTTTGGCCAATAAAATTTTAGAAGAAAAATCCAAGAAATTTACCGAATACAACCAAGAACAAATTGGTTTGGTATTAAACCCGCTAAAAGAGAAAATAAAATCCTTTGAAGAACGAGTAGAGAAGACCTATCAGCAAGAGTCTGCCGAAAGGCATGTTTTAAAGGGCGCTGTCGAACAATTGATGCTGCAGAGTAATCAGATCCGTGAGGAGGCCAATAATTTAGCTAAAGCGTTAAAAGGAGATAATAAAAAACAAGGGAATTGGGGGGAAGTGATTTTAGAGAAAGTCTTGGAGCGTTCGGGATTAATGAAAGATCAAGAATATAAATTGCAGGTCGCTATACAGGATAAAACTGGAAAGCGATTGCAACCTGATGCCATCATCTATCTGCCCGATGAGAAGCACTTGATCGTGGATGCTAAGCTTTCGTTGACGGCGTATGAACGCGCGATCAATGCGGATACCGAAGAGGACCGACAGCTGTTTCTAAAACAACATGTTCAGTCATTAGAAAACCATGTTCGAGAATTATCTGCTAAAGATTACCACAATTTATATGGGATACAATCTCCGGATTTCGTGATGCTATTTGTACCTATTGAGTCATCATTGAGTCTAGCTGTGCAGTCAAAACCTGAGTTGTTTAGTGATGCATGGGATCGTAAAGTAGTCATTGTTAGTCCATCAACCTTGTTAGCGACTCTACGTACCATCGCAAGTATCTGGAAACAAGAACGACAAAACAGAAATGTGTTGGAAATAGCAAAAGAAGCAGGATTGCTCTATGATAAGGTGGTGAGTTTTTTGGATGATATGGATCAGTTACAACAATTTTTAGCTAAAGCTTCCAATAAACACGAAGAGGCCATGAAAAAATTAAGTTCAGGCCATGGTAATGTGATTAGAAAAATTGAACAATTAAAAGTCTTAGGCGCTAAAGCCAATAAACAAATAGATCAGCGATATTTAGAAGATTAATTGCCTTTTTTTTCGTTTTTATTAGTCAATTTGCTTTTAATCTGTTCAAACCTTTTTTTTATCGCTGTTAGGGTTAACGTCCCATCTATACGGTCGGAAAAGTAAGGTTTATCCTTATTCTTCAAATCGACTAATCCTATAATAAAATTTTGCCCTTTTAACTGATTTTCTTTTAATTTAATGCCATAATCTACTACTACACCATATGGATATTTATTGAAAGTAATACTGAGTGATCTAATTTTAGAGGTGTCTACTTCTACTTCTGATTTAAAGTAACCATCCTTGTCAGTCTGTGTAATTTCTTTGTTCATAAATTGAACGGAAACGCCAATAATTGGTTTATGATAATTGGCATCCATTACCATGCCGCTAATAGGGATTTTAACCAGTTTAGGTTGTTGTCCGTGAATCGTGGAAAATGTTATAATAAGTAGAAGGGAAATCAAAATGGCTTTCATAATCGGTTATAGTTTAAAGGTTTAGAGTTTGTTGAAAACACAATGTTAGTTATAAATATGCTAAAAAAAATAGGACTTTCCAATTGGAAAGTCCTATTTTAATTTGTTTCTGCTATTAATAACCTGCAGCGGTATCATCACCGCGATGATCGGCCCCTGTTTGTAAACGGCCATTGGGAAGGATGACGATGTTTTCTACACGGCCTATGGAACCTCGCTTATTAATTTTATAACCATCTTTTAGCAAGCTTTCTCGAGTTTTTTCATCGATAGCATTGGCTTCTACATCAATATATTCGGGTTTCCATTGATGATGAAATCGTGCGGCACTAACAGATTCTTGTGCGGTCATGTTAAATTCAAGCACGTTTAAAATGGTTTGAAATACGGAAGTGATAATGGTGGAGCCTCCGGGAGTGCCCACAACCATTTTAAGCTTCCCATTTTCTTCTACTATGGTAGGAGTCATGGCACTTAACATCCTTTTACCAGGTTCTACTGCATTGGCTTTACCGCCTAATAGACCATACATATTTGGTGTTCCGGGTTTTACCGAGAAATCATCCATTTCATTATTTAACAAGAACCCTGCACCATCTACCCAAACACATGAACCGTAGGATCCGTTGATCGTTGTGGTAAGGGAAACAGCATTTCCAGCTTTATCAACGATGCTGTAATGTGTTGTTTGCTCGGATTCATACCCTGGGAATTTTGCAGCCTTTATATCATCACTAGCGGTTGCTTTTGCTAAATTTACTTTAGACATTCTTGCTTGATTAAAAGTTGCGTCGGTCAGATGTTCTACAGGAACCTTATAAAAATCTGGATCACCTAAATGGGTGGCCCGATCTGCATAAATTCTTCTTTCGGCTTCTACCATTGCGCGAACAGTGCTGTCGTGTTGAAATCCCCATTTTGCTAATGGATATTTTTCGACAGATTGCAATAAGCCCATAAGCGCTACTCCACCACTGGATGGAGGCGGCATGGAGATTATTTTATAATTTTTGTAATTTCCAACAATGGGTTTACGCCAAATGGCTTGGTAGTCCAGTAAGTCTTGATGACTAATAATACCATTACCTCTTTTCATTTCAGCAACGATATAATCGGCTGTCTTTCCTTTATAAAATCCGTCTCGTCCTTCTTGAGCGATTCGGACTAAGGTTTCTCCTAATTGTTGCTGTACAAAAACATCTCCATCTTTCCAAGCTTGTTCTCGTATAATCGCTGCACCGTTTGGATTTATTTTTTTAAACCGTTCTTGGTAGTAATTAAATTCTCTCGCCTGTGAAGCAGTTATTGGAAAGCCTTTGCGAGCTAGATCAATCGCTGGTTGAATTAAATCCTTCCATTTTAAACTACCATATTTCTTAAATGCCTCTTCCATACCTGCAACGGCACCTGGTACTCCTGCAGCTAAATGGCCATAAACAGAAAGTTCCGTGAGCGGGTTACCTTCATCATCCAAGTACATGTCTTTAAATGCTTTTCCTGGAGCTTTTTCTCGAAAATCTAAGGAGGCAACTTCTCCTGTTTTGGATCGATACACCATGAAGCCGCCGCCACCTAAATTTCCAGCATTTGGATAAACCACTGCTAAAGCAAATTTAACAGCTATAGCAGCATCCACAGCATTGCCACCTTTTTTGAGAATGTCAAGTCCAACTTGAGAAGCGATGGGATGAGCGGTAATTACGGCAGCATGTTTATACTCATTAGTCGTCGTTGCTTTTTGATGATTCAACGAGCATGAAGCATGAAAAAGAACAATAAAGAATAGGAAAAAGAGATTTGTTTTATTCATGGAATAAAGATAATAATTTGGTAATATTAGTTGATTAGTTTTATATTCATTAAAAAATTAAATCTATGAAAAAGTTGTTATTGGGTTTTGCAGTAATCTTTACGATATCATTACAGGCACAAACGATTAAAGTTTTATCCTATAATATCCATCATGCGAATCCTCCATCAAAACCTAATGTCATTGATTTAGCAGCTATTGCCAAAGTAATTAATGAGGCAGATGTGGATGTGGTCGGTGTGCAAGAGGTTGATATTCATGTTTCTAGATCGGAAATGGTGAATCAGGCGGAGAAACTTGCGGAATTGACGGGTATGGATTATTATTTTTCTAAGGGCATAGATTTAGAAAAAGGCTATTACGGAACTTTGATTTTAAGTAAACATAAAATTGTTGGGAAGAGGAGGTATGACCTACCTATGCCTGTAAAAAGTGAAAATCGTTCATTAGCAATTGTGGATATTGAAATGCCGAATGGTAAGAAGGTTTCTATTGCCAATACACATTTGGATTTAAAAGAGGAAAACAGAATTGCTCAAACCGCATTTATCAATGAATTGGGCGAATTGTACCAAGGACCATTGATCCTTGTTGGTGATTTAAATGCGAAACCAACAGCAAAACCTATTCAGCAATTGGAGGAATATTTTATTCGAAATACGACTAGCAATAAACCTACTTCCCCTAATATTGATCCAAGAAATGAAATAGATTACATCATGGTTTTGAAAAACAAAAAGTTTAAATGGTTGAGATACGAGGTAATTAATGAATCGTATGCTTCTGACCATTTACCTGTTTTAGCAGAGATAAAATTTGAGAATTAGGGTAAGGCATTTGATCTAAATACAAGGAGATTTTATTACCTGAGTTTCTCATTGTTTTTATGACGGTCTGCATCCCTGATGTTTTTCTTGACTAAATTAGCTTCTAACGCTTCTGTTAAATTGATTCCGGTTTGGTTTGCTAAACAAATTAACACAAAAAGTACATCTGCCATTTCATCTGCCAGGTTAACTTCTTTGTCCGATGTTTTGAAGGATTGCTCTCCGTATTGGCGGGCCATAATACGTGCAACTTCACCAACTTCTTCCATTAACATCGCTGTATTAGTCAATTCATTAAAATATCGAATTCCGGTGGTTTTTATCCATTGATCTACGGATTCTTGGGCTTGTTCTATTGTCATCTTTTTTAACTTAAAAGTTATCTCTATCTTTTGTATTCATCATAATGGTTACAGGCCCATCATTCCTTAAATCAATTTTCATATCCCCTCCAAATACACCCACTTGAACTTCCTTTTGCAATAAAGTTGAAAGTAAATTCGCCATCTCCTCATACATGGGTTTTGCTTTTTCTGGCCTTGCTGCTCGAATAAAGGATGGTCTATTGCCTTTCTTGGTCTGTGCAAACAGGGTGAACTGCGAAATTAATAAGATATTGCCATCAATATCTTGGACGGATTTATTCATCAGGTTTTGTTCATCAGAGAATATCCTTAAGTTGACTAACTTTTGGGATAACCAGTGCATGTCCTCTTCTTGGTCTTCATCTTCTATGCCGATGAGCACTAATAATCCTTGGTTTATTTTTCCTGTTATTTGCGCATCTACTGTACAAGATGCATGGGAAACTCGTTGTATGACTGCTCGCATGGGGTAAAAATAACTAGTATAAACCTACTAAGCAAATGTGAACAGCTGCAAAAAATAACCCTTCAGCTTTAGGCCGAAGGGTTATGATCTATTGTTTTCAAATTGAGGTTAGAATCTAATATTTAAACCTAGCAAAAAGTTTGTTCCTGCTTGTGGATAATAGAAATTGTAGTAATCTCGGCTGCCCTTGGATTCAAAGATCTGACCCCAGGTATAACCGTTTGTTGCATATGTCGCATTAAACAGGTTGTTTACTAGTAAATTTAGTGCAATGGAGTTTAGTCCAAAAGCTTTGAAACGATAGGTGGCTTGAGCATGGTGCACCAATGATGATTTAAGGCTCCTTTCTTCAGCGCTTGAATTGTCTAAATACATTTTGGAAACATATTTGCTTAAAAAGCTGATGGCTATTGCAGCGCTAGGATTATAGGTTAAATTATTGGATAAAATTGCTGAAGGAGACTTTGCAATATCCGTACTCTTGTAAAAATACGCTTGTTCGCCTACTTTATCCCAATTGTCATTATAGATATTTACCGATTCTGTAAAGTTTTTGATTTTGTTTTGGCTCAATGCGGCAGTAGCAGACCATGTGAATAATCGGGATATAGCCCAAGAAGCATCCGCTTCTATTCCTATTCGATGACTGTTCTCCACATTCATTCTTAATGCTTCACCGACGTCGTTTAATTTGCCAGTTGGAATGAGCTGGTCCTGATACAACATAGCGTATACATTTGCCCCTAATGTAAAGCTTGCTTGATTGATACGGTAACCTGCTTCAATATTTTGCATTTTCTCTGGCTTAGGGAAAATATTTACTGGATTTTCTACATAATCTTTACGATTGGGCTCCTTGCTTGCAAAGGCATAGGATGCGTAAATATTGGAATTTGAGTTGATGAAATAGGTAGCTCCAATTTTTGGGTTGAAAAAGTTGTGTTGATCTTTGAAATGAAAATTTTTGATTTTATCATCATCACCTTCAGAATGGTAATCGATATTTCGGTATTGGAGATCCAGATTAATTAACCATTTATCCAAATTTAAATCTGCTTTAGCGAAGATGTTAAAATCATTCTTTTGCGCATCATTGAAATAGTATCGATGGTTGTAATTTGGAGCATCGCTTGCTTTCACGGAAATAACCTTTCCGTAATGGTCGCCTAAATATTGATTGTAAGCACCACCTAAAGTGAATTGCAGTATTGGGCTAAATTGATGTTGCAAAGCATAAGTTAATCCATAAAAATGGTTATCTAACCAACGTTGACGAACTAAGTCCGAGTTTTCAATTGGGTTTCCACTTTCAGTTAATACGATTCCATAATCAGCGAGTTCATCTGACAACCTAAACTCCTCGTAATATCCGGCTCCACGGGTATAGTGTAGGGCGGCATTGATGCTGGTGTTGATGCTTGGTTTAAATGTGTAGTTTAAATGGCTATGCGTTTGGGTATAATTATCAGTTTGATTATCGTATGTGTATATGTTATAGCGCAATCCACCATTTTTTAAGCGTTCTATTTCTTCAGGTGTATAAAGTTCCATGGCTGAAGCATAATCATCGATGTTTTGGAGATTTCCCTCAAATAAAGGCGATGGAAGCCCATACCATGCTTGATATGTTTTTTCTTTTCCTGAAAAAACTGTTGCTTTTAGTTGATGTTTTTTGCCGTAAATTCCTCCATCGACATAGAAGGATTTTAAATTCGAGCTGGCTCGGTCAATGAATCCATCGGAAGTGATGTTAGATAGACGCGCATTGAAAGCGTATTTGTTTTTAATTAAACCTGAACCAACTTTCAACGTGTTTTTCCAAGAATTAAAAGATCCGTAACTGTTGTTGAATTCTACATAAGCATTGGGTTCTAAGGCGTCAGTTTGTATGTTTAGAGAGGCGCCAAATGCGCCTGCACCGTTAGTGGAAGTGCCTATTCCACGTTGAATTTGTATACTTTGGGTACTGGAAGCAAAGTCTGGTAAATTGACAAAAAAGGAACCCATGCTTTCTGGATTGTTTAATGGTATGCCGTTTAGTGTAACGTTGATACGTTCATTGTCGGAACCGCGAATGGTCATATTGGTATAGCCTATACCGGCACCAGCGTCTGAACCTATAACTACACCTGCTGTTTGATCTAATAGGTATGGGATATCTTGTCCTAAATTCTTTTTGCTAATTTCTTCTTTGCTCAGATTCTTATAGGTCGTCGCGGAGTTATGCTTTGCGCGGGTAGCTGTGACATATATTTCTTCTGTTTGATATAACTTTTCTTGTAATGGAATGCTAATCAAAGATTGTTTTGCTGGATTGATTTGAAGACTTGTGTCCCTATACCCCACAAAGGATATATTTAGCGAATAAGATCGATCGGATAATTTTGAAAATTGTACCTGACCCTGACGATTGCTTGTCATCGAAAGGTGGTTTAATTTTACCGATGCCCCTTGCAATGGAACTTTTCCTTTATTGGTAATTTGGATTTGTAATTCATGCTGCGCATAGGCAGAAAACACCGTAAAGCAAGTTAAACATACTAAAATGAACTTGTTAAGCATAATAAATATTGTTTTGTAAATGAGTTAAACTTTCTTGTTGTAAGGGGTCACAACAAGTGTTATTTAACCTACCTTCCCTACGCTGGCATTATCCAGATCAGGTATGTGCATGCTATTAATCAACGCATATGCACTGGGTATAATCTCAGCCTTTATTTGTGTTAAAAAACAAGGCACCCCTAATAGACGGCACAAATCTAGTTTTTTACTGGATTAAAACAAAATATTTTTAGTTTTGTAACAAATTCGCAATTATTGTTTTAATAGTTAAACATTGGTTTATTTTTTGTAAATTGGCAGACTGCCTAATGGGCAAATTACGCTAACTTAAAAAAAACAGAACTATTAATTGTATGAAGTATTACGGTGCTGATGTTGTATTTCCCGTTGCAAGTCCTGCAATAAAAAAGGGAATAGTTGCCATGGATGACCACGGTGTTGTAAAAGGAGTATTCAATCCTGGGGAGATTGATGAAGCTCAAGTGGAGTATTTTAAAGGGGCATTAATTCCTGGCTTTATCAATGCACATTGCCATTTAGAATTATCTCATATGGCTGGTGTAATCGCTCAAAAAACTGGACTACCGAAGTTTTTAGAAGCTGTAATGGATGGTCGTGAACTGAATCAGTCAAATGTTGAACAAGCGATGCTTGATGCAGATAAAACGATGTATGACAATGGAATTCAAGCGGTTGGGGATCATGTGAATTCTGCAGTAACAGCGCAAGTGAAAGAAGCTAGTCCTATAGCATATCATACTTTTGTGGAAGTTATGGCCTTGAATAAAGATGACGTGGTTAAACGGATCGACAATGCAAAGGAAATAGAATTTCACTTTGATTATAAACATTCCTCCATCACTCCACATGCGCCATATTCAAGTTCTAAATATTTATTTAAATCGTTAAAAAAGGCCATTAGCGAAGATAATATCATCAGTATTCATAATCAAGAAAGTGATGAAGAGAATAAGTTATTCCGCTATAAAAAAGGAGAATTTTTAGAATTCTATAAAAAAATAGCTTACAATTTTGATGAATTTAAAGCGCAGGCTAGAAATTCATTACAGTCCTTTCTACCGTATATTCCTGCAAAAAATAAATTGATTTTAGTTCATAATACTTATACGTCCATCAAAGACTTGGATTTTGTAGACCGTATGGGAAGGGATGTGTTTTTTTGTTTTTGTCCTAAAGCCAATTTATATATTGAGGATCGTTTACCAAAGATTGAAAACTTCATGTTAGGTAAATACAATATTATTTTGGGTACAGATAGTTTAGCTTCTAATGATACGTTAGATATTTTGGAAGAACTAAAAGTATTGCATAATGAATATAATCATCTAGATTTTCAAGAAACTATCAAATGGGCCACCTTAAATGGGGCTAAAGCCTTGAACTTAGATCATGAACTTGGTTCTTTGGAAGAAGGTAAGAAACCTGGTCTTGTTTTATTGGAAGGTATGGAGACTTTTAAATTGGATGAAAAAGTTAAAGTGAGAAGAATTAGATAATTTTGATTTTCTGATTCTTGTTTTACCTTTGTGCCATGAAGCATTGGAAAATAATCATTCGTGGCAAAGTTCAGAAAGTATTCTTTAGAGCAAGTACAAAGGCTGTTGCTGATCAACTTGAGGTTAAAGGATTTGTGATGAACAAACCAGATGGTACTGTATATATTGAGGCTGAAGGGGATAACTTCGGCCTTGATTCGTTATTGGACTTTCTGAAAGAAGGACCTCAAGATGCTGAAGTGGAAGCTGTAGATGTTGAAGAGTTTACAGCACTACAGGGATTTAAAAACTTTGAGGTTATCAAGAAATTAAGTTAAGGTGTCTGGAATAAAAAGGTTTGTCGGCGATACAATGATTTATGGGGTAACTACCATATTATCAAGAATGCTGAATTTTATCATGACCCCCATCTTCACGAGTAGCTTCGCGACGAGTGTTTATGGTATCTTAACGAATTTATATGCCTATGCATCTTTTGTAAACGCTGTCTTGGCGTTTGGCATGGAAACTACTTTTTTTCGATATCTTCAAAAGGTGGAGGGGGATAAGAAAAAGGTTTTTGACACTAGTTTCTTTATTACCTTAATTGCCGCATTCCTTTTTTTAATTACGGTTTTTATATTTTCTACACCTATTGCTAGCTTATTGAGCAATGGAGAACAGCTATCAGATTATACTACTTACGTTAAGTATTTTGCAGTTATGCTGGCTGCTGATGCGGTTGCTGTAATTCCTTTTGCGAAACTGAGAGCCGAAGGAAGACCTATACGATACAGCCTAATAAAGTCACTGAACATCGTAATTTATGTGACTTGTGTGCTGATCTTGCTTTATGTCTTTCCCAAATTTAATGATCAATATTCTTTTATAAATAGCTGGTACCGAGAGGGCTGGTTGGGTAATGTGTTTTTGGCTAATGTGATCGCTAGTGTGCTGACAGTAGTACTGTTGTTACCACAGATGATGGGATTCCGTTTTAGAGTAGAAAGGAAGTTGTTGAAGAGCATGTTGAATTATAGCTTCCCTATTTTAATTGCCAACATATCCTTTATTATCAATGAGAATCTGGATAAAATGATTATTCCGATGCTATTGCCTGAAGGTGGGAATGAAGAGACAGGAAGTTATGGTGCGGCTACAAAAATCGCCGTATTCTTGAGTTTATTTGTGACTGCATTTAGGCTAGGAGCAGAGCCTTTCTTTTTCTCGCATGCAAAACACGAGAATGCCAGGAAAACCTATGCAGGTATCATGGAGTACTTTGTAATCGGGATGCTCATCGTCATGATTGGTATTTGTGCGAATTTAAGCTGGTTGAAGAATTTTATTCGTGGTCAGGAAGATCAATTGGCATCTTATTGGTCTGGTTTGTACATTGTACCTTTTATTTTGTTTAACTATGTTTTGCTAGGTATTTATATGAACCTATCGGTATGGTATAAACTATCTGATCAAACAAGGTATGGTTTGTATATTTCTGGAATCGGAGCCATAATCACTATTATCCTTAATTTTGGTTTGATACCTAGTTATTCTTATCAAGGTGCTGTTTTTGCAACAACATGTGCGTATTTATCCATGCTTGGCTTATCGTATTTTTGGGGGCAGAAAAATTACCCTATACCTTATCCTGTGAAAAAGATTGTCATCTATTTGATCGTTGGTTCTGGAACCGCTTGGTTAGCTTCTAATCAAGGTTTTTGGATAGGAAACGTCTTATTGTTGGTATTTGTGAGTGTAGTCTTTTACCTAGAAAAAAACAATCTGAAGAAGTTTATCCGAAATTAAGGTCAACCCTTAAACCAATTCTTCTGAAAAATTATGTTTAATTTCTTCTAATACTTCTAGAATAACTTGAATGTCTTGCAGTTCGACTAATTTCATGCGGTACTCTTTGAAATTAGGGATTCCCTTAAAATAATTGGCATAATGCCTTCTCATTTCAAAGATTCCTGTTTTATCGCCTTTCCAACTGATGGATTTTTCTAAATGGGTTTTACAGACTTCCACACGCTCAGTAATAGTTGGCCCTGCTAAACGTTCTCCAGTTTCAAAGAAGTGTTTTATTTCTCTAAAAATCCAGGGATATCCAATAGACGCTCGACCAATCATTATGCCATCTACTTCATATTCTTGGCGCCATGCGGTCGCTTTTTCTACAGAGTCTACATCACCATTGCCAAAGATTGGAATCTTAATTCTCGGATTTCTTTTGATATCTCGAATCATAGACCAATCTGCTTGTCCTTTATACATTTGAGCTCTTGTTCTGCCGTGAATAGATAAGGCTTGGATGCCTATATCCTGAAGGCGCTCGGCTACTTCATATACGTTTTTTGTGTTGTCATCCCAACCTAAACGAGTCTTTACAGTCACCGGTAAATGGGTTGCTTCGACAACAGCTTTGGTCATCGCAACCATTTTGTCAATATCTTGAAGAAGACTAGCTCCTGCTCCTCGACAGGCAACATTTTTCACTGGACATCCATAATTGATGTCTATTAAATCAGGATTTGCTTGGGTACAAATCTCTGCTGATTGCCTCATGTGTTCAATGTCAGAACCAAATATTTGAATGCCTATCGGTCTTTCATATTCAAAAATATCAAGTTTTTGTCTTGATTTTGCAGCATCCCGAATGAGTCCTTCAGAAGAAATAAATTCCGTGTACATTAAATCAACACCGTTTTTTTTGCAGACATAGCGAAAGGGAGGGTCACTCACATCTTCCATTGGTGCAAGTAATAACGGGAATTCTCCTAAATCAATATGTTCTCCAATTTTAACAGCCATCAATAATGATTTTTTTACAAAGGTAAGGAAATAATCGTGCTGTTTAAAACTCGTGTGGAATCGGGAAGATTATTTGGAATAGGATATGTATTCACAGCTTACTTATTTTCTAAGATATGTGTAAGCTGTGAACTGTATTTATAGGGTTAGATTTGAGCTGCAAATTGCTTTATAGCTTCTCCAGGATTGTCCGTTTTCATGAAATTCTCTCCAATTAAAAAAGCTTGAAAACCTGCTGTTTTTAATTCCTGTATGGTTGATGGGTCAGAAATACCACTTTCAGAGACTTTTATATAATTTGAAGGTATTTTGTTTACCAAATCGTAGGAATGGTCTAAGGATACGGAGAAATCTTTGAGATTTCGATTATTGACGCCAATAGCATCAATGGTATCTACTAATGATTTTTGGAGTTCTTCCTCATTATGAATTTCTAACAACACATTTAACCCTAAGGATTTTGCATATGTAGATAAATCTTTGATTTCCTCGGCGGTGAGACATGCAGCAATTAATAAAATGATGTCTGCTCCATAGGCTTTTGCTTCTGCAATTTGGTATTCATCTATAATAAACTCCTTCCGTAACAAAGGAATGCTTAATACTTCTCTTGCTGCAAGTAGATCTTGTAGATTTCCTTGGAAGAAGTCTTGATCTGTCAAAACAGAAACAGCAGATGCTCCGGCTAATTCATAGGCTTTAACAACGTCTTGAACTGTAGCTTCATGGTTAATAATCCCTTTTGAAGGGGAAGCGCGTTTAAATTCAGCAATTAAACCTTTCTTAGATGGATCTAATACATTGTCTTTTAACGTATAACAAGTTCTATTAAATAAAGGATACTGTGCTAATTCCTGAATGGAAACCTTGGATTTAGCTTCTGCTACCTCTACCTTTTTTCGTTCAACTATAGTGTCTAAAATAGTCATGTTTCTTTTTTTATTAATCTTTTAACCAGTTTGCAAGGAGCGTTTTTCCGTTGTCTGTCAGTATGGATTCCGGATGAAACTGCATACCTCGAACATCATATTTTGCATGTGTAAGTGCCATAATAGTCCCTTGTGGATCTACTGCGGTAATTTTTAAATCTTCGGGCAAACCTTCTGGATTGACAGCCCATGAATGATACCTGCCAATTTTGGAATCTGCTGGAAAGTCTTGAAATAATTTCTCTTCTTTATCCGTTACAATAATTGCGGTTGCCACACCGTGCAATGGTTTAGGCATATTGTATAAAGTGCCCCCAAAAACTTCTGCGATAGCTTGTTGCCCTAAGCAAATGCCTAAAATGCTTTTTGTTGCTGCATAAGTACGAATAACATCCATTAATAGTCCAGCTTCTTCGGGAATTCCGGGTCCGGGTGACAATAATATTTTATCAAATTGATCTACGTAAGATAATTCGAATTTATCATTTCTAACGACCACATAATCATGATTTAGTTCCTGTAATAAATGTACAAGATTGTATGTGAACGAATCGTAATTGTCTATTACTAATATTGGTTGACTCATGTTAAATATTTTCTGCTAATTCTAATGCTTTTCTCAAAGCGGATATTTTGTTATTTACTTCTTGTAGTTCTTTTTCTGGATCAGAGTCTAATACGATCCCTGCTCCAGCTTGATAATGTAGCACGTTTTGTTTACTTAAAAAAGAACGAATAATAATAGCATGGTTAAAATCGCCATTAAATCCCATGTATCCTAATGCACCAGAATAGAACGATCGTTGTAATCCCTCATACCGATCGATTAATGTTAATGCCATATGTTTCGGTGCTCCTGACAAAGTTCCTGCAGGATAGGTATCTCCAACTACATCAAAAGGACTGGCATCGGCGTGCAATTTACCACTCACTTTAGAAACTAAATGGATTACATGGGAATAATATTGTGCCTCCTTGTAGGATTTGACCTGTACATTATGACAATGTCTACTTAAGTCGTTCCGGGCCAAGTCCACAAGCATTACATGTTCTGCTGTTTCTTTAGGGTCATTTTTTAATAATTCAGCAATTTTTTCATCCTCTTCCATGTTGCCAGTTCGCTTAAAAGTGCCAGCAATAGGGTATATGCTTGCCACATCAGACTTGATGGTCAATTGGGCTTCAGGAGACGATCCGAATAATTTAAAATCTCCATAGTCAAAATAAAATAGGTAAGGAGATGGATTTATGGAACGTAGAGCTCGATACACGTTGAATTCATCACCAGCAAATGGAGTTTCGAAAGCTTTAGAAGGAACAATTTGAAAAACATCCCCACGTTGAATATGATCTTTCATTTTTAATACTAGGGTTTTGAACTCCTCATCGTTCATGTTGGAGGTTTCTTCCCCTTTTCTGTGAAAAGTATATTCCGGAAAATTCTTGTTTTTGATTAGGAATTGAATTCTTTCTAAATCTGAAGGTTCATTTTCTAATAAGTTTTCGAAAAGGTGAAGTTGATTTCTAAAATGATCAATAGCGATGACATATTTATATACATGATATTGCAAGGTTGGTATATCGCGTTTATCATTTTTTACTGCGGTAAGTTCAATATCTTCAAAATGCTCGATTGCTTCGAAAGTGAAATAGCCAAAAAGCCCATTGGATAGCACATTTACTTGAGGTAGCTGGCTAGCTGAAAAGCTTTTCCTGAACTTAGAAACTTCCGCTCGTATATTTAATTCATTCGCATTTTTACGAATAAGCGGTTGGTTAGGGTAATTGATCGTGAAGTCATTACCTTCTAATTTAATTCCAGCAATTGGCTCGCAACAAATGTAGCTGATGTTATTGTCTCTATTTTGATATTCAGAGCTTTCCAATAATAAACAATTTGGGAAGCTATCTCGTAATCTTAAATAGATACTAACAGGCGTTGTAGTGTCTGCAAGTATTATTTTATGATTGGTGTTGAATTTATGATTCATATTTTAATTTAATATTAGTTTTTAAAACAAAAATGCCCGGCGATACATCGTCGGGCTACCATTCAGTGGTTTTGGTTGATTATGAAAATTTTTATTATAAATACACCACCTTCCCGACTTATTTCATCAGGTGCCACCAGCGGTTTGTGTATAGATTATTCGTTTGCATAGTTTTTCAAATTTAACAATAAAATCGACTATTCAAATTATTTTTGATAAAAAAACAATAAAACAAAGGTATTGTTAGTCATTTAATAAATCAGGTCGTCTTTCTTTCGTCCTTTGTAATTGCTGTTCATGTCTCCATTCTGCTATTTTTGCTTCATGACCACTTAATAAAATGTCGGGAACCTTATGGCCTTTCCATTCTACAGGTCTGCTGTAAATAGGCGCATCTAATAAGCCATCTTGAAAGGAGTCTGATAATGCGGATGTCTCGTCAGATAATACTCCAGGGATTAACCTTACAATAGCATCCACCAATATCGCTGCTGGTAATTCACCTCCTGATAATACATAATCTCCAATAGAAATTTCTTTGGTAACATAAATATCTCGAATTCGCTGATCAATACCTTTGT
This sequence comes from Sphingobacterium sp. HJSM2_6, assembly GCF_049316305.1. Classification (NCBI taxonomy): domain Bacteria; kingdom Pseudomonadati; phylum Bacteroidota; class Sphingobacteriia; order Sphingobacteriales; family Sphingobacteriaceae; genus Sphingobacterium; species Sphingobacterium sp. HJSM2_6. The sequence continues at coordinate 89,146 of NZ_JBMOXB010000006.1, forward strand.
AGTGTCCACATAAAATCATGATGTTTTTATGCTGTATTAATCCGTTCGCAATCTCTTGGTTTAAGGTTTGCCCATCCGGGGTCATATAAATGATTTCATCATAATCTCTTTCCGCTTTTAATTGATCGATACAATTGGCAAATGGTTCAATTTGCATGACCATACCGGATCCCCCACCATATGGATAATCATCAACTGACTTTTGTTTGTTGCTGGTATATTCCCTAAGGTTGTGGACATGGATAGCTGTTAAATCTTTTTTTTGAGCTCGTTGTAAAATCGAGTGCGCAAATGGACTTTCCAGAAGTTGAGGTAAAACAGTAATGATATCAAATCGCATGCTGCAAAGTTATAAATAATGATGTGAAATGTTGATGGCCATTAGAAAGGATGTAATTTAAATATTTTGTAATAAATGGTTAAAATTTTTATTGAAATTCAATAAAAAACACCATAAAGTAATTATTATTTAAAATTAGGAGTCATTTTGTATACAATATATTAATATTTTGCTTATAAATAATTGTTTGCACGTAGTTTACTCTATTGTTTTAATTTTTTAAGAAAAATTTAATCTTTTTCAATAAATAATTATAAATCATATAGAAATTTTAAAAAAAATAATGCAATTATTTTGTAACAATGCTATTGCACAAATACTTTTGATTATTGGTTTAACAATAATTAACAGTTATTGATCCCAAAAAAAACCAAGATTATTTACTAAACAACAACAAATATGAAACACAAATTACTCAGTATTTTTGTGCTATGTACTATGCTTGTCAGTATAGTCTATGCTCAAAATCGGCAAGTGAGTGGTAAAGTTACTTCTAGTGCAGATGGTAGCCCATTAAGTGGTGTTACTATACGAGTAGAAGGGGCTACTCAGGCTACACAAACCGATGCTTCAGGAAATTACGCTATTGAAGTTCCTGCAAATGCCAGATTATCCTTTCGATACATTGGCTTTTCTACACAAATGATTACGGTGGGTACGCAATCAACTATTAATGTACAATTAGTTTCAGATGATGCAAATCTAGAAGAGATTGTGATTACTGGTGCTTATGGTATTCGAGAGAATACAAGATCGGCACCTTATAGCACTCAAACACTAAAATCTGATGCGGTCAATGTCACGCGTCAACCAAACTTAAATAATGCATTAGCGGGTCAAGTGACCGGCTTACAAGTAAGATCACAATCGGCAGCGGCAATTGGCCGTCAAACGGAAGTGCGTTTACGTGGTGCCGCAGGCTTCGGATCTGGTAATGGGGCTATTTATGTCGTTGATGGTACTATTCTTCCGAACTCTGATGATATCAATATAGATGATGTCGAGTCTGTTACGGTTTTACAAGGACCTGCTGCCTCTGCTCAATTTGGTTCTCAAGGGGCAAATGGAGCAATAGTTATCACCTTGAAAAAAGCTTATCGTGGAGATTATCTAGGTATTGATGTAAATTTGGGGGCATCGTTTGATAATATCGCGGCATTACCAAATTATCAGAATTCCTATGCTGGTGGGTCACAAGCAAATTTAACTCGCTTTGTTTGGCAAGATGGTCAACCAGAGGAATGGAAAGCCTTAGATGGAAAATATTACCACGATTATTCAGATGATGCATCATGGGGACCTCGGATGGTAGGTCAAGAATATATTCCTTGGTATGCTTGGTATGGAGGTCACTCAAGATCTTACAAATCGGCAACATTAGATCCTCAGCCTGATAATGCCAGTGATTTCTTTGAAACTGGAGTAACTTGGAACAACTCTGTTTCGATTTCCAAAGGTGGTGACAACTACGCAACTAAAATTTCTTATACGAACCAAAGCGTGAATGGATTAATTCCAACTTCTGGCTTGAATAAAAACGTATTTAATATTACCGGAGAATTGGATCTTAGCGAAAAATTTAAAGTAGGTGCCAACATCAGTTACATTCAAAACAGGTTGAGTGGGGAAATTGATGATGCCTATTCGAATGCTTCAACTGGTTCTTTTAACCAATGGTTCCACCGTGATTTGGATTTTAAGATCATGAAAGAACTGCGTGGATTGACAACTCCAGATGGGATATATGCTTCATGGAATAAAGCAAATCCAAATTCTTATGATCCGAACAACCAAAGAAACTTTTACGCTGGAAATTTCTGGTACAATCCATATATGTACTATGATCTAACTTCATTAACGAATCAAAGAGATCGTCTATTTGGTAATGTGTTTTTTAAATATCAAGTTTATAAAGATTTGAGCTTAACGGCCACGTATCGGAAACAACAAAATACCACGTTCTGGGAGAACAAATACCAATCTGAATTAATGCAAAGTGGGCTTCAGACTCAAGGAAATAATCCATTTACCAAAGGTTATTATGGAACGGGTAATACTTATTCCAATCGTCAGAATTTAGAATTTATTGCAACCTATAACAAGTCTATTCAAGACTTTACAGTTGATGCGAATTTAATTGCCGATTTTTTCCGTTCTAAGAATCAAGAGAACTCTGGTAATACCAATGATGGATTAACAGTGGATAATTTATTTACTTTGGCGAACTCTGCTAGTCAAGCTAATCAGGTCAACTACAGAGGTCGTGAAGGATACAATGCCATCATGGCAAAAGGTACTTTGGGGTATAAAAATATGTTATTTGCCAATTTCACCTTAAGAAATGACTGGTTTTCTACCTTGCCAGAGGATGATAACTCAGTACTTTCAAAATCTTTTGGTGCTTCATTCATTTTCTCGGATTTAATAAAAGAAGATCTTCCATGGTTAAGTTATGGTAAGTTAAGATTTGCATGGGGAGAGATTCCTCAAGCATTAGGTAATGGAACTTCTTTCGGAGAGTATGTTTATCCAGGAATGGCTTATGGGGTAAATCAATATAAATGGAATGGTCAAGCCTTGACTTCGACGCCAGATCGTTTGGTTGATCCTGATTTAAAAGGTTCAGTAGTTACTCAAAAAGATTTAGGATTGGAGTTAAGATTTTTAGATGATCGTTTAGGCTTGGAATTAACCTATTGGGATGGTACCTCGTTAGATTTCCCACAAGCGATCACTTTAAATGGTGCTTCGGGTTATAGCTCGATATTCACCAATGTAGGTAAGATTGAAAAGCGAGGTTTTGAATATGCATTGTCTGGTACACCGGTTAGAAATGATAATTTTAACTGGAATATTCGCGCAACACTATCAGATCTTCAAAAAAATGATGTCATTAGTATTTCTCCTAAATACGATGTGAAGCGTATTACAGTAGGTGGCGTGTGGGGCGCAACATTGCCTCAATTAGTTCACCAAGAAGGAATGCGTTGGGGACAAATCTTTGGTAATGGAATTTTAAGAGATGATGCGGGAACGCCAATTATTGGATCAGATGGATTGCCAGAGAACGACAAAGAAGTATTCTTCGGATCGGCATTGCCTAGATTCACTGGGGGTGTTCAAAATTCCTTCCGTTATAAAGATTTCACTTTAATGGCAAACATTGACTGGGGAATTGGAGGTAAATTCGTTTCCTTGTCCAATATGTGGGGTTCTTTCTCCGGATTAACTGCTAGAACTGCTGGTGTAAACGATAAAGGTAATCCGATCCGCGATGCTGTTGAAGATGGCGGTGGTGTACGTGTGGATGGAGTGGATGCCGATGGAAATGCGGTGACTAATTATGTTGGTGCACAAGATTATTTTCATGGCTTATATAACAAATTATTGTTCGATGATTACGTTTATGATTTAACATTTGTTAAACTAAGATCGGTATCCATTGGCTATAATATCCCTGTTAATAAGTTGTCTTGGAGCAAATTCATTCGCACAGCGAATGTGTCCTTTGTTGCCAATAATCCTTTATTAATTTATGCTAAAACTAAAGATTTCGATCCTTCTGAAGTATCATCGGTAGATGGTGAGCGTGGTCAATTACCTGCGACTAGAGGATTTGGTTTTAATCTTCGTATAGGATTCTAAAATTAAAAACATGAAAAAGAAATTAATATATATATTAATTGCATCTGGAATTTTAGCTTCCAGTTGTGATAGTTTGTCAGATTTCGGAGATATGAATGAAAATCCAAATGCTACGACAAACCCTATTCCTTCAGCCTTATTGGCGAATGTCTTGTCTGGAATTGGAGGTTATGCCTCTACTGCTCAGACTAGGCCTGCATTGTATGCGCAATATTTATCAGAAACTCAATATACAGATGCTTCCTTATATTCTACGCCTCAAATTGGTTTTGTTGGATATTATTCAGGGCATTTGAATGATTTGGTGGACTATAAAGCAAGGTTAGAAGGTAATAATAATGCCATTGCGGTTGCTAATATCTTGCAACAATATATTTTTGGTTATTGTACAGATTTATGGGGAGATTTACCCTATTCAGAATCCTTGCAACAAATCGTGCCAAAATACGATACTCAGGAAGAAATTTATAAAGGAATCCTTAGTACATTGGCAGAAGCAGAAGGACAGTTGGCTGTAGGAGCTGGAGACATTCCTGGCGATTTTATTTTTGACGGAGATGTTAGTAAATGGAAGAAATTTGCAAATTCTGTAAGGTTGCTAACTTCCTTACAATTGTCAAAACGTTACCCTGGCGCTTCTGAATATGCAGCTACTGAATTTAAAGCGGCATTGGCTGATTCCGATGGCTACATGAAAGTAAATGCGGATAATTTCGTAATTACCTATCCTGGTGAGAATTTTAAAAATCCTTGGAGAGATATTTACGATGGTCGTAAGGATTTTGCAGAAAGCAAGACCATGACAGACTTAATGAGTTCACTAAATGATCCTCGGCAAAATGCTTTTGGAGGTAAAAGTGAATTGCTAGGTACTGCAGATTTTGCTTTGACTTCCAATGTTGGTTTTCCTTATGGTTTATCAAGAGCGAATGCGGAAAAATTTGCTGGTGACAACACGGGTTTCGCTCGTGTATTGCGAGGTGATTTCCGATCCGATGAATCCCCATTGGTGTTGATGAGTGCTGGTCAAATTGCGTTGGCAAGAGCTGAGGCAGCTAAACGTGGTTGGACTTCAGAGGTTGTAAACAGCGTTTATCAAGAGGGTATCAAGTTAAGTTATGAGCAATGGAAACAAGCCGCTCCAACGGCCGGTTACTTAGCATCAACTTCTGTCGCATTAAATGGTGGTGCCGCTGACCTTAATAAAATTATTTTACAACGCTATATTGCTCATTATCCAGATGGTCGCATGGGCTGGAATATTTGGAGAAAATCTGCTGTGCCTAATTTACTTCCGGCACCTGATGGACAAGAGGATGAAATTCCTAGACGTTTTATGTATACTTCTGCAGAATACTCTACCAATCAAGCTGGGGTAAATGCAGCAGTTGAACGCCTGGAAGGTGGAGATGAAATGCATTCTAGAATATGGTGGGATAAATAAAATCAAACAAATGAAAAAGTCATATTTATTATATACAATACTATTCTTGATTGCTGTGGTTGCAATTCAAGGGTGTAGAAAAGATTCCTTTGATGGGGAAGACTTAGGAGATAAAGGGACAACCTTTATTAAGACCCCAAAAGGGCCTCAAGTAGTTCAATGGTTATCCGAATTCAGCGATAAGAGAAAGCTATCCTTATTTAATATTTTAAAGGATGCAAATAATAATGCGGAGCTCAACAAAACAAGTACGTTAAAATTGCTTCAAGATCCAGGAATAATTGAAGCTTACAATGAAGAAAATGAAACCAGCTTTGTGGAATTGCCTGATTCATTTTTTGAATGGGTAAGTCCGTCAAACGTTTCTTTTTCTGGAAAAGAAGCGACAATACAGTTTGATTCAAATAACCAATTTGGTGAATTTGACATCCTGTTGGATGGATCTAAATGGACTGATATCGGTATTCGCTATGCATTAGCCTTCCGAATCACGGATTATGGTGGTGTTGCTGCCAGTGCTGTTTCTGCTGATACTATAATTGTTCAATTAGGGATTAAGAATATATACGATGGTATTTATTCTGTAGAGGATGGTAATGTTCAACGATATTCAACGCCTACCGAACCTACTTCTGGTGATGCTTTAAATGGTAGTTTGGCTGGTAATCCGGATGTGACATTGGCGACAATTGATGAAAATACTGTAGAAATTTCAGGATTAACTTGGGCAGGTGGTACATCTGGTATTGCAGGGATTGATCATTTACAAGTACGAATAGATCCGATAACGCATAAATTGACGGTTTTCTCCTTAGGTAATCCTACGGCAACCGTAATTCCAGGCGCAGAAAACTCCTATGATCCGGAAACAAAAACATTTACTATCAACTTTCATTGGAATCCAACAGCGAATAAACGTGAGGTGACTAATTTAATTCTTAAGTATAAAGAAGCTAGGTAATCTGCATGGATAATCTCCATGGACGATTATTTGTCTATAGAAATAGGGTTGGCTGGAAAGTCAACCCTATTTTTTTATAAACTTTAAATACCCATAGTATGATGTTGTCGATATTCAATAAGGAGCAATCGGCAAAAACAGGTATATTTTCTTTTCGTGAAAGTATTATGAGGGTTATAGATACGATTTGATCTCAGGTTTCTATCCTTAAAATTTAATAGCAACTCAATTTATAAGCATATTATTATGCGTGCATAAAAAAAACTTACATTTCTATGACTTTTAAAAATTCAAGCTGTTTTTCGTTTGTTCATAGCATTGCATCTTATTCAGAATATTATTTTGTCAAATAATATAAAATATAATTATTCATCGGATTATTTATCAATTATAGTAATACTTCTTAAAAATTATAAGTAAAAACCAATAAATAATTCGTGTAAAACCTTGTTTTTCCTAAGGCCTGTAAATGAGGGGCTTAATGCAATGAGTGGTTTTTGGTAACAATTATTTAATATGCTTGCATACAATTAGTTAGGCAACTATTTCTTCTTTGTTTCGAATGAATTTCTGATAAAAATTACAAAAATTATATGGCTTATTTAAATAATTAATTTTTATAGATTTAATAATTAGAATAACAACTATAACAACCTTAAATCATTAAAAATATTAATAATATAATATGAAATTTGTTAAATATTTAATCAAAACATATATTTGCTGAGTGTTTAACAAATTTTAACATTTTATTTACTCAAACATTTAACTAATAGAAAAATTTATGAAACAAAAATTACTCGGATTTATCTTCGTGTGGGCTTGCTTTATTGGCATCGCTTTCGCACAAGATCGTCAAGTAAGTGGAAAAGTAACTTCACTTGCTGGCGGAAGTCCCCTTGGAGGAGTTTCTGTTATGTTAGTTGGGAGTAGCAATGCTACCCAAACCGACGCACAAGGAAATTTCAGCATTGAAGTTGGACCTAATGCTACTTTAGCTTTCTCTTACGTAGGTTACACTACGAAAAGAGTCAATGTAGGCAATCAAACAGATTTAAATGTACAGCTTGTTGCTGATGAAATGGCTTTAGAAGAAGTCGTTGTCGTAGGTTATGGTAGTACGACTAAAGAGGCTTTTACAGGTTCAGCCAAAAAAGTAGATGGCGCTAAATTACAAGCAAAAAACGTGTCTAATATTTCACAAGCTATTGCTGGTGAAGTGGCAGGTTTGCAGGTTGTAAATGGTTCTGGGCAACCAGGTACAGCTGCAACAATCCGTATTAGAGGTTTTGGTTCCGTAAATGGTAGTCGTGATCCTTTATATGTGGTAGATGGAGTTCCATTTGCAGGAAACATTACTTCAATTAATAACAATGATATTGAAAATGTAACTGTATTGAAAGATGCAGCCGCTACAGCAATTTACGGTTCTAGAGGTGCAAACGGAGTTATCTTAATCAGTACAAAAACGGGTAAAGGTAAAAGTTCATTCGTAGAAGCAGATGTGAACATTGGTTCAAATATGTCTTTACTTCCTCGTTATGATGTATTAAGATCTGCGGAAGATTATATTGGTCTTAGCTGGGAATCTATGCACAATGAAGGTGTGAATGCTGGAGAAGATGGAACCGCGTATGCAAATGAAAATTTATTCTCTGGGAAAGGATTAGATCCATTAAATAACCTGTGGAACATTACTGATGTTGCTGATTTAATCGATCCTTTAACAAGAACAGTAAAAGCAGGCGTTACACGTAAATTTGATCCTGAAAACTGGAAAGATTATGCTTTCCAAAGTGCAATCAGAAAGGATTTCAATGTAAGATTCGGTGGTTCAAATGACAAAACGAATTACTTTACTTCCTTAGGTTATTTAGGCGATCAAGGTTACTCAATCAATTCTGATTTTGAAAGATTTACTGGTCGTTTAAATTTAGATCATCAAGTAAACAATTGGATTAAAGTAGGTATGAACACCAACTATTCACGTGTTGAACGAAATACAGGTGGTCAATCTGAAGATTCAGGTAGTGTATTCTGGTTTGTTGACAATATGCCATCTATTTATCCTTTATTTGAAAGAGATGCAAATGGTAATAAAATTGATGATACTATATTTGGTGGGTATGTCTATGATTATGGAATTAACAATGCTCGTAAATTTGGTTCTTTAACCAATGCGATTGCAGATGCTACTTATGATGTAAAAAGACATAAGCGTAATGAATTAAATGGTAGAGCGTATATTAACTTTGACATCATTGAAGGTTTAACCTTTGAAAATTCATTAGGTATTCAATACTACAACAATATTTATACAGACCGTGGTAATAAATTCTATGGAAGTTCTGCTTCGCAAAATGGATCTCTTTATCAGTCTCGTACTGAAATGAGTTATTACAATTTGTTAAACTTATTACGTTATAGAAAAGACTTTGGTAATCACTCAATTGAAGGTCTTGCTGCTCATGAAGCTGTAAAATGGAATTCTAATGTATTGAATGTTTCGGGTTATAACTTGGTAGACAATAACATTTTGGATTTCAATAATGTGGTTGTTTCTAATCCAGTGAAATCATATACAGAATCTTACGCTTTAGAAAGTTATTTTGCTCAAGTAAATTACGATTACAGCAATAAATATTATTTATCTGGTAGTTTAAGAAGAGATGGTTCTTCTCGTTTTAAAAAGCATAAATGGGGAACATTCGGATCTATTGGTGCAGGTTGGATTATTTCCAATGAAGACTTCATGAAAGATCAAGACCTATTTAATTTCTTAAAATATAAGATTTCTTACGGTGTTATTGGTGACCAAGCTGGTGTAGGTTATTACCCAGGTTACGATTTATACAGTGTAGATAATTTGAATAATTCTCCAGCTTTCTCTTTCTTGACTAAAGGAAATGAAGATTTAACTTGGGAAACTTCTAAAATGTTCCAAACAGGGGTTGAATTTGAATTAGGTAGTTACTTAACTGGTAGTGTTGAATACTATATTAAAAACACAGACAATTTAATTTTCAACCGTGGTGTAGGTCCTTCTTTAGGGTATTCAACGATCAAAGTAAACGATGGTCAATTAAGAAACCAAGGTTTAGAGATTGATTTAGTAGGTCATATTTTAAGAGCTGATGATTATTTCTTGGATTTAGGAATCAATGCTGAAAGCTTTAAAAATAAGATTACCAAAATGCCTATAGAACCTTCTACTAATCTTCCTAAAGATATAGATATCCAAGGTAACTATGGATGGGCTAAAGGTCATTCTATTTATGATTTTTACATGGCTGATTTTACAGGTGTAAATGCAGATACAGGTGAAAGTACTTGGAAAGTGTTTTACACTGATAATAATGATAATGGCATTTACGATGAAGATGAGGAAATTAAATCGATGGCATTATTTAAAAATGCAGATAACAAAGATATTTCAGAAGCAACTACGACTAAATACGAAGATGCGACAAGATATTATGTTGGTAAATCTGCTATTCCTAAAATAAGAGGAGCTGTTAATTTAAGAGCAGGTTACAAAGGTGTAGAATTAAGTGCACAAATGTTATACAGTTTAGGTGGATATGCTTATGATGGTGCTTACGCTGCATTAATGAATGATGATTTAATTGGTGGTAATAACTGGCATGTGGACATGTTCAATAGATGGCAAAAAGCAGGTGATCAAACTGATGTGCCTAGACTTACCAATAATAATGATATCGGTGTAAATTCATCTTCATCAAGATTCTTAACAAAAGCTAATTATTTATTATTAAATAATGTTCGTTTAGGATATAACTTCAATTCATCCATTTTGAAATCTATTGGTGCTCAAAGTTTAGGAGTTTGGGTATCTGCAGATAACTTAGCGATTGCTTCGGCAAGAAAAGGATTCAATCCTTCAACACATCAAGCAGGTTCTTCAAGCACGTACAGATATTCTCCTTTATCTACAATTAGTGCTGGTTTAAGAGTTAAATTTTAATTGACAGAAAATGAAAAGATCATTAAATATATTATTGGCATCTTCGGCAATCTTCTTTGCTTCTTGTTCTGAAGATTTCTTAAGTGAATTGCCTACTGAAGATTTATCTACAGAACAATTAGGGGATGCTGCAAAACAAGACCCTGCCTTATTAAAAGGTAACATTGCAGGTCTTTATTCTACTATGTACAATGCGTTTACAGCTCAAGGTGCAGCAGCAGAACGTCATGATGACTTCGGTCAAAAAGCTTACGATATCTATATGGATATGTTAAGTTCTGATATGGTTTTAGCAGGTCGTAATTATGGTTGGTATGATGATATTTCTCGTTATACTATCACTCAAGATTTCACTTCTCTAGAAGCTTCTCACGCCTGGAAATATTACTATAAAATTATTTTCGCAGCAAATACGGTAATTGATGCCCTTGGTGGTTCGGATGTCGTTATTGAAGAGAGTCTAGTAGAGCAAAGAGAAATCATGGGTCAAGCGAAAGCTATGAGAGCATATGCTTATTTCTATTTAGCTAATTTATATGGTAAAGAATACGGTACTGGTACAGATTTAATTTTACCATTATATACAACTACTACTGTTCCTAACTTACCACTTTCAAGTACTAAAGATGTATACGATTTAATCGTTTCTGACTTAACAACAGCCGTTGATTATTTAGATGGTTTTAATAGAACTTCTAAAGATCAAATTAACAAAAGAGTTGCTCAGGGTTTATTAGCTTATGCGTTAGGAGCTAGAGGTACTCAAGCAGATTGGCAGCAAGTTGTTACGTTAACTAATGAAATAATTAGCAGTAATGAATTTCCGTTGACCACTAAATTAGAGTCAGCAGCTATTCTTGATAAAGGGGTAGTAACTAACCCTCAGTCGGGATTTAATAATGTAGCTACTGGTAGTTGGATGTGGGGTGTGGATTTGACTTTAGCTAGTGATTTAGATTTAGTTTCTTGGTGGGGTGTCGTTGACTATTACACCTATAGTTATGCAGCAGCTGGAGATCCAAAAACAATTGATAAAGGCTTGTATGATAAAATTCCTGCGGATGATATTCGTAAAAAACAATTTTCTGCAACTAATTTTATGCCTTTGTATAAATTCTATTCTCCTGAGCGTGTACCTATGGGCCAAAGAAATGTAGTTACAGACTATATTTACATGCGTGTAGATGAAATGGTTCTTTTGAACGCAGAAGCTCATGCAAACTTAAGTCAATCTACAGCTGCGGTGGCATCTTTAGAAAAACTATTATCCTTAAGAAAAGATGATATAAGTTATTTATCATCATTAACAGGACAAGCGTTGAAAAATGAGATTTACCTACAAACCCGTATAGAATTCTGGGGTGAAGGAAAAAGTTATTTAGCAATGAAACGTAATAAAGCGACCATTACTAGAGGTTCTAATCATTTATCATTTGTTGGACAATCTTATCCGTACAATGATGCAAGGTTAACTTTCCCAATTCCTCAAGTGGAAATTCAAAACAATCCTCAAATTAATTAAGTTTAAGGATCTAATAAATAAATAGGGCTAATTTCATTTGAAATTAGCCCTATTTTATTAAAGGATTATAAGCTTACTTAATTCCTAACTATTCGCTAGAATACTTAATTCCTGCGCGACTTTACCAGCCAAGACATGGAATGCTTGCGCAGTTAGGTCTTCACGATCTAGAGCGATTGGATAACCATTATCACCCGCATCAGAAACCGACTTTACTAAAGGTATTTCTCCTAAGAATGGCACTTGATTATCTGCTGCTAGGCGTTTTCCACCATCTTTTCCAAAAATATAATACTTATTATCTGGCAATTCTTGTGGGGTAAAATAGGCCATATTTTCTACGACACCAATAATTGGCACTTTAACCCCTTCCATTTGATACATGGCCATACCCTTTATCGCATCTGCTAATGCGACTTGCTGCGGTGTAGTAACGATAACAGCACCTGCAATAGGATAGTTTTGAGCCACTGTAATATGGATGTCTCCAGTTCCAGGAGGCATATCAACCACTAAATAGTCCAAGTCTCCCCAGTCGGTATCATTAAACAATTGTTTAATTGCGGATGTTGCCATTGGACCTCTCCAAGGTATAGGTTGATTTGGATCTGTAAAAAATCCGATAGAAAGTATTTTCAATCCAAATCGATCTATAGGAACGATTTTATTCTTTCCATCTGCGGATTGAATAGATGCTGGTTTTTCATGTTCTACACCAAACATTATGGGCACAGATGGACCATAAATATCTGCATCCAACAAACCTGTTTTAGCCCCCAAATGAGCTAAAGCCAATGCTAAATTGGCTGCTATAGTAGATTTCCCTACTCCACCTTTTCCAGATGATACTAAAATAATATTCTTAACGTTTTTTAGCTGTGCAGCATCAGCAGCTTTCACTCTGGCCGTCATCAAGATCTCGACTTCTATTTCTTTCGAAATAAATAATGCGATCGCATTGCGACAAGCATGTTCAATATGACCTTTTAACGGACAGGCTGGGGTGGTTAGCACCACATCAAACTTGATTTTATTGGGTAAAATTTCAATGTTTTCGATCATGTTCAAAGTGACCAAATCTTTTTTAAGATCGGGTTCCTCGACATGGCCTAAGGCATCTAGTATTTGTTGTTTTGTAATCATTTGAATCTATTAATCCTACAAAACTAATTAAACCCTTCCAATATCATGTCATCAAGATGTTTTTAATGATTTTTCTCTATTTTTACTGAGTTATGCCATACGGTATGTTATGATTGATATAAAAAATATTAAACTTCCCAGCTTTCAGTTTTTGAAAAAGAAATGGTTTATAATATCACTTTCCAGTGTTGTTGTACTAGCTTTAATAGGACTTTTATGGGGCTTATCCCTGCGCGGATCCATGCTTGAAAAAGCGATATCCAAAGTTAAAACCAAATTAAAAACGGATTATGCATTAAACTTAGAGATTGGGCAATATGGATTTTCTGGGTTAGCCACAGTCGATTTTAAGCGTATTAAGCTAATTCCAGATTCTTCTGAGCAATTAGCCGCTATAGATGAAGCGCAAGTTTCCATCAATTTATTCCCTTTGCTATCAGGAGAAGTTCAACTAGGCGATTTAAAATTATTGGATGCTGATTTTACTTTAGTTAAAAAAGATAGCAGTTCCAACTATGATTTTATTTTCCGCAAATCAACTAGGAATCAGGCCGATACCTTGCATGCAAACCAAGCCACATTGGCCGAGAAAGTGGATCGACTACTTCAACAAGTGTTCTTAAAAATACCACAAAACCTTACTTTAAAAGATGTTAGCTTATCCTACCAAGACAGCAGTTCAAAACAAGTAGTTATCGTTCCTAATGGTATTATTGATGATGGAGACTATGATATTGATGTTTTTTTAAATGAACAAGAAGCAAAATGGAATTTTAAAGGAGCTGTCAATCCCAGTAGAGAAACCCTAAATGTGACTATTTCTTCGGAAAATAAAGACGCGGAAATCCCTTTTATTAATAAAAGATTAGGGTTGAAAGTTAGTTTTGATGAAATGTCATTTCATTTAGATGAGGTCTCTAGAAAGGGCAAGGAATTTTTACAAATCTCCGGAGGATGGGATTCGAAAAATTTAAAAGTTTACCATCGCCGATTATCAGAAGAACAGATTTTGGTCCCTCAAATTACCGCACAAGGTGGATTATTAATATCAGAAAACACCCTGGAGCTAGTTAAAGGAACAGACGTTCAAGTCAAGGAATTTGCGTTCCAACCGCAAATTAAATACGCTCGAAAACCGAATCGATTGCTGAGTTTAGCCGTTCATACCGGAAAATTTGAAGCACAGCACTTTTTTGATGCCATACCCAAAGGTTTATTTGAAAATCTGGACGACATCCAGGTGGAAGGGCAAATAAATTACGATATGGACTTTCAGGTGGATTTAGATAAGCCCGATGAGTTGAAATTTAGTTCCTCTATAGATGATTCGGCATTGCGTATCAAAAAATGGGGCAAGGCTGATGTGGCGAGCTTAGTCGGTCCGGTGGTTTACGAAGCATATGAGGACACGTTGAAAATGCGAGATATCCTCTTATCTTCGACGAATCCCCAATTTACACCATTAAACCAAATAGCACCAATCTTAAAGAAAACGGTATTGAATACAGAAGACCCGTATTTCTATGACCATAAGGGTTTTGAATTAGAAGCGTTTCAATTGTCTTTAATCACAAATATTAAAGAGAAGAAATTCAAAAGAGGAGCAAGTACCATTTCGATGCAATTGGTGAAAAACTTGTTTTTGAATAGAAATAAAACCATGATGCGCAAATTTGAAGAAATATTGCTGGTTTGGCTTATGGAACAATCAAATCAGGTAAGTAAAGATCGATTATTTGAAATTTATCTGAATATTATCGAATGGGGTAAAAACGTCTATGGAATAAAGGAAGCGGCACAATATTATTTCGGAAAATCGCCTGCAGATCTTCAAATCGGAGAGAGTTTATATTTATCAAGCATTATTCCAAGACCGAAAACGGGATTATCCTCCTTTGATTATACAGGCCATTTAAAGCCTTGGGTATTGAAACATTTCAATACCTACGGTTATATCATGACCAAACGAAATCAGTTGGAAGGCGAGTCCGTTCCTGCAAATTATGGGTTTTATGAAGTCGAACTACAACAAGGATTACGTCCAGCTAGACCGAAAGGCCTTACTGATAGCATGATGACTCACGACGATATTAAAGATATGGTGGATGAAATAGATCAAGAAGAGGCGATAAGAAGAACATTAATTGAACGATTATTAGGTCGTGAACCAAAAACAAAAGATAACTAAGGAATGAAAAGAATACAAATCGACCAACTGAAATTTGAATTAATGATCGATTATGATCAAATCCAAAAACGAATTCGTTTGATTGGCATAGATATTAATTTAAGGTTTGAAGAACAACATCCTGTTTTTGTAGGTGTGTTAAACGGTTGTTTTATGTTTATGGCTGATTTAATGAAACAGATACATATTCCTTGTGAGATGTCCTTTGTAAAGTTGGCCTCCTATCAAGGGACCAATCAAGAACATATCCAAGAATTGATCGGTGTAGGGATGTCCTTGAAAGGCCGTCATGTAATCATTGTAGAAGATATTGTAGATACCGGAAACTCATTGGTACATACCATAGAAGCACTGGAAAAATTGGAAGTAGCAAGCATTTCTGTAGCTACTTTACTGTTGAAACCAAGTTGTTTGCTGTATCAATTTGATAATATCATGTATGTTGGGTTTGAAATTGAAAAAGAATTCGTGGTTGGTTATGGACTTGACTATAATGGCCAATGTAGAAACCTGCAGGATATCTATCGCAATGTGCTAGATTAGGGTTATTACCGATAGCTACAAGTTAAGACATGATCATTTACCATACCCACAGCTTGCATAAAGGCATAGCAGGTGGTGGGCCCAAAGAACTTCATGCCTTTTTTCTTCAGATCCTTAGCAAGTAGAATAGAAAGTTCGGTCTGCGCTGGAACCTGTTTTAAGAGCTCAAAGTTGTTGATGATGGCTTGCTGATTTGGTAAAAATGAATACAGGTAAGTATAAAAGCTCCCATAATCTTGCTGAATTTGCATAAATATTTTTGCATTGTGTATGGCACTAGCAATCTTTAATTTGTTTCGGACTATACCTGGGTTTTCTAATAATTGAAGCATGTCCTCTTCACTGAATTTAGCCACTTTCTTGTAATCAAAATCTGCAAAAGCTTTTCTGTAATTTTCCCTTTTTCGCAATATCGTGATCCAACTTAAACCCGCTTGTGCTGACTCTAATATTAAAAATTCAAATAATATTTGATCATCTTTGACTTGTTTTCCCCATTCATGATCATGATATTTTTGATATTGTTCATCATTACTACACCAACCACATCGAATTATTTCTTTCCTACTCATATTTCAATCTATAAAGCAATTAAAATGTTCTAACTTTGTTGCATCCATGAAAAAGTTGATACTTATCCATTTATTCATTATCCTATATTTTCTTGCAGGAGCTGCTATTAAGGCGGCATCTGCACAAACGACCCTCGCAGATTCTTTACAAGGGACAAATACGTCCATATTGCCAGATTCTATAGCAGATTTAGCCGGAATGAATCTTGTGGATTCTTCTTTTAAATATACTTATATTATTGATCAACCCCTAAATAAAGCATCGATTTTTCAACAAGAAGTGCAACGTATTTTGAAAAATGGCAAGCACGATTTATTGTTCGATATCCCCACAAGTTTTAAACATGAAGATATCGTTCCGACGAATGATGGTCAACAGAAACAGTCCCGACCAATATGGGTTTTATTTGTTGTAACCTTTCTTTTTATTGTGTTGGGTGTTTTACGGATTATTTTCCCTGTCGAGTTGAAAATTATTGTAGATGCCTACTATAAGGAGCGACTTTTAATACAAGTGAGTAAAGAAGATAACCTTGCGACATCATGGCCATATATCTTTTTGTATGTTATATTTAGTTTATCTTTAGGTTTATTTGTTGTATTGTTAATCTCAAATTTTAACGATTATAAATACTTGACTTTTGAAAATTTTATCAAAAATTCAGGTTTTATAGCCTTGCTTTTTATAGCTAAAATACTACTTATTCGATTTGTTTCTTTTGTTTTTCTCCTTGAAAAGATTGTGCGTGAGTACATTGCTATTTTATACTTGATTTATTTCAATAGCATGTTTATTCTATTACCATTCCTATTAGCAGTCGTTTTTTTACCAACAATATATTTTACCTCCATCGCGATTATTTATGCCATTTGCGTCTTTTTATTGTTCACATATCGTTTCGTTCGAACCGCTTTTCACCTCTTTGGAAATTTCAAATTTTCTATTTTTTATTTAATTCTTTATCTTTGCAGTCTCGAACTCGCACCAATTTTAATTTTAGTGAGGTCTCTAAGTAATTAAGAAAGTAATTATGCAGATTGATGTAGAAAGATCAAAAAAAGTAAAGAGTGTACTGGTTACTTTACCAAAACCTGATAATGATAAATCCCCTTACTTCACAGTAGCTGAGAAATACAATTTGAAACTTGATTTCAGAGGGTTTATTCATGTGGAAGGTGTATCGGCAAAAGATGTGCGAAAAGAGCGTATCAATTTTGCAGATCACTCCGCCGTTATCTTCACCAGTAAGAATGCTGTCGATCATTTTTTTAGAGTTTGTGAAGAGATGAGGTACGAAGTATCAGCTGATATGAAATACTTCTGTATTTCAGAGACGATTGCATTGTATTTACAAAAGTACATTCAATACCGTAAACGCAAAATTTTCTTTGGCAAGCAAACTGCTAAGGATTTGGAAGATGTTTTAAAGAAACACAACAAAGAAAAGTTTTTATTTCCTTGTTCCGATGTTGCCAATGAAGAAACTCAGCGTTGGTTGCAAGAAAATGGTTATGACTTTACCCCTGCTGTCTTGTTTAGAACGGTAATCAGTGATATTAAAGATTTGAAGGATGTATTTTACGACATTATTGTCTTCTTTAGCCCTTCAAGCGTTCAGTCACTTTATGAGAACTTTCCAGATTTTGTGCAAAACAATACCCGTATTGCCGCATTTGGTTCCAGTACACAACAAGCATTATTGGAACATGGCTTAATCTTGGATATTCCTGCGCCTACACCATTAGCACCAAGCATGACCATGGCTATTGAACAATACATCAAAGTCGTAAACAAGTAATATCATTTTTTACGAGTTCTATCTTTATAGAATCTAGCGTAAAAAAATTAATATATTTCATCAGGGAGACTTGGCATACAGGTCTCCCTGATTTTTTGGTCTAGTCCAAGACTCAAAGAATTCCTTAAATTTTGCTGTTTATTTTTCGCTAAGTTTTTAGCTCCATAATCTTTTCGCAATGGCGAAGTTTGGCCTGGCTTTTTTAGACTTTGATATTTTTTTTCTACGGATCTCCTTCGGATCTCAATCGGAACATCATAGGATATGGAACGAAAAAATCCGACTGAATTGCGATGTTTATGCGACCTAGATACATTAAAATGGCCAATTATTTCGGAATTAATTTTCGAATTATCTTGCCTTTGTATTCCGGGCATTTGTCTAAATTTTAGGAGGCCTTTGTGACAGACTTGGGTCTATTTAAAAAAAGGTTAGGGAAATTTCCATTCATGATATCCCATTTTAATTAATTTTTAAAAGAATTATACGCCATAAAAAACATGGATTATTCAATTTAAATCAAGATGGAATAAAAATTGCTTAAAAGAAACATCAGTTTGATTGAATCCTATTGTTGGGTTAACATTAGGTAGAATCAATTTTTTTTTGTTAATTAAAATTTCGTTTTTCACTTTTATAGTAGAATTAGACTTTTTAATTGAAAAACTAATCAAATTAGATATACTGATTTAAGCATATAATGATACTTAAACCGTTTTATAAACATCTACCCTTTGTACTCTTACTAGTTGTTTCCATTGTTGGATGTAATAGACCTGATAGTTCCGGAGAATTAGTTGGGACACGTTTGAATCGATTAAAAGCAAATAAAACTCCGTATGGTATGGTTCTAATACCGGGTGGGACTTTTATTATGGGGCAATCGGATGAAGACATTACTTTTTCGCAGACAGCACAAAACAGGCAAGTGACTATTGCGCCATTTTATATGGATGATACCGAAATCTCTAATAGTGAATATCGTCAATTTGTGCATTGGGTTCGGGATTCCATTCTGCTATATAATCACTTAGCAGATGACTCGTACTTTGTCGATGAAGGAAATGGCAATCGGCATATTGATTGGGAGAAAGTGCAAAAAAGTTCTCCTTGGGACACCAAAGATGCTGCAAAAAGAGAACGCTTAAATGCCATGTATTATCAAGGTGAAGACCGCATATTTGGAAAAAATGAATTGGACGTTCGGCAATTGACTTACCATTATGAATGGTACGACCTTCGGGCTGCGGTGGCAGCTAAAAATGATCCTACAAAAAAACGTTCTGATTTTATCATGCGCGATACCATGTTGATCTATCCCGATACCACGGTTTGGTTAGCGGATTTTTCATATGCTCAAAATGAGCCCATGGTAGAAAGCTACTTCTCACATGCCTCTTATGATGAGTATCCGGTTGTGGGGGTCACTTGGAGACAAGCTCAAGCGTTTAATACCTGGCGTACTTTGCTATTTAACAACACCGCAGGTCAGCAAAAAAAAGAAGAACGTGCACCCTATCAATTACCATCAGAAGCACAATGGGAATATGCTGCGCGGGGTGGGAAGATAGGAATGCAATTTCCATGGGGAGGTCCCACGGCTAGAAATGCAAAAGGCTGTTTAATGGCTAATTTTAAACCAGGTCGTGGAAATTATATGGACGATGGCGCCGCGTATACAGCGCCTGTATACTCTTATTTTCCAAATGATTATGGATTGTACAATATGGCAGGAAATGTGGCTGAATGGACGCAGTCGAGCTATAACGAATCAGCTTATTCTTTTGTTCACGATATGAATCCGACCTATACTTACCATGCGGATGCGAATGAAAAAGAAACAATGAAACGTAAAGTTGTTCGTGGAGGATCTTGGAAGGATGTAGGATATTTTCTTCAAAACTCTACCCGTCAATATGAATACCAAGACACCTCGAAATCATATATTGGATTTAGAACCGTTTTGGCCTATAAAGGTGTAACAAAATAACATACAACCACAAATAAAACTTAACATGGCAAGAAAGAAAAAATTCAAATTTGGAATAAACACATTAATTAATTGGGGGGCAACCGTCGTAATTATCGGTTTGATGTTTAAAATTCTTCATTTTCCTTATGGTAATTGGATGATTGGAATCGGTCTAGCGGTAGAAGCTTTATTATTCTTTATTATGGGGTTTTTGGCTGCCGAAGAGGAAGTGGATTGGACACGTGTATATCCTGAATTGGATGAGGAATTTGCGGGAGAACTGCCAGCAAGAACTGCAGCAGTGAATCAAGTAGCGCAACCTATAGCGATAGGTAATACAGCTGCTTTAGACAAACTTTTGCAGGATGCAAAAATTGATGAGCATTTAATTGGCAACCTGGGCGATGGTTTGAGAAGTTTTGGAGATAAGGTTGCGGCGATATCCAAAGTGTCGGACACAGCAACAGCAACAAATCAATTTGCCGATAAATTGAATGCTGCATCTACTGGAGCGGCACAATTAAGTCATGCTTTTGAAAGAGCAGCGGCAGATTTACAAACGTTTAACGAGTCTTCAGCAGATATGCAACAATTTAAAGAACAGGTAAGTACATTCAATAAAAACTTAGCTTCTTTAAATGCTATATATGGCAACATGCTTTCGGCGATGAATACAACAGGAAATAGATCATAAAGGATTTAACTAGATCATTAAATAGATAATTACTTTATGGCTGGTAAAAGAGAAACACCTAGGCAGAAGATGATTGGCATCTTGTATTTAGTTCTACTTGGATTAGTAGCATTAAATGTAAGTGACTCGTTGTTGGATGCTTTTAAAAATTTAGGGGATAGTTTGAAAACATCCACTGAAAATACACAAACTGGGATTGACAACATGTTTTTGTCATTCCAGGAAACGAAAATGAAAGAGAATCCAGAACGTGCAAAACCTTTATTAGATAAGGCGGAGCAAGCTCGGAAATTAATTGGCAATTTGACCACTAAATTGAATGAATACCGGGAGTTATTTGTTCAGAATGGTGGTGGTATCGATGAAAATACGGGTGATGTAAGCTACCGCAGTGATACGGATATCTCTCCCCGATTAATGCTAAATGAAGGTCGAGGTACGGAATTAAAGAACTTAATAAGTAAAACGGCTGCTGATTTAAAAGGATTAAGTAATAATGAAGTAAATTTCAGTCTTTCAGCGGAAGATCCTAAACCTCGGGGAGGGATAAAGAAAACGTGGGAAGAGTCTAATTTTGGCGATGGAATCCCATTAACTGCAGCAATAACAGCCTTAGAAAAAATAAGTGCTGATGCAAAAAACGCGGAATCTGCTGTTGTGAAACATATCTTTGGAAAGATGGACCAAGCAGTTGTCAATTTAGATCGTTTTTCTGCGGTCGCTGTAGCGCCAACTTCTTATTTAATTCAAGGACAGCCATATTCGGCGAAAGTATTTCTTACCGCTTATGATTCTAAATCTACCCCTCAAATTGCAGTCAATGGTTCTGCATTACAGGTGGTCGATGGACAAGGAACATACACCGTTAATACTTCCGCAGAAGGGGTATTTAATTGGAAAGGTACTATTCAAGTTCAACAAACGGATGGTACGCTGAAAACCTATGAAACGGAACCGATGTCTTACCAGGTGGCACGCCCTTCGGCTGTTGTATCACCAGACAAGATGAACGTATTGTATATTGGGGTTGATAATCCAATATCAGTATCTGCACCAGGAATTCCGAAAGAAAACCTTTTGGTTTCAGGTTCAGGGGTTTCAGTTTCAGGTTCTGGTGGAAAATACAATGCACGTGTGTCTGCGACCGGGGAGGCTACGGTGAATGTATCTGCTAAAGTTGGTGATAAAACCCAACAACTGAGCAGTACCAAATTTAGAGTGAAACGTATACCTAAACCAACAGCTCGAGTAGCAGGAAAAACTGGTGGACGTATTTCTGCAGCTCAACTAAGGGGACAAAATGTAGTAGCGGCATCCTTAGAAAATTTTGAATTCGATGCTAAATTCAGCATATCAAAATTCAATATGTATATCGCTAAACCTAGAGTAGATCCTGTAGGGCCATATTCGACCAGTGGATCTAATTTTAGTGCACAAATGAAATCTGGACTAAGTGGAGTCACTAGTGGTTCCGTAGTTATGATTTATGATATTGTCGGTGTAGGCCCAGATGGGGTGGCTCAAAATCTGGATCCTATCACTTTTCAAGTGACTAATTAATCAGCGTAAGATGATTGAAAATATGAAAAAGATGCTGTTTTCGATTGCCATGTTAGTTTCATTGCAGGCTATGGCGCAGCAAGAAAATCTAAACAATAGCGTAGACCCTATTGACACCCTTCCTCCGATCGATGGCTATGTCATGAAATCGGATGTGGAGAACCGTAAGGTGGTACCCTATGCTAATATTCGGCAAACGGATATTGCATTTAGTAAGCGGGTGTGGCGTGAAATTGATCTACGTGAAAAATTTAATCAGGCCTTTGCTTCACCGAAATCGAGTTTAATAAGCATTTTATTAGAAGCCATCCAAGAGGGGAAATTAAGAGCTTATGATCCCACACCTACGAAAAATGATCCCAACGGAGATTCTTTTAAGACATTGCTAGCACCCGATCAGGTGATGGCACGTTTCGGTGGAGACTCTATTTTAGTGGAGGAATTTAATGAGAACAATGAGGTGGTAGGATCCAGCTATCAACAGCGGGATTTTGATCCAACCCAGGTGGTCAAATTTCGTATTAAAGAAGATTGGATATTTGACAAGCAGCGTTCGGTTTTTGAAGCTCGGATTATTGGCATAGCACCTTTAATTACGCCTCAAATACCTGGAATGAGTGATTTCCAGGCTCCGAATGCCGATGAAAACGCGGCAGCATCTCCTGCAGATCCTTTCGATCCTTTTGCAGTACAAGCTGCTGAAACGGAAGGGGCTGAATCTACCGCAGAAAATGCCAATGTACCTATAGCAGCAATCCCTGCTCAACCATTTGCACCGCAAATTGATGCCACACCAGCATTTTGGATTTATTTTCCAGAAGCAAGGCATGTGCTGGTCAATAAAGAAGTAATGAATAGAAACAGTGATGCTACAGGGTTGAGTTACGATGATGTGTTCATCAAACGAATGTTTTCCAGTTATATAGTAAAACAATCTAACCCTGAAGATTTGAGAATAAAAGACTATATTTCCGATGATTTAGAACGACTTTTTGAATCGGAACGTATAAAAAAATCGCTAATGGATTACGAACAAGATCTCTGGTCCTATTAGAAAATTGATTTTAGTCATTTTTTTAGAAAATATTTCTACATAATTTGCTTTAGAAATGCAATAATTGCTGTCAAGGTAATATTCAAAGCATATATTGTAGGAATATTTTTTTTATGTTTGTATAAATACAAAAAAGGTAAACTTGTGAAATTAAAACCTGTTAATAGTATCTCTGGTGTTGAACCGAAAGACTTCGTAAAAGATTATCTTAATAAGAGTCAACCGGTAATTATAAAGGATTTTATCCGTCAGGATAGTCCTTGTTGGACCAAATGGAGTTATGACTATTTCAAAGAAATAGCGGGTAACGAACAGATCGATGTATATGGCCGTGAAGAGGAGTCTCAAAATCATGCAGCTAGCCCTCCAGTGGGTAAAATGAGTTTTGGGGAATACCTAGATTTAATCAGTAAAGGTCCTACGGAATTGCGTCTGTTTTTATTCAATTTATTGAAGATTAGACCTGAATTAAAAAAAGATGTTGTATATAATGATTTAACTGACGGAAAAGTCCTACAATGGCTTCCATATATGTTTTTTGGAGGAGAAGGTTCTGCAACAAGAAATCATTTTGATATTGATATGTCTCATGTATTCATCTCTCAATTTCAAGGAGCAAAACGTATTTGGTTATTCCCGAATGATCAATCGGATCTTATGTATAAGTTGCCCTACAATTTTCATAGTATAGCTAATCCTAAATTTAGCAAGGTAGAAGAGTATCCAGGAATTGAGTTTTTGGAAGGATATGAAGCGGTAATACATCCTGGTGAAACTTTATACATGCCTGCAGGCTGGTGGCATTATATTCAATATGAAACTGAAGGCTATTCCATTTCTGTACGAGCACTAGCAAATACATTAAGTGAGAAATTGAAAGGAGCTAGAAATTTATTCATTACGCGTCATTTTGATGATACGATGCGTAAAATATTTAAAGATAAATGGCTGGATTATAAAATTAAAACTGCTAGAAGTCGCGCAAATAGAGCGATGAAGAAGTTTAAAAATTCATAAACCAACCCCATAAAAAAGGAGGTCTTTAACCAAAGGCCTCCTTTTTTATGGGGTAGTTTTTCTAATCTACCTCTTCATCGGTTTTATGCTCTAAACTGTATTTATAAAAAAGCTGGTATGGATCTGATGGATAAACTCGGGCATCAGGATGGTGCTTAAATGGCTTGTTTGGATTAAAAAGATCTTCTAATTGTGTTTTTAGAAAATCGACAAACCGTATTTTTTGCGCTGATAAATTTTCATCTGTAAAGACCATATTGCCCGATTTATTTCTAAAAATAGTCCCGTCTTCACGCATCCTTCTAGCCACATACAAATGAGGCTCAAGCCCAGATATCCCTTTAACCTGTTCATAAACATAAGCATAAAACAAGGTTTGAAGTAAGGCCTTATTGCTCGTGTTTTCGCTAAATACGGCATCTAAATTACTGAATAAGACTTCATCCGCTCCGGTTTTATAATCTACTATTCTCATTTTGTGCTCTCCATCTTTCGTAATCACCTCATCTACACGGTCAATAATTCCAAAGAGCTTAATTTTTTCTGTTTTACCTTCAATCTGCAGGTCAAAATTAAGGTAATAATCCTCGCTGTTTTCTAATTCTATAATTCGTATGGCTTGGTATTCTTCGATGTCATAACTGAGGTAGAGTTTAACATATTCACTAGCAATTTTATGCATGATCCGTTGGAGACTGTTCAAGTCATTTAGTGTTTGGATATCACTGGAATAAACTTTTGCAATTTCTTGTAAGACCAATTGATCGACTAATTCGATTTTAGATTTAAAAATGGCGGTTTCTGTAAAATCTTCTAAGCCTACTAAGGGGGTTAATAAGTGCTCCATACATTCATGAATAATGGTGCCGAGTTTATTCATTTCAAATTCCTGAGACACTGTTGGAGGTTCTTTAATCTCCGCAACATACTTGATGAAAAATTGAATCGGAGAGGATAAGTAGGTTGTAAATGCAGAGGCGGATAAAGATTTCCCTTGTACTATGTATTTTGAATATAATGCATTCCAAACCTCCTCTTTCTTTTCAATAATTAATTCATCCGGCTGTGCTGGAAATAATAAAGGTTGTTGTTGGACATGATGGATAAAGTTAAAATTGGTTTCAAATTCCAATTGTTTTATAAATCGACTTTCTTCACCAGTACTGTTTTCATCAATTATTCCATTGTAAAAAAGGTGAATATTGGGGCTGTATTGAAAATGCCTGTAAAATAGGTATGCGGATAATGCGTCTTGATTTTCCAATACAGGTAATTGATAGGCTTTTCGCAGATTATTAGGAAGGAAGGTTGGCGATCCCGCAATTTTAGGTAATATACCTTCATTAGCTCCTAAAATATACACCTGGTCAAAATTTAAACATCGACTTTCTAATAAACCCATTATTTGAATCCCTTCTAAAGGGTTTCCTTGAATTGCCGAGTTGATGGGTGCAATAGCTTTTCGGATTAATCCTATTTGAAAACCAATGCTCAATCGTTGTAAACGTTCAAATCCTAATTGTAACTGTAAAAGTACTTTTCTAAGTTCGATTAATAAATCGACTTCAATGCGATTGATTCCTTCCTGACTTTGAATGGCCTGTAGAAGGTCCTCAACGATTTGCAATAGCATAGATACGACTTGATCCTCTTGGATAATCGCTTGAAAATAATAGGGTACACAAGAGCTTTCAATACGAATGTCTTGAAGAGGAACTTCAAAAAGTTGTTTTTCAGCGATTTCTTTTTGGATATTTTTTTGTTGAATCGCGCTCATTCGTGCTAATGGATGAGCGATGAATGTCTCCAATAACGTATACGGAATTTTATCTTTTTTATATTGCGATATCTGTACTTGTACCTCCATCCATAGGTCGATGAATCCGTAAATAGGGGATTGGATCAACGGATAACCGGTGGTAATATTAACATGATAGGCGGGTAAACTTTGTAATAAAGAAACTAATAGACTTTCATCGGCCAATAAGATGGCTGTGGTTTTAGTAGGGTCTTCTAGTAGGGGGCGATTATTGGAGAGAATATCGTATAAGAGTTTCGTCTCACTATTCTTTCCTAAGCATTGGTATAGATGTACATCCGTAGTCTGACTAGCGATATGATCTTGAAATGGACCCAATGCATTAACTAAGCCTGTTTGATAGCAGTTTTTCCGAATAAATAACCCTGCTTCTTGCATGTTATCTTCTGTATAATGCCGATCTGCATCAAAGTAAAACAAAGCCTTTTCTTGCTCTTGCCAGGACTTGAATAAGGTTGCTTCTGCTTTATTTAGAGCGTTAAACCCGATGAATAATACTTTTTTGTAATCGTTAATAAATTCATTGTTTTCTGCACGTCCCTCTGCCAATTCACGATAGATACTCGCATGATTAGTTTGTTTTTCTGCCGCTAATTTTTCTTTGAATGCTTGATATAATTTGGGAAGCCTTCTCCATAATTTTAAAAAACGTTGCTGGACTGCTGAATGTCCTTGCTGACTGAAAGTTTGCCAAAACTGCTTGATAAAGTATAATTGCTCTTCCGTAAAATGCTGAAATGCTAAATCAATTTCCATTTGATCGTTTAGTTCTAGGAAAACCTGATCTATGGGTACTAAGTCATAATCCAATTGGTTGAAGTCACTTAAAATAATTTCAGCAATGGGATAAAATTCTTCTAATGACTCGGGCTCTAGGCCTTCTTGCATTAATAAGTCGTTGTGAAGTTCATACAAGTAAAAGAATTGACTGAGTGGACTTGCTTGTGTCTTGCTTGTTGATTTTGCAAGGAACTCTTGGATGGTAAAAAACTGTGGAGACCATAATGCTTGTTGATAGACATCAACTAAATGTTTTTTTAAATAAGTAATAGGTCTCTTGTTATTGAAAACGATAGCGATATCTGCTAATTCTGATCCAAAAAGCTGTTGTATATGTTCTGCAATAATGCGTAGAAAAGGTTGTTTCATAATTTTTTAGATAACTTGAACTAATTCTCGAGTCTTAGCATAATATAAATAGCCTTTTACGTTTTGATAGCCAATACTCCTTAATGCTTCCATGTACAGGTCTACCTGTTCTTTGTGTTTGGAATAATTTCCTTGTGTAAATTTAAAATCCAGTACGATAGTTTCATTGGGGCTCGTAAAGACTTTATCTGGTCTTTTGGTTTCACCACCTGCAATAAGAATGCTAGCTTCATTCCAGATTTTATAATCCCCAGAGAGCCATTGTTTAATTAGCGGGTGTTTCCAAATCTGGTTGATTTCATCGAGAAGAATCTCCCGTTCTGCACTGGCGATAATTCCTTCTTGAATATATTGATCTACTAATCTTAGGATGTCTTTTTCTTCATAAACTAGTGCAATAATCTCATGCGCCAATTCCCCGTATTGTGCAGCTTTCTCTAAGAGTAATATTTGATTTACATTCTCTTTTACTGTTCGGTTAAATACCTTGTCGAGTTCTGTTGAAACAGGGTAATGGTTTATAGCGGTAGGAATATGTAATAAGGATTCTTTTTCTGCTGGTTTTGGAAGAATTATTTCTTGAATATTCAGTTGTAGGTCTTGTAATTTGAAGGGAGATTGCGCTGCCGAAAGTGCCTGATAGAGAATATCAGAAATATATTCACTTTTAACATCAAAGCCAATAATTTCGTCCTCTTTCTTTTTATCCCTAATTTCTTTAAATGCAGGAGCAGAGATGTACAAGTGCTGTTTCGCGCGAGTATTGGCAACATAGAAGGTGTTCAATGCATCCATGTAATTAAAGAGCATTTCTTCGTAATATTGTTTATAAAATATAGATCGACCTAAGATTTGGGTATACTTTACCGGGATTTTTCCCAAGGTTTCGAATTCAGTATCGGCTACGGAAATCCAAAAATCTGAATTGATCATTCCATCTATGGCCCAGGAAGAATAGGGGATCATCACGACATCATAGGCTAAGCCTTTAGATTTATGGATAGTCGTCACCTCAATCGCGTTGATTTCACCATTCGTAGGTAATACAGCGCGTTGCCCATCTTCTTCCCAATATTCCAGAAATTGTATAATGCCTCGATCTCCACGACTGGAAAATTGCGTGATGATATCTTTAAAAGCTAATAAATAGGGTAGATGTATACTCCCAGTTGATCCTAATTCATATATTTCAATTAATTTTTCAATAAGATGAACCATCGGCATCTTCTGTAACATAGCCCATTGCTCAATCAGTTGATGTGGTAGGATTCCTGCTAAATCAACTAGTGAATTATGTTTAAATGTTAACCATGTTGAAGGTTCAAAGGATGATTGTCCATTGATTAATTGGTAATAATAGCACATATTCGCATGAATGATGACATGCTGATCCGATTGAAATACAAATGCCTTTAATGTTTCCAGGAGGAGTGCTATCGCATGATTGGAAGATAAGGTGAGGGCATCTCCAGAAACCACATCAAAATTGAGATTTTGCTCGTACTTATAACGCATTAATGCGTGTATGATCGTTTGTGCTTGTTTATTGCTCCGGACTAAGATGCCAATTTGAGCAGGCTCATATCGACCTGATTGTATCCATTCGCCAATTTTCTGACATACTGCTGCCGTGGCAAGCTCCATGACTTGATTGTTGCGGTATCTATTGTCTGAAACAGGGAAGAAATTTATTTCTATTGAACCTTGAGGATGGGATGAATCTAATTTTTTTACAGGAATTTGTTGTTCACTTCCTGCATACGCTTTGATCAATAGTTCGGCATTTCCGGAAGTATTCCACCAATTTTTACCCTCCTCATTCAATACCTCATTCACCTTTTCGTTTAATACGTTTTGAAGTAGATTTGGTATGCTTGAAAACAAGTAATTGTTTAGTTTGATAATGTTTGCTAAACTGCGATGATTATTATCTAAGCTGGAAATTTTTAAGAAACGATCTTTATCTGTTTGTGATAAATGAAAATTGTCCATAACCTGCTGTTCTACTTGGCTTAGTAAAATCCGCCAATCGCCATTTCTCCAGCGGTAAATACTTTGTTTTACATCGCCAACGATGAGGTGTTCATTCCATTTTCCTGCACTGGTACTTAGGGCATTT
The DNA here is from genome assembly GCF_049316305.1 of Sphingobacterium sp. HJSM2_6. Classification (NCBI taxonomy): domain Bacteria; kingdom Pseudomonadati; phylum Bacteroidota; class Sphingobacteriia; order Sphingobacteriales; family Sphingobacteriaceae; genus Sphingobacterium; species Sphingobacterium sp. HJSM2_6. The sequence goes on from NZ_JBMOXB010000006.1 coordinate 118,672, forward strand.
AATAGTAATGGACTATAATTTTTCCATTGAATTCTTGACGTGTCTTGAAATTCGTCAAAAAGAAAATAATTATACCGATTTCCTATTTTTTCCCATATAAATGTAGGGTCGTTATGTTCGTCTAAACCAAGTTTATTCAATAGGATTTGGGCATCTGAGATTAATTGTGCACTATTTTCTTTTCTCCAAACGCTGAGTAATTCACTCATTTCTTTGAGTAACCTTAAATAATACAAATTGGAATCTACAGCTTGAAATGCGATATACCTAGCAAAATGTCTTTGCAAAGCTACAATGCTGTCGATATAGGGTTGAAGGGCAAAAATAAGATCGTAACGAATTTCTTTAGTTTGATCTGTAAATTCTGCTTCATTATCATTTAATGCAATGAATTTGTCAAATATTTTTTCCTGAAGTTCTTGATTGGAGAGTTTATGGATATGGGGTGATATTTTGCTAGCGGATACTACTTTATTTCTAGATTTTCCTTTCATCTCCGATTCATCAATTCCTAATTTTTGAAATTCTTCATGGAATGCAGTGATAGCACTTGCTAAAGCTGTGCGGAATTCTTCACTTTTTTTAGATATTTCTGTATGGAGAAGGTTGAAGATTTGATGACTATCTGCTCCTTGGATATAACTATCAAATTCTTGAAAGTTTTCAGAAAATATTAAACTAGCCAGTGATGTTAATTGTTGGCGGTAGTTCCAGTTTTCATTATTATTAATTTTTTGTTCGGCAAATCTAATAATCCAATCGAGTAGTTCGGGTTTCTCATCGAGTAAGTGATTTAACATAATGGTTAGATCTTGTTTCACTTTACTCGTATTCATTTCAATACGGTAGCCAGCATCTAAATTGAGCTCGTAGGTAAAACTTCGAATAACTTTTTGAGAAAATCCATCTATCGTGCTTACGGAAAAATGGCTGTAATCATGTAGAATTCGTTGATATATTCGGTAGGATTTTTCTCGAAGGTCTATTTTAGTCCATTGAGGATATTGATCGAGAATTTGAAAACGATATTGATTAATGAAATTACTTTCATGCCCTAAGGCAAGCCCTTTCAGTACAGAAAGGATTCGCTCTTTCATTTCTGCTGTAGCTTTATTGGTAAAAGTGACCGCTAATATTTCACGATAATTAGTTTCTTTTTCAAGTAAAAGAGCAATATAATGAATGGTTAAACTGAAGGTTTTGCCAGATCCCGCGGATGCCTTTAGAATCGATAAAGGAGCTACATTTTTCATGTTATGAAGGTAAGAAAGTAAATGGAATAATGGAAGATATAGGCTAGGTATGATTGGCATGGATATATAGTTTAGTGTCAACCAATATTTTAGTTTTTTAGGGTACTTCGCGGCTTCCTTTAAAAGATAAAACCTTGTTTTTCAAATAAAAAAATAATGCTTATCTTTGCGTCCCCTCTAGCACGTAGCTCGGGGGATATGTTGAATACATAAAAAAAATAGAAAATGGCAACTAAAATCAGATTGCAAAGACAAGGTAAAAAAGGAAAACCTTTTTACCATGTAGTAGTAGCAGACGCACGTGCTCCACGTGATGGTAAATTCATCGAGCGTTTAGGTTCTTATAACCCAAACACTAATCCAGCGACTATCGTATTAGATTTCGATAAAGCGTTAGATTGGATGAACAAAGGTGCACAACCTACTGAAACAGCTCGCGCTATCCTTTCTTACAAAGGTGTTTTATACAAAAAACACTTGCAAGGTGGTGTGAAAAAAGGTGCTTTCGATGAAGCAAAAGCTGAAGAGCTTTTCGCAAATTGGTCAGAAGGAAAAACTGCTCAAATTGAAGGTAAAAAATCAGGTTTAGCTAAAACTAAAGATGATGCTAAGCAAGCAGCTTTAGTAGCTGAAGCTAAGAAAAAAGAAGAAAAAGCAGCATCTATTGCGGCTAAAAACGCTCCAGTTGCTGAAGAAGCAGCGGAGGAAGCTACTGAAGAAGCAGCTGAAAACACGGAAGAAACAGAAGGCTAGTCCTTTTTTATTATTCGAAGAAGCCGATTTCATTAGAGATCGGCTTTTTTGTTTATAGCCTTATTCAATCAATAGTTGTTTGATGCAGTCTTGGGTATTTCTAATAATGTATTCCTAAAAAAAGGGCTTGTCCAATTGGACAAGCCCTAAGAATTAATCAAACTTATGAAAATTTATTGTGTAGGGTTTTGTGTTAATGTTCCAGGGTATGAATTGATTGCATCCTGAGGGATATAAAAAGTTACTCTGAAATCAGTAGCAGGCACATCTTCGGTTTGATTATGTGGTCCTGGATATTTTCTTACTAATGGATCACCATTGCGGAAAACATCATAACTACGTTCTGCTTGGTAGGCTAATTCCAATTGTCTTTCTTTATCGATTAACTTGCTCGCATTTGCCGAAGTCAATGAGGAATAAGCGCCATCGACGATGGATCTTGTTCTAATCAAATTTAAATCCGTTAAGGCCTCATTATATTTTCCTTGTTTAGCTAAAGCTTCTGCACGATTTAAATAGACTTCACTTAAACGACTGATAATAGGTGAGTGTAAATGTGAATTTTCGCCTTCTTTAGAACATTTTGTAATGTAAAACTGTGGATATACACGGTTTAATGAAATGTAATAATCAATATATCCTTTATATGTTTTACCTCCTTTGTAATTGATGCTGTAAATTCCTTGTGCTGCATCGATTGCAGTTAAGGTATACGTATCTTCTCCATCTTTACAAGTAATGGTATTTCCAGTTCTTGTAGTAGGTGCTTGAACGTAATTTAACGTATTTCCTGCATCATCTTTAATGAAACGGAAAACTTCGGTATATTCTCCTGTGTTTTCATCTGTAGCATAGGTTGGTTCAATAAATGCAGCTCTTGCATCTACAATTTTATAATGATCGGGTCTCCAGTCGTTTCTACCAGTTTCGTTTAATAGATCAATATATTTTGCACTTGCATACATTTCTCCCCATCCCATTCCACCAATGTTAGCGTACATACCACCGATACCGTAGTAATGGTCGTAACCAGCGTATTCTGAAGCAACACGTTTGATGGCAAAAATGGTTTCTTTGTTGTCCTCTGGTTTGAAGCTGTTATATTTTAACGCTTCTTCTCTAGGCAATATGCTATACTTGTTGGAAGCTATTACTTTATTAGCATATTCAACGGCAAGGTTAGCAAATTCTGTATTAGGCGCTGCATATGTACCACTCATGTATAAATACACTCTAGATAAAAGAGCCTGAGCCGCTTCTTTAGTTCCGTATATCGCTGTTTTACTTAAAGTCATTAAAGACTCTGCCTTTTTTAGGTCGGCAATGACTTGTTCATACGTTACTTTCACAGTAGCACGGTCAGGTAGATTTAAATCCCCAAAGACATCTTCTGGAGTTCCATTGACAATAGGGACACCTAGGTTCGTTTCTGGGTTTTGGTAATAAGGTTTACCATAGGCACGTACTAAATAGAAATACATCATTCCGCGTATGTAATAACACTCGCCAATGTTTTGATCTATTTCTGCACTCTTACCTTCTTCCAATAGTTTTATAGCATTTGAAGCTTGCGCGATAGCTTTATAACTGGAGTTCCAAAAAGTTGTAAGTCTTCCGTTATTTGGAGTACGCGCAAAGGAAATAAATTCGTAGAACGCATCGGTTGAAGACCCCCGAATCATCATGTTATCGCCCGCATATGCACCGGCTCTATGCATGGGGTCTGACCATGCTTTAAGCTGTGCATAAGCACCTGTAATCAAGGCATCCGGGTTTTGGCTAGCTTTGTCTGAATCTAACGATCCGTAGGGTACTCGATCAATTTCGCAGGAACTTAAAAACACTGCTGACATCAATACTAAATATATCTTTTTCATATCCTGTAATCAAAAAAATTAAAATGTAACATTAAACCCAAACATAAATTTGCGAGTTGCTGGGTAAATGGAAGGTCCCGCTGTACCTAAAATACCACCTGTGCTTTCGTTTATTGACATCTCTGGATCCACCCCTGAGTAATTGGTGATGGTAAATAAGTTTTCTCCAGTTAAGAATAAACGTACATTTTTCATATGGTATTTTGATAGATCTAGGTTATAGCCTAAAGTCAAGGTACGAAGTCTTAAGAAGTCGTTATCCTCTAAATACCTGGATGAAGCAGAATTTCCCTTATCTTGATTGTTGTATTTTGCTACGGGATGAGTGGCTTGATCACCTGGTTTTTCCCATCTAACCCAATCATCTTGTAGTTTTACTTGATTTCTGTCGGTATAAGTACCATCTGAATCATATTCTTGACGGAAATAATTATAGGTTTTTCCACCAATGGAATAGCCAAAATTGGCATTTAAATCAAATGCTTTGTAGCTTAAATACGTGCTGAATCCACCAAATAATTTTGGAGCAGCGTTTCCTAACTTTTGGAAAGTTGCAGCTGAATAGTTAGAGGTTGTTGTTCTGGCAGTTTCGTTACCATCAGCATCTTTTTCTACTTTATACCATAATGGTAAACCATTATCTGGATTTACTCCCGCCCATTCCTTCATGTAATAGGTGTCTACAGGTAGTCCTGGTTCTAACATACGTTGCGCTGAACCTGCAATATTGGATCCATCACCAATGATTACTGGTCTAACGACATAATTTCCAGCGGCATCACGAGTAGGATATAATTTAGTTAGTTTGTTAACGTTATGACCAACATTCACATTTAAACTCCATAATAAATCATCTTTTCTGATGATATCTGCACCTAAGGATACTTCAATACCTTTATTGTTCATTTCTCCGATGTTTTTCCATAATGAGGTTACACCGACTAAGCCTGTAATAGGCACTGCATAAAGAATGTTTTTAGTGTCTTTGCTGTAATAATCTACTGTTAAGCGAAGTCTGTTTTGCAAAAATGCAGCTTCAAGACCTGCTCCAGAAGTATAGGTGTTTTCCCAAGTTAAATCTGGATTACCAATTTGGCTGATTAAAGCGCCTGGTTGTTCATTGTATCCGGAAGCCGAGGAAACTGAATATAAGCTGTACTGAGGGTATAAGATACTTGGTACATTACCTACTGATCCGTAAGCGGAACGAATTTTAAGGGCATCAATCCAATTCACATCAAACCATTCTTCATTATGGATGTTCCATCCTGCACCAATCGAGAAGAAATTACCATATTTATTGTTGTTACCAAAGTAAGATGCTCCATCTCTACGGAAGGATACCTGACCTAAATATTTATTAGCGTATTCGTAATTTGCAACAGATAATACCGACTGTTTTGCCCACTCACTGATTCCACCTTTTGTTTTTTCTGGTTTTGCTACGACATCGAGTACTTCAAATCCAGGGATAAATCCTGTTCCAGCAACATCTAAGGTTTTAGTGGTATAATCATTGAATTCATATCCTAAGTAACCGTTTAAGTTGTGTTGATTCCATGTTTTGTTGAAACGGAAAATCTGACTGCTGTATCTTTTGTTGTATTCTGAACGGTAATTTGTCAAACGACCTGTTACACCAATTCCTGCATTTGATCTTGGATCTTCATAGCCAAAAGAGGAATAGGTATTCACAATGTAATTATTCACAGAAGAGAAAGTTAACCAATCTGTAATTTTTACATCAAAGTCTAAGTTACCCATCAATTCATAATTCGTATTACCATATTTATTCCACTGAAGGTCATATAAGTAATTGGTACTGGCATTATTGACCCATGAGCTGGCACGATGTGGTACTAATTGTCCGTTTTCATCGTATGGGCTATCCCAAGGTAAATTGGAGTACATCGCTGTAGTTGAGTATTGCCTATCATCTACTCCACGTCTAGCTCCAACTAAACTAGGTTTTACTGCTAACCAAGAGAAAGGTTTGAAAACCGTATTCAACCGCACATTGTAACGGTCAAAGTCGTATCCTTTTACAGCTCCTAATTCATTATAATATCCAAGTGATAAATAAGATTGCACTTTCTCTGTTCCTCCATTGAGGGAAACATTATGGTTTTGTGTAAAACCATTTCGGGTAGCTAAATTCCACCAATCAAAATTGCTGTTTTTAAGATCTTCTTTCCAACGTGGGAATTTAATGACATCGGCATTGCTAAATGAGGCATAATAATCATAGAGTTCGGAGCCATTCATCATCTGAAGATTTCCGTTGGTCAATTGGTTAAAACCTACCTTGGTCGAATAGGATAAGCTAAGGTCTTTTGAAGATGCGGTTTTTGTCGTTACGACGATAACCCCATTAGCTCCTTGAGAACCATAAACGGAGGTAGAAGCAGCATCTTTTAGAATGGCGATGTTTTCGATATCATCCGGATTTAAATCGCCGGGATTATTTCCGAAAATTACCCCGTTAATCACCCATAGAGGACTTGTGGATCCACTTAATGTCGCCTGTCCACGAATAACAACGCCACCGCGTGCACCAGGACGTCCCGTTCCAGGAGCAACATATACTCCAGGGGCTTTACCGTTCAACATGTTTTCTACTGATGGATTGGTTACATCTCTTAATTTGGAACCCGATACCGTAGATAGGGATCCTGTTAGACTTTCTTTCTTTTGGGTTGATCCGTATCCAACAACAATGATCTCATCAATATTATCACTGGTTTCTGTTAGGCTGATGGTTAAAGTCGCAGCAGTAATGCTGACTTCTTTTTTCTCATGGCCTATAGCTGTGATAATTAATGTTTGTCCTACACTAGCATCGATGGAAAATTCACCTTTATTATTTGAGGATGTTGCTTTTGCTGGATTTTCTTTGACTGCAATAGTCGCTCCTTCTATAGGACCAGCACTATTGCTTACCTTTCCTTGGATGCTTTGCTGGAAATTAGACTCCTTGATGGGACTTGGCCAAGTGTTTGGCGTTGCCCTTGCTTCAAGTTGACTGAAGGATGCTAGTATAAATGCTGCTGAAAAGGGGCATAGTGTACTAGCTAAAAAAAAATTGAGTAATCTTTTTTTATACATATTTAATTCAATTAAAGTTTTAAGGTTCTGGGGAACCATAATTAGGGTTTGTTTAATACAATGATAAAGTAATTGTTAATTAATAATTTTAGTGAAGCCATATCAAACGATTGCTTAAATTGTGCAAACGATTGATATTGTAACGAACAATTGAATTATTAAATTAATATTTATTTAATTAGGTCAATTAGTTGTTTTTATTTAATTCAAGTGTGATTATTCTTAGGATAGCTTAAGTTCTTTTGTTGGGTTTGGAACATTTATCTAAACGCTATAGTGATGTACGATGAACCTTTTCCACTTATATTGCGTATTTTTGTCGTTTAAGATACATCATGACAATAGATCAAAGTTTTTATATAGGTTATATTAGTAAATCGAGAGGATTGAAGGGGGAATTACAACTATTCTTCGAGTTCGAAGAATATGCAGCTTTAGATTTGGATATTATCTTTATAGAAATTGATAATAAATTAGTGCCTTTTTTTGTGGATCAGATAAAACTCCACAACAATAGTACAGCTTATGTTTCTTTTGAAGATGTCGATCATATTGATAAAGCACAACCTTTGGTGCGTAAAAAGATGTATTTACCCCTTGAAAAAATGCCGGAGCGTGATCCCAATGATTTTAGGTATACTGATTTAGTCGGATATTTGGTAATTGATGAGGTGGAAGGTGAATTGGGAGAAATTACAGAAGTTCAGGAAATGCCCCAACAATTTATTGCGACGATCGCTATGGAGGAAAAAGAAGTCTTATTTCCACTCAATGAAGATCTAATCGTAGGCATTGATCAGGAGGAAGAGGTGATCGTCGTTAAACTACCAGAGGGTTTGATTGCTATGTATTTAGAGCAATAATCCAATTCTTATCATCTTTTTTAGTATTATATTTTGTCATTCCTCTAGGATTGACGATATTAGCCATCGCTTATAGAGAAAGGTAGAGGGAATAGACCCGCTGAAGCCTTAGCAACCTGATTCATTCAAGGTGCTACATTCTACCCCGAAAGGGAAAGATAAGCTGCAAACCAGACCCACACTGCGTTTTCTCTAAGCCTTAATATATTTTTATGAAAATTATAGATCATATTAAAAACGCAAAAGGTAAAACCTTATATTCTTTCGAATTACTTCCTCCAGCTAAAGGACAAGGTATACAGAGTATTTTTAAAACTATGGATGAATTGATGGAGTTTAAACCACCATTCATTGATGTTACTTACCACAGGGAGGATTATCTATATAAGCAACATTCCAGTGGCTTATTGGAACGAGTTTCTTATAGAAAACGACCAGGAACCGTTGCTATCTGTGCAGCTATCATGAGTAAATATAAAGTGGATGCAGTTCCGCATCTTATTTGCGGTGGTTTTACGAAGGAGGAAACGGAAAATGCTTTAATCGATTTGAATTTTTTAGGAATCGATAATGTGTTGGTACTGCGAGGTGATGCTCGAAAAGGAGATGCTGATTTTATTCCAACCCCAGGTGGACATGCCTATGCCACAGAATTGCTAGAGCAGGTGGTGGATATGAATAGAGGCCGATACCTGCATGAGGATATTACTATTGCCGAGAAAACAAATTTTTGTATCGGTGTAGCGGGTTATCCTGAAAAACATTTTGAAGCCCCCAATTTTAATACAGATTTTAAATGGTTGAAAAAGAAAGTAGAGATGGGTGCCGAATTTATTGTAACCCAAATGTTTTTCAACGTTGAAAAGTATAAAGAGTTTGTCATTAAGTGTCGGGAAAATGATATTCATGTGCCTATTATTCCAGGGTTAAAACCATTGACTAGTAAAAATCAATTGATTACTTTACCTCGAATATTTCACTTAGATATCCCAGAAGACTTGAGTGATGCCGTAGCAGATTGTAAGACAAATGCTGATGTAAGACAGGTAGGAGAGGAATGGTTGGTGCAACAATGTAAAGAATTAATTGAATTTGGAGCACCAGTAATGCATTTCTATACCATGAGTAATCCAGGTCCTACTAAAAAGATTGTGGAGAAACTTGTATAAGTTCCCTACGATTAGCTCAAATAATAAGAGAGTCAAGCAAAAACAGCTTGACTCTCTTGTTATTTAATAGTTTTATTTCGCTGTCGATGATATTAAACCTATTTTTGTTGAAAATAAAATACATATGCCAAATCCAAATAATAGAGCTGATATAAAGGTGGGAATGTTAGTCAATATCATCCTAAAAAAAGATCAACGTACTGGCGAATTGACGGAAGGTATTGTGAAAAATATTTTGACCTCTGCAAATTTTCATACCCGAGGGATAAAGGTGAAACTTACGGATGGGCAGGTGGGCCGCGTGGCAGAAATAATTGAAGATGATTTTTAAATCATACCCCTAATACCACAAGAAGCATTGCCACAATACCTGATCCACTAATCCTTAATTTGAAGCGATTTTCCCAAGCTATAAAACCTTCTTTTGTTAAATACTGTTAATCCCACAATGGAGTAAAGAAACTTCTTTACATTTATTGTAACTAACAGCTAAGCTATGATGAAGTATAATCAATGGAATAACCTACTTGGATGGATGTGTGGATTGATTTCCACGATCGTTTATATCCTTTGTACCGATAAAACGACCAGTTGGTGGGATACGGGAGAGTTTATTGCCTCGGCCTATAAATTAGAAATTGTACACCAACCCGGTGCGCCATTATTTCTTTTAATTCAGAATTTATTTTCCAATTTAGCTTTCGGTGATACTTCAAAAATAGCCTACATGATGAATGTGGGATCTGCTATTTGCAGCGGCTTAACTATTGTATTTTTATTTTGGACCATTACGGCTTTAGCTCGAAAAATACTTAGCAAAACGAATCCCCATGATGATTTAAATATTTTTAAAATTTTAGGTGCAGGCATGGTAGGTGCATTGGCCTATAGTTTTTCAGATACCTTCTGGTATTCTGCTGTAGAATCGGAGGTATATGCGATGTCTTCCTTGTGTACGGCTGTCGTTTTTTGGTTGGCGATGAAGTGGGAGCGAAGGGCAGATGAAGCAGATTCAAATCGTTGGATAATCGTTATTGCTTTTGTGATGGGTTTATCCATCGGTGTACACTTGCTGAATTTACTCAGTATTCCTGCTTTAACATTGCTGGTATATTTTAGAAAATCCAATCGTATCTCTTGGCAAGGAATCCTGAAATCCTTTATTGGGGGATTGACTTTGTTAGCATTTATTCTTTGGGGAGTAATTCAATATTCTGTAAAGTTAGCAGCACAGTTTGATTTATTCTTTGTGAATGGGTTGAGCCTACCTTTTGGGACTGGAATAATGACCTTTATTGTGCTCTTAGTAAGTTTAATGCTTTATGGTTTATGGATCGCAAAGAAGAAAAATAAACCCACACTTCAATTGCTTTTGCTCTGTTTTGCATTTATCTATTTTGGTTTTGGTTCCTATGCCTTATTGGTTGTTCGAGCACAGACCAACATCTCTTTAAATAATAATATTCCAGACAATGTTTTTTCTTTCTTAGGGTATTTAAGTCGTGAGCAATATCAAAGTGAACCTTTACTAAAAGGGCCTAAATTTACTTCGCAGATTGTAGGCATTAATTCAAAAACAGACTATCGGAAAGAAAAAGATGGTTATGCCCCAATACACAGTACTTCTGGGTATCAGTATGATAAGGAAGTCCTATTCCCACGGGTTTATAGTGAAAAACACAGTGAGTTTTATAAACAATACCTGGGTTTAAAAGATGGGGAGGAACCTAGCTTTATGCATAATATGCGCTTCTTTTTCGAATACCAAATAAACCATATGTACACGCGTTATTTTCTTTGGAATTTTGTAGGTAGGCAGAATGATCAGCCTGCACAACAAGGATATACCGCTGGGAATTGGATATCTGGAATTTCTTTTCTAGATGAAATGAGATTACCGGGGCAAGGTAATATAAGTGATTTTTTTAAAAGCAATCCTAGTAGAAATACCTATTTCTTTATGCCTTTGATTTTAGGTGTTATAGGTTTTCTGTGGCAATGGAAGAAAAGCAAAAGAGACACAGCAATTGTTGGACTGTTGTTTTTCTTTACAGGAATAGCTATCGTATTGTATCTTAATCAAACGCCATTGCAACCTCGAGAGCGTGATTATGCGTATGCGGGTTCTTTTTATGTTTTTGCTATTTGGATTGGATTAGGAATGATTGGATTAACGGAGTTTTTACAGAAATATTCTTTTTCATTCAGTAAACCGATTGCCTATGGTTCTTTAGCCTTGTCGTTGCTAATGGGACCTATGTTGTTAGTAAAAGAAAACTGGGACGATCACGATCGATCTGCTCGATCGATGAGTAAAGATGTTGCCTATAATACCTTAATGTCCTGTGATCCAAATGCCATATTATTTACCTACATGGATAATGACACTTTTCCACTTTGGTATTTGCAAGAAGTAGAAGGCGTTAGGACCGATGTTCGGGTGATCAATTATGGTTATTTGCAATCTGACTGGTATGTTAAGCAAATGATGCGGGATATGAATCAATCCAAAGCATTACCTATAGGCTTCTCTTATGAACAAGTGAAAAAAGGTATTCGAGATGGAATCCGTGTGATGGATATGGGAATTGAAGGCTATTCAGATATTGATAAGCTGTTGGCTGTTATGTTATCGGATAAACCGGAAGACCAAGTCAAAATGCCAGACGGCACTTCGGAAAATATTTTAGCCAATCAGAAATGGCAGTTGAAAGTAAACCGGGAATCTGTACTTAGTAACCTTACAATTCCTGAGAAATGGCAATCGGCAATACCAGAGTATTTGCAGTGGGAGTTTAAACAAAATTACGTTTCTAGAGCAGAATTAAGTTTGATGGGCATATTGGTCAATAATAATTGGGAAAGACCCATTTATTTTACGAGTATGAGTCCTAATAGTATCTTCATGGGGATGGATAAATATTTAGCATCAGAAGGTTTAGTTTATCAATTATTGCCAGTAGAAGTAGGACAACCGGATATAGAAAGCACATTAGTGAATACGGATAAGCTATATGATCATGTGAAGCATACTTATGCATGGGGGGATATATCGACGATAAGTCATTTGGATACCGATTCAAATTTTTATTATGAGAATTGGGTATTCCCTAAAGTTTATCAACAAGGACTAGCAGCCTTAATGCAAGCGGGGGAAACCGAAAAAGCGAAGGATCTTGCATTGAAAGCATATGATTTCCAACCAGAAGTTATCCAAACCGTTCGGCAAGCTTATATGAATAGTATTGTCGTTGACACTCTGTATAAAGTCGCGGAAGTGGAGAAAGCAAAGTTATTAGGAAATAAGAATATAAATGCGTTAGATGAATATCTTAATCAACAGCTTGCCATAACTAAAAAAGCTAATGTTGGATTTGATCCATATGTCATACAATTAGGATTAGCGACCCTTGATCGGTATTTAGAAGTGGCGCAACAGGCTAAGGACGAACAAATGCTCGCAAGTTTAGTACAAATGCAAAAGAAATATCAAGAAGCATGGATGTAAAAAAAGGAGGCTTATTAAGCCTCCTTTTATATTTTTAACCTTTCTTTACCTCTTTTGCCCAAGAGTCTTTTAGGGTTACTGTTCGATTAAATACTAGTTTTTCAGCTATGCTATTCTTAGCGTCTAGTGTGAAATAGCCCAATCGTATAAATTGATATCCTTTAGCAGGAATAGCATTTTCCAAATCAGGTTCTATATATGCTTTTTCAATGATGCTTAAACTGTCAGGATTGATAGACGATTTAAAATCCTCTGCTGCTGCAGGGTTCTCTTCGGAGAACAGACGTTCATATAAACGGACCTCTGCTTCCTTAGCATGCGTTACAGATACCCAATGAATCGTTCCTTTCACTTTTAGTCCAGAAGTATCTTCACCCGATTTAGAATTTGGAGCATAAGTACAATAAACCTCGGTTACGTTTCCTTGATCATCTTTTTTGAAGTCTGTACAAGTGACAATATAACCATGTTTTAATCGTACGGATAATCCTGGTCCTAAACGGAAGAATTTCTTAGGAGCATCCTCCATAAAATCATCACGTTCAATCCACAATTCCTTAGAAAAAGGGATAGTTCTGCTACCATCTCCACCTTCCACTTCGGGGTTATTTTCGCCATGTAATTCTTCCACTTGGCCATCGGGGTAATTGCTGATAACTAATTTAATTGGATCAAGCACAGCCATTCTACGCCAAGCACTTTTGTTTAAATCTTCTCGAATACAGAATTCCAAAAGACTTACATCAATCATATTTTCTCTTTTTTGAATGCCTATACGTTCACAAAAGTTACGAATACTTTCAGGAGTATATCCTCTTCTTCGTAAACCGGATATCGTAGGCATGCGAGGATCATCCCATCCTTCGACAACCTGCTCATTCACCAGTTGCAATAATTTCCTTTTGCTCATCACCGTATAGTTCATATTCAAACGAGCAAATTCATATTGTTTGGAAGGGTAGATGTCCAATTGATCAATCAACCAGTCGTACAATGGACGATGTGGGATAAATTCTAAGGTACATACCGAATGTGTTATTTTTTCTATGGAGTCCGATTGTCCATGAGCAAAATCATACATCGGGTAGATGCACCATTGATTCCCAGTACGGTGATGATGCGCATGTTTAATTCGGTAAATAATGGGATCGCGCATGTGCATATTTGGATTCTCCAAATCTACTTTTACACGCAAAACTTTTTCACCGTCTTGATAGTTACCTGCGCGCATTTCTTCAAATAATTGCAGGTTTTCTTCAATGGATCGGCTGCGGTAAGGAGTAGGAGTACCAGGGACGGTAGGTGATCCTTTTGCTGCCGCAATTTCCTCTGCCGAACTATCATCTACATAAGCCAGTCCTTTTTTAATTAAGTCAACTGCATAATTATAAAGGGTTTCAAAATAATCTGAGGTATATAATTCTTCAGACCATTCAAAACCAAGCCACTGTATATCTTTTTTGATGCTTTCTACATATTCGACATCTTCCGTTACGGGGTTGGTGTCATCAAAACGTAGATTTGTTTTTCCATTATATTTTTGTGCTAATCCGAAGTTTAGACAAATTGACTTTGCATGTCCAATATGAAGATAACCATTTGGTTCAGGAGGAAAACGAGTCAATACACGACCCTCATGTTTTCCACTGCGAAGATCCTCTTCGATAATTTCTTCAATAAAATTTAATGATTTTTCTTCTTCTACCATGTAGCAAAGTTAGCTATTTCAACGATATATTGGATGAGTCATTAACGAATACTTAACGCTATTTTATGTATTTTAGGTTTATATTTACTGAATTATGAATTTTCGAATCGTCGTATTAATATGCTTGTTTTTTCCAATGGTTTTATGGGCACAGAAAAAACAGAAGCCAAGATTGTTAGTTTATGGATCAGACATCACAGCCTTTTCTGCGGCCTTGCAAGCTGCAAAGTCGAATGTGCCTACCATTTGGGTGGTTGATGAAGAAAATATGCTTCCAGAGTTTCGAAAGGGCCCCTTGAAGATTAATAACAATGAGTTCTTGGACGCAGGAATCTGGATGGAATTACTGATGAAAATGGCCATGAGTAATACGACCAGCGATTCATTGGCCCAAGTGGTTAAAAAGGATTTTAATAATCAATTAGCTTGGAATGCCGCAGAAAAAATGTTGTCAGCATTCCCCGACTTAAAAATCGTTAAAAACCAGCAAGCTATCAAAGTTACCCGGAATAAAAGAAATTGGGCAGTTCAATTGTCCAATAAGGAACAATACGTGGTGCATTCCTTGATAGACGCTAGCTACAATTCTGATTTAGTAAAACAGGTCGTTTGGAAAGAGAAATCAACTCCTTCAACTTCATTTTTAAAACCTGAAGAATTGACTTTAGCATTAAGTAGAACGACATTAGGGGTGGCGGCATTAGATACGGATGTGCGAATGATCCTATTAAAAGATATCCTATCCTTTGAACAAGACAATCTGTTTGATGTTGGTTTATTACGTAAACTTAAGAAGGGAGAAGGATCTATAGCCTTCCAATCAGTTTATGGACAAGTATTAGGGGCTACTGCTGGTTTTGTTGCTTTTTTTAAAACCGAAAGTAAACAAATTGATGTAAGGAAATTACAAACAGAATTAATGACTTACAAAATGCGAATGATGCCTTATCAAGACGTGTTATTTACGAATGTGCATTACCAATCTCTTCAAAAGTTATTTTTAACAGGTTTCTTTCTTGGGGAAAACAAAGACGGAAAATACCAGCTAAATGCAGACGATTATGTTCAATTTAGTGAAATAAAAGCGGTCATGAATGATATGTATACACGAAGTCAATTGTGGTTTTTAGATAATTATCGGGAGGATGAGATGCAATGGAAGGATTTACTAAGCTTAATCAAATTCATATTTTTCAGAGGAGATGAAGTCGAAAAGCAATTGGTAAAAGATTGGAATAGCAAGCGCAAATTTGAAGGACAATACCAGGCAGAACAGCGATTTACTAAAACACAATTTGCAGTTATGACCGATTTGTATTCCGATTCATTTGCTAAAGGGATAAAAGAAGACGGAAGTTTTAAAAAATAAGATAAAAAAAATAGAGACCACATTGCTGTGTGTCTCTATTTTTTTGGTTCTAAAACCTATTTAGCGTATTGGAAAACTTTTCCTAAAGAATCGTTACTTGTAAATGTACAATCTTGATTGATTAATTCACCAGTTCCGATATTAATCACCATACCGTGAATAGCTAAATCTGCACCATTACTCCATGCATTTTGAACGATAGAAGTAGTACATAGATTTAATACTTGCTCTTTTACATTCAATTCGACTAATCTGTCTGCTTTCTTTTCTTGATCTTCAATGTTGTCAATCTCTTCTGCATGAAGACGATATACATCCTTAATATGGCTCAACCAGTTATCAATGATACCGTATTGTTTTCTGCTGATTGATGCTGCAACACCACCACATCCGTAATGACCTGCAACAATAATATGTTTTACCTTCAGTACATTAACGGCATAGTCTAAAACAGATAACATGCTCATATCCGAATGCACACACATATTGGCAATGTTACGGTGAACAAAAACTTCTCCTGGTTTAGTACCTGTCAATTCATTGGCAGGAACACGACTATCAGCACAACCTATCCATAGAATTTCTGGGTTTTGACCTTTAGCTAATTGTTGAAAACGACCTGTATTATCATTTTTTACAAATTCCATCCAACCTTTATTTCCTTCTATAATCGTATTTAGTCCAGTTTCTAATTCTTTAATGCCCATTTTATATATATTTTTTATTCGTTGAGTTATTAATTATTTACAATGTTCAATATTATTTCGGTTTATTTAAACCACTTTTTGAAGTTTTTGTTTTTTACTTAACACTTTCTTCTTGTAAGTTACTTCATTAAGTTCAATTTCGATTCCTTTACTTATCGCATTTTGCTCGAAATCTTTGATCACATCGATGACATCTTTGTCTATAAATGTACTTTTGTGTCCATCAATCACTACCGATTTTACATTTTTAGGTAGGTTATACAATTTTTGTTGAATTGGAGCCTTATTAAGAAAGGTCACTTCTTCAGCCAATGTTAATACAGCGACAGACTTGTCTTCTTCATCAGTAGGTCGAATGTTGAATTGATAAGCATTGTGCATATTCGCACGCAAAATGTAGAATGTAGCGACTAAAATACCTACCCCAACTCCTGTTAATAAATCAGTGAAGACAATAGCGATAACGGTGATCGTAAAAGGAATAAATTGATCCAATCCTTTCTTTAGCATTTGTTTAAATAAAGCTGGTTTTGCTAATTTAAATCCTGTATGTAAAAGAATGGCTGCTAGACCTGCTAAAGGAATTAAGTTTATCAAACTAGGAATTGCTAGTAATGCTAATAATAACCAAATACCGTGCATAATTGCCGACTGCCTAGTTCTTCCTCCAGAATTTGCATTGGCAGAGGAACGAACGATAACTGATGTCATAGGCAAACCACCCAATAAACCACTTGTCATATTACCAATACCTTGTGCAATTAACTCCTTGTTAGTTGGTGAATTACGTTTGAAAGGGTCAATTTTATCGACAGCTTCAATACTCAATAAGGTTTCCAAACTTGCGATAATAGCGATAGTGACCGCCACAATCCATACTTCTTTATTTAATATTTGGGTAAAATCCGGAAATATAAATAAACCTTTAAATTCCGTAAAAGAAGAAACTACTGGAATCGAAACAAAATGATTCGGATTTAGCGCTAACGAAGTGCCTTGAAAAGCAAAACCTAAACCTATACCTAGCAATACCACCATTAACGGAGCTGGAACCTTGTTTAAGGTTTTCAAGTTAGGCCAAACAATAAGTATAGCTATGGAAAGTAAACAGATTAAAGTGGCTCCCCAATTGACACTGGAGATAATGGTATTCGTAAATGCCGATATACCTCCCCCATTTTCTACATCAAATGCATTCGTTTCAGTCATGCCGAATGCTAAAGGTATTTGTTTCAGGATAATGGTAATACCAATAGCAGCTAACATACCTAAGATTACCGAGGAAGGGAAGTAATTTCCAATCATTCCCGCTTTCAAAAAGCCTAAAACTAATTGGATTGCTCCAGCTAATAGTACTGCTAGAATAAACGTGTCATAAGCCCCTAACTTTTCAATAGCTCCTAAAACGATGACGGTTAAACCCGCCGCAGGACCACTCACACTTAATGGTGATCCAGATAAGGAAGCAACAACTATACCTCCTATTACCCCTGTTAATATCCCAGCAAAAAGTGGGGCACCAGAGGCCATTGCAATTCCCAAACAAAGTGGTAATGCCACTAAGAAAACGACTATACTTGCCGGGAAATCATATTTTAAGTCTCTTTTCGACAATTTTAGAAAAGCAGACGTACGTGTACCAAACATAAAAACTACGTTTTAATTTAATTCAATTTTTAACAATAAACAATCAATAATCCCATTAAGACCCTGTTTACAGGTCAGAATAAGCTGATAAATAAGAAAAATGTTGAATTAACTGTTAGGAGGCGGCGTTGGCACTGTTGGATGGAAAGCACAAATCGTTTTTTCATTACGTAAGTAATGTTTGATTTGTCCTGAATTTTCAATAGTAGGGTTGAAGCTAAGGTAATCCATGGCATCGGGTTTAAATATTTTTACGCCCGTTTCATGAATGTCTTCATTGTTACTATTGGCACCTTTGGCGGTGTTTTCAATCTCTAATTGCATCACAATTTGAAGCACTGTACCCTGATCCAATACATCGATAAACATCGGTGTAATAGATATTAGCATCTTCGTAAAGAAGACTAAAAAGCAAATCTTTGCTGCTATTATTCTATAGGATTTAGTAATCAATCGTGTTTT
Source organism: Sphingobacterium sp. HJSM2_6 (assembly GCF_049316305.1). Lineage (NCBI taxonomy): Bacteria > Pseudomonadati > Bacteroidota > Sphingobacteriia > Sphingobacteriales > Sphingobacteriaceae > Sphingobacterium > Sphingobacterium sp. HJSM2_6. The sequence continues at coordinate 137,093 of NZ_JBMOXB010000006.1, forward strand.
TGCAATCATAAACTTCAACAAAAATAAAATTTAATTTTAAATAATCATGTTTTTTGAAATTTTGTTGTGATTATTTTACAAAAGGATTGCTTTTCTACTGAATACTTAACATTTTATTAATATTAAATCTGTTTAATTCTTAAATACTATTGTATTATCTTTATTTTTATTTTAACATTTAGATCTTCAGTTCTATAATATTATGAAAGAACAATTTATAGAGAAAGTAATACATTCTTATAATCCGAAAGGACCCTTTATTCAATTGGGTTCAGGTATTTTAAATGGTGAAATTGTAACTGATGCGAAAGTTAATTTAGCATTAAAAATGATGAATCGTCATGGTCTTATTGCAGGTGCTACAGGTACAGGTAAAACAAGAACCTTGCAATTAATGGCTGAACAACTTTCTGACGCGGGTGTTCCCGTATTTATGTTGGATGTGAAAGGTGATTTATCGGGTCTTGCTGAACCAGGAAATAGCAATGAGGCATTAATAGAACGCGGTTTAGCGGTAGGGATACCTTTTGTTCCCTCAAGCTTCCCACTCGAGATTTTTTCCTTAAGTGGGCAGTTAGGAGCCTCTATGCGAGTGACTGTGGAAGATTTTGGACCCGTATTATTGTCTAGAATATTAGATTTAAACGATACCCAATCCGGAGTTTTAAGTGCCATATTTAAATATGCCGATGATAATCAATTGCCTATTGTTGATTTTGCTGATTTAAAGAAACTACTAAGTTACTTATCTGAAGGGCCAGGAGCGGAGGAAATCAAAGCAGATTATGGTAAAATAAGTACAGCCAGTGCCAGTACCATCCTTCGAAAGATAGTCGCAATTGAACAACAAGGCCTAGCGCATATTTTTGGAGAAAAAGAATTTGATATTCAAGATTTATTCGGGAAAGTGGATGGTAAAGGGGTGATATCCTTGCTCAATATATCGGATATTCAAGATCAGCCATTGTTGTTTTCCACATTCTTATTGAGTTTATTAGCGCAGCTTTTCAAAAAGATGCCGGAGGTTGGCGATTTAGATAAACCTAAATTAGTCTTCTTTTTCGATGAGGCTCACTTATTATTTAATGGAGCTTCCAAAACATTTCTTACCCAAATTGAACAAATCGTACGATTGATTAGGTCTAAGGGAATTGGTGTATTTTTTTGTACCCAAGCTGCTGCCGATATTCCAGAGTCTGTATTAGGACAGTTAGGAAATCGAATTCAACATGCATTAAGAGCTTTTACGCCAAATGATGCTGAAAATCTTCGAAAAACGGTAAAAACCTATCCTACCTCCGATTTTTATGAAATCGATAAAGTATTAACCTCCTTAGGCACAGGACAAGCCTTGGTCACAGTATTGAATGATAAGGGAATTCCTACGGAAGTCGTGGCGACACATTTAGTGCCCGCCAGAGCTGTTATGGGACCTTGTCAGCCTAATCAATACCAACAGTTGTTAAATTCATCCTCTTACCAAGATAAGTATCAAGAGCGCATAGAAAGGCGTACAGCCTCCGAAATATTAGAGGAGCGTATGGCACAGCATGATCAGGAAGAAGCGCGTGAGCAAGAGGCTAAGGAGGCTGAGAAAGCTTCTAAATCGTCGACATCTTCACGTTCTACTCGACAGACTCCATTTGAAGCGGCTAAGAACCAGGCTAGTCGTACTTTAGCCCGAGAGGGTGCGAAATTATTGGGTAAGATTGCAACTGGAATCTTAAATTCCATTTTCAAAAAGAGATAACTAGAAAGTAGTATATTTGCGCACACAATTACAGGTACTTAATTAAAATTTATAATATGGGAAAACCTACTTTGGTAGTATTAGCTGCAGGCATGGCGAGCCGTTATGGTTCTTTAAAACAGGTAGATGCTTTTGGTCCACATGGAGAGTCTATTATTGATTATTCCATTTATGATGCCATCCGTGCCGGTTTTGGGAAAGTAGTTTTTATTATTCGAGAAGAATTTGAACAAGTCATGCGGGAAAAATTCGACGCAAAACTAGCAGGTCATATTGACGTGGAATATGCATTTCAGGATTTCAATTTGAAGAAGTTTGGTGTGAATAGAGAAATTGAACGCTTGAAGCCTTGGGGTACTGCACATGCAGTAATGAGTGCAAAAGATATTGTCCATGAACCATTTTGTGTGATTAATGCGGATGATTTTTATGGCTATGATGCCTTTCAAAAAATGGCTAAATTTCTTACTGAAGAAGTGAGCGATTCAACGATGTCATTAATGGGTTTTGCTGTGGGTAATACCATGTCAGATTATGGGTATGTGTCTAGAGGCGTTTGTGAAGTTACCGAAGCAGGAAATATGGCATCCGTTACAGAGCGTACAAATATTTATTACGTAACAGATGAAGCTGGAAATAGGAAGATTGTTTTTGAAGAAGATGGAGTGCAACATGATTTAGATGCAAATACTCGTGTTTCTATGAATTTCTGGGGATTTACACCTAAAGTATTTGATATAGCTCAACAGATGTTTCCTCAATTTGTTGAAGACAATGCCGATAATCCAAAAGCTGAATTTTTTATTCCTAGTGTACCTGATTATATGGTGAAACAACAATTGGCAGATTTTAAAGTTATTCCTACCAGTAGTAAATGGTTTGGAGTAACCTACGTTGAAGATAAACCAATTGTTCAAGAATGTATCTCCACATTGGTTGCTGATGGAGTTTATCCAGCAAAACTATTCTAATCAAATAGAAGATCTTTTTAGTGCATGGCAGGTAGGATATACTTGCCATTTTTATTTTCTTAAATTAGTTGTATCCTGATTGCTAATTCTTGGTGTATTGAAAAAAATGATGGTATTTATAGCTTATGTATTGGGAGGTATTATAGCTTTCTTTTTACTTTATTTGGCCGCAGATTGGATCTTATCAAGCATTGCTGGAAATATCAAGGCTAGTGGAAATAAAAATATAAGCATTTATGTGAAATCAAATGGGGTACATACGGATTTGGTGTTTCCTGTTCAGCAAGCTCATGTAGATTGGAAAAATACATTTCCCTTAGCAAACAATAAAGGTCCTACAAAAGACTTTGAATATGTGGCTATAGGTTGGGGAGATAAGGGATTTTATCTAAACACTCCAGAATGGAAAGACCTTAGTCTGAAAACAGCCTTAGTAGCTGGATTAGGAATTGGCGAAACAGCCTTGCATGTTACTTATTACTCCCATATTCAAGAAGATTCATTATGTTACCAGGTTAAAATAGATGCGGAACAATACCAGCAATTAGTGGACTATGTGGAAGCCGCATTGGATAGAAGTTCGTCCAATGAAGCCATCTTAATACAAACACAAGCACAGTATGGATTAAATGATGCTTTTTACGAAGCTAAAGGGGCTTACAGTTTATTCTTTTCATGTAATACCTGGACCAATACCGCATTAAAAAACGCAAATCTCCCAAGTGCTTATTGGACTGTATTCGATACAGGGATTTTAAAACATTACCGGTAAACTGACCTGTAGCTTTGAAATGTATTTAAAAAATACGCTTTATATACGCTAATTAGTTCCTAAGTTTTTGCAGGAACGTTCCTTTAGTACCTTTTTGTTCACAAAATCTACCATTGCTTTTCCCCATTAGGCAATAGGAAGCATCATCTATCAAAATCATTTTACGTTTAACCAAGCTATTTGCAAATACGATGGCAATGGAATTAGGTGTTTGTCCAGCAACTTAGCATTCTCAAGGACCCGTTCATTACTTTCTTTCAACCATAGGGATACTTAAAAATGAGCTGGCGCTAATGAATTACTTAGATCTGCCTGGGCTTATACCAAGGGATTATACCCATAAAAAAAAGCTCGGTTTCCAAAGAAACCGAGCTTTTTTATGTATAGTGGAGTTACTTATTTAACCTCTTCAAAATCTACATCTTGAACATCATCTCCACCCGCTTTGTTATCCGCATTATTGGCTTGACCAGCGTCGCCTTGAGCTTGTTGCCCTTGCGCACCTTGTTGTGAAGCTGCGTACATTTCTTCCGATGCAGCATTCCAAGCGTTTTGTAATTCAGCAGAAGCGGTATCAATATCAGCAAAATTTTTCGCTGCATGAGCTGCTTTCAATTTTTCTAAACCTGCTTCGATAGGCGCTTTTTTATCAGCAGATATCTTATCGCCGTATTCTTTCAATTGTTTTTCTGTAGAGAATACCAATGCGTCAGCAGCATTTAATTTATCAACTTCTTCTTTGATTTTTTTATCCGTTTCAGCATTCGCTTCTGCCTCTTGTTTCATTCTTTTCACTTCTTCATCAGAAAGACCTGAGGAAGCTTCGATACGAATGTTTTGCTCTTTTCCAGTCGCTTTATCGATGGCAGATACTTTAATGATACCATTAGCATCAATATCGAATACTACTTCAATTTGAGGAATACCACGTGGAGCAGGAGGGATGTCTGTTAATTGGAAGCGACCTAAAGTACGGTTTTGCGCTGCCATCGGACGTTCACCTTGCAATACATGTATTTCTACAGAAGGTTGATTGTCAGAAGCTGTAGAGAACACTTCCGATTTACGTGTAGGGATTGTCGTGTTTGCTTCAATTAATTTCGTCATAACACCACCCATGGTTTCGATACCTAAAGATAGTGGAGTAACATCTAATAATAATACATCCTTAACTTCTCCAGTTAAAACTCCACCTTGGATCGCTGCACCTAATGCAACAACCTCATCTGGATTTACCCCTTTCGATGGTTCTTTACCAAAGAAACTTTTTACAGCCTCTTGAATAGCAGGTATACGAGTTGACCCACCTACTAAAATAATTTCATCAATATCCGATGTGCTATATCCCGCATTTTTTAATGCAGTACGACAAGGTTCTATGGTACGTTTTACTAAGTCTGCTACTAAGCTTTCAAATTTAGCACGTGATAAAGTACGAACTAAGTGTTTTGGTCCAGTAGCATCTGCTGTAATGTATGGTAAATTGATTTCAGTTGAGCTGGTGCTTGATAATTCAATTTTTGCTTTCTCTGCTGCATCCTTTAAACGTTGCAAAGCCATCGCATCTTTTTTCAAATCAAAACCATTGTTTTCATTAGCAAATTCTTCTGATAACCAAGAGATAACCGCATTGTCAAAATCATCTCCACCTAAGTGAGTATCTCCATCAGTAGCTTTTACTTCAAATACGCCGTCGCCTAATTCTAAAACAGAAACGTCATGAGTACCACCACCACAATCGAATACCACAATTTTCATGTCTCTATCCGCCTTGTCAAGACCATATGCCAATGCAGCAGCTGTAGGCTCATTGATAATACGTTCTACTTTTAAACCTGCAATTTCGCCGGCTTCTTTAGTCGCTTGACGTTGTGCATCATTAAAATACGCAGGAACAGTAATGACCGCTCTAGTCACTTCTTGATTTAAGTAATCTTCAGCTGTTTTCTTCATTTTTTGAAGAATCATTGCCGAGATTTCTTGTGGAGTGTATTTACGATCGTCAATCTCCACACGAGGTGTGTTGTTATCCCCTTTAACTACATTATAGGGAATGTGATTCATTTCATTTTTTGCCTCGTCAAAAGAAACACCCATAAAACGTTTAATGGAATAAACGGTTTTATGTGGATTGGTGATCGCTTGACGTTTGGCAGGGTCTCCAACTTTACGTTCACCACCTTCTACAAATGCAACGATAGAAGGAGTGGTGCGTTTACCTTCGTTGTTGGCAATAACTACCGGTTCATTTCCTTCCATTACGGCTACACATGAGTTGGTAGTTCCTAAGTCGATTCCTATTATTTTTGACATATCTTGTTTTGTTATCTTATATTATAATTCAATTTATATTAACTCAACAACGCTTGTGCCAAACGGTTTTTTTCTTAAAATTTTTCCCGAATGCTGAAAAATATGCGGGGCTTTGTCATAGCGTTGTGACATTCTGTCATTTTTTTTATTATTATTTAATTCCTTATTTTTGAGAAAAATAAACAAACATGACTTTCGACGAATACCAGAGTTACTTTGAAGATATCTTAACGAATACTGCAGCACACGAAATTTACGCCAATAATCCTGATTATTTAAATTACACCAAACTCAATTGGTCTAGAATGAATCGATGGCTTAAAAAATTTGAGCCTTCAGAAAAAATGAAAAATTGTATTCAGCAAATTAAAGATCCGCAGCATTGGATTGTGATTACTGAACCATGGTGTGGAGATGCCGCTCATTCAGTGGCTCAGCTCTATTTGATCGTAAAAGATAATCCAATGATTGATTTTGATATTCAACTACGCGATGCTGAACCTTTTCTTATCGATGAGTATTTGACTAATGGGGGAAAATCGATTCCGAAATTAATTATTCGAAATGAAGTGGGGCATGATAAGTTGGTTTGGGGACCTAGACCGGCAGCATTGCAACAACTTTTTGAAGAGTTGAAGGCTCAAGATCAACCCTTTGATGTACTTAAAGAAGCCTTGCAAAAATGGTATAATGATGATAAAGGGGAAGAGATCCAAAAGGAGCTCACTTCTTTGTTGGCTGAATAATTTTTTATTAAAGATCAAGATTTTCAATAAATACAAAAAGCGCTACCCATATGAGTAGCGCTTTTTTTACGGTCTCTGAAATTACTTTTTCAAAACAACTCTTAATTGTACTGGAATGATTTCTTGATCATTATCCAATTTGATTAAAAACATAAATGCGATTTGCAATTCATTCGCTTTTGCATTTGTCATAAAATCAGCTATTAGTTTTTCATTATTGGGACTGTATGCTTTAAAACTGCTTAGGGTTGTACTGAATGTGACTTTATTTCCTTGTCCAGCAATTGCTGATGAGATGTATTTCCCTTTGCGAGCTCCGTTGGCATTGATTGCTGTAGACCCCGCTTCTACTTTTGATATTTCCTTAATCTTTCGACCCGAAGTTTCTGGTATCAGCAAGGTGACACTAATGTTGTTTTGGGTAGCAGGAATTTCAATATATGGATTGAATCCAGCTGTTCTGGCGCCCTCATAGGTTACAGGGATTTCGGGTTTATTGTCTTTATATAAAGAGTAGTATTCTTTCTTGCAGGCTGAAAGTCCAGTGATGACGAGGATGGCGATGATTATGTTATATATTGTTTTCATTTTGTTTTAATTAATGTCCCACCATAATTTTTCATTCGATTTTGGTACGCTTGTACCTTGAGGAAAATTTGGATTACGCTGTTGTTCAGTAAATAAGTATATGGCACGAACTGGTCTTTTCCCATCTTCACCTCCAGCATTTTGGTGCTCAGGCAAATCGGGATAACCGGTTCTTCTCCAGTCATTCCACTGTTCCAATCCATTAGAAAATTGGGAAATGTATTTTTGGGTGATGATTTGCTTGATTTTATTTTCATTTGTTCCCGACAAGGTGAATTCATCGGCATGTGTGTTGCTGTATTGCGTAATCTGCTCGTTGGATAATCCTGCGTCGCTGAGCGAATAGGCTATCCCTTTTTTATAATATTCTTGGGCATCTCCGGAAATCCCTAATCGTATAATTGCTTCTGCAATATTAAAGGATGTGGAAGAAGCAGTGATTAAACGTGTGGGACCTTCTCCGTTTATTCCAGTTACATAGCTACTATAGGTGGATCGGACTTTGGGTTGTGGCGGTATACCTCGAAATCCATTATCGATAGTTACATAATCTCCACTAGGCTTGGTGACAAATAGAGGAAGTCTAGGATCATCCTTGGATTTTAATAAATTAACAAATCGAGTGCTGATTAATAAATCGTTTTGAAAAAGGGAATTGTGAGTTAAGGTCCAAATGGGAGCTGTAGATCCTACTTGACCTCCAAAATTTACTGCTAAATTTTGATCATTAGCTTCAATTATGGGTTTTTTGCCAATTACTTCTTCATATATAGCTTTTGCTTTCGCAGGTTCGACTAAGCTAATTTGTGTTGCTAACTTAAGTAATAAAGAGTTGCCAGCTCTTTTCCATTTTGAAATGTTGCCCTGGTAAACGATGTCTTCCCCTCCTAATTGCAGGGGGTTCGTTTCATCTAAATCTTTTAATCCAGATTTCACTAAATCAAATAGACTTTCCACTTGATCAGTACCTAAATAAATATCTTTTTGTGCAGTGAGTTTTGGGGCAGTTATACCTAAATCGCCTTGTAGTGCTTCTAAATATGGGATGTCTCCCCAAACATCTGTGGTTAATGCAAAGGAATAGGCTAACATAATCTTACCTACTCCAAGAAAATAGGTCGCTTTTGTTTCCTCGGATAATTTGATTAATTTATAATAATTTACCATTGCACCGCCATACAGTTCGAAGTTCCACTGGTTTGTAAAATCACCACCGGTAATCAAATAAATATCATAATTAGAGGGGCTATTGCTTACTCCAGCTGTTACACTCATAATGGTGGATGCAAATCGATTTAACTCATTGCTGTTGGCAAATGCTGTACCAGCCAATGCGGTGGGTAATAATGTTTTTACCGTAGCTTTTTCAGGATTATTAGGAGAGGTGTTGACATCAAGAAATCTGTCGCAACTTCCTAAGGTCAATGCAAATCCCAATAGGGATATTTTTAATATATTTTTATTGTGTTTCATTGGATGTCGAATTAAAATGTTATACGGATATTGAATCCATAATTCTTCGTTGTTGGAATACCGTTTAAATCTAGACCTTGCACATTACCTGCGCCTTGGGTGTTGATCTCTGGGTCACTTGGAAAACCTGGAGCAAACATCCAAAGGTTTCTGGCGCTAAAGCCAAATGATAGTTGTCCAAACGGAGTTTTATGTAGCAGGGATGCTGGTAAGGCATAAGAAATAGAAACTTCCCGAAGACGGTAGGAGGTTGCGTCGAACACAGCAGCTTCAGAACCAATTCCCCCTAAGCCTGACCAATAAGTTTGAGCCGAAACTTGAATATCATTTGGTCTATAGCCTTTTACTTCCCCATTTTCAATTATTTCAATCACTCCTGGTAAAATCCTTGGTTGATCTCGATCTACAGCAGTGAAGTCTAAATATCCCGCAGTGCGCAAATCAACCTGTCCCATAGAGAAAATTTGTCCGCCTTTTTGGATGTCGATTAAAGCCATCAAACTAATGCCTTTATAATTCAATGTGTTCGTAAAGCCCAGGGTATAATCTTTTTGAGGGTTAGCAATCACTTTGTTGCCAATAGCAGATTCAAATCCCCCTGTGACTGGATTAATCAAAAAATCCCCATTTGCATTGCGAGCATGTTGACTGCCCACAATTACGCCATAAGGATGGCCTTCAGCGATAGAAGGTGCAATACCTGTAAAGGAGTTTATGTTTGGAATTACTGAACTCGTTAATATATTTCCTCCAACCGGTTTATCCCCAAAAATAGCAACTACATTATTGCGTATACGGGTAAAGTTAAAATTCATGTGCCAGCTGAATTTTTCTTTTCTAATTGGATAGCCTCCCAATAGTATTTCTATACCACGATTGGTCATTTCTCCAATATTATTGGTTTTACTATTGAAACCAGAAGAGTTTGAAACGGCTACATTGAATATTTGACTTTTACTTTTTGTGCTGAAATAAGTGAAATCTAAATCAATTCGATTGTTAAATAATCCTACCTGCGTTCCGATTTCATAGGATGTTACAAATTCAGGTTTCAAGGCATTATTTCCAATACGAGAGCTAATTTGAAAACCTGGAATACTGGAGCCATCTATTGATAAAGGGAATGTAATGCTCGCGGTGTTATTGCCATATGAACTAGAAGTATACAGTGTTTTTAATAAATATGGATCAGCATCACGCCCTACTCGAGCAGCATTAGCTCTAATTTTCCAGTACGATAGCGTTTCAGATTTGAGCGTTTGGAAAGCGCTGGTAGGTACAAAACTAATGGATGTTGAAGGGTAGAAATACGTATTATTGCTTTTTGGAAGTGTGGAAGATTGATCGGCACGCCCGGTTAATTCTAAAAATAAATAATCTTTATATCCTAGACCTACTTGACCATAATATCCAATCAATCTTCTTGTTGTTTTTTCGGAATATGAGCCGGTAAATACCGCTGCAACACCTACATTATCAAACGCTGGAATCGCTAAATCACTAGATATAACTCCAGATGATCTAAAATCTCTGCTATTGATATTATGTCCTAGTAGCAAATTCGCGTTTAAACCATCAATCCATAAATTTTCTTTTTTAGCCGTAATCAATAAATCTCCATTTAACTCGCTACGGAAACGATTATCTTCATCAATTGATCCTAATGGAGCTCTTGCAGCACCTGGTCTTAAAACTTGGGTTCTGATGTCGAAGTAAGTGTCTCCCGTAATGCGGTAGTTTACATTTAGCCAATCTGTAATATCATATCCCACGCTTAGATTACCATAAGCACGATTGACATTCGAGGTGAAAAACTCGTTTTCTACACTCCAAAGTGGACTATTTTGAGTGCTTAAGAAATATTGTCGCTGACCAAATTCATTCAATATAGGGGTGCCCATTAAGTCGTAGGATATTGGGATTCTCGATAGCTGACCAAAAGCACTACCTCCATTTCCCATAGTAGAACCTCTTTGGTTAGTTTTAGCGTAGTTTAATACCCCAGAAATGCGAATGCCGTTGTTCAATGTTCGGTTTCCGCCAATATTGACGGTATGCCTGTTGAATTTACTATTTGGGACTACACCTTGTTGAATGGTGCTTGATGCCCCTGCTGCAAAATTACTATTCTCATCTCCACCAGCTAGATTTAAAGAATTTTGCAGGAATGATCCTGTATTGAAAAAGTCTTTTATATTATTAGGATAAGCGCGATAAGGGACAAGTTTTTCGGTACCGCCTTGAATTACCTCATCAACTGTTCCGAAAGCTGGGCCCCAAGAAGCTGTTGATGTATTGTTGTATATGTTTTGTGAACCTTGACCGTAGCTGGACTGGAGTTTTGGAAGAAATCCGATGTTCTGAAAGTTGATGGAGGAATTTATGGAAACCTCTGTCTTTCCAGTCATTCCTTTACCACTTTTTGTGGTAATGATTAACACCCCAGCAGAAGCTCTAGATCCATATAAGGCTGATGCGGCTGGACCTTTCAAAACGTTAATAGATTCAATATTGTCTGGCGGAATGTCATTTAGTCGGTTGGCTGGTTGAGACCCAAACAAGGTGTTTTGAGAATTATCGGTATCATTACTAAATATCACGCCATCTACAACAATTAAGGGTTGGTTGTTGCCGCCAAATGAGGTAATACCTCGAATGTTGATATTGGTCGAAGATCCTGGTTGACCTGAGGAGCTACCTATCGATACCCCGGCGATTTTTCCTTGTAATGAATTTAACACATTGGTCTCTGAACGTTGGGTTAACTCATCTCCGCTAACTTTTTGAGTTGCATATCCGATGGACCTTGCCGTACGTTCTATACCTTGTGCCGTAACCAGAATTTCTTCTATCGCCTCATCAGTACTGGTTAAATTGATGTTAATTTCTAAGCGAGTTCCAATGTTAATATTCTGCGTTGTAAACCCAATAAAAGAGAAATTTAAGGTGGAATTTTCTCTAGCTTGGATGTTGTACCTTCCTGCGGCATCTGTTTGTGTGGCCGAATTTGTGCCGACCAACTTGACAGAGACTCCTGCTAATGGGGTTCCATCTGAAGCAGATCTCACAATTCCGAAGATACTTCGGTTTTGAGCATACCCCGCTGTTGTTACTAACAGTAAGAGCATGACTACACTGAGTAAATTTAGTTTCATGTTTCTGTGTTTAATTGTTTAGTTAATAAAATTTATTTGTAAACATTCTTAGTAAAATTCATTGGTTGTTTTACTAAGAATATTAACCTTATTTGTTTCTTAAGAAAATAAACAAGTTTTTTTACTTAAAATATTTTATTTATATCTAAATACGATATAAAAAGATAAGTATAAACTATATTAATTAATATTTATTCGCTTATGTTTATTATTATAAATAATCGGTTGTTATGTCAAATATAACTAAATATTAATTTTCTTTAAAATAAAATAACAAAATATATTTTATTTTTAATTTAAAATAACTCATAAAACGATTTAATCATGATCTAGATCTAACTCATGTACTCATTGATGGTATAGATTTATTTTTTCTCCTAAACCCTATTTACTATTTTTCAGATACAAGATTCATTTATTATAAATGACATTAATTAGTCGTTTTGAATGCACCTCGTATGCATCTCCTTTGGGGTTTCATCGGATATACTCGTTGATGTTTCGATGGTACTCCGATGAAGATCCGATGAAGATCCGAAGGAGACCGGGTTGTCTTGTTAAGAAAATAGCATTCTTTTAAGGTAATTTGGCGCTAATTGGATTGAGTTGTTAAAATTAGAAAAGGAGGGGAGATTGCATATTCATAATAAAATCAAGATATTGTATTATGAATATTGAAGAATTAAGAGATTACTGTATTGCTAAAGAGGAGGTTGCAGAAGAAACACCTTTTGGACCAGATACCTTAGTGTTTAAAGTCTTTGGGAAGGTGTTCTTGTTATTGGGTTTAGATCAAATTGATCAGCTGTCTTTTAATGTAAAGTGTGATCCAGAGTATGCCTTAGAATTGCGTCAACAATATGCCCATTCCGTACTTCCTGGGTATCATATGAATAAAAAACATTGGAATACCGTATTTGCTAATAGGCAGCTTTCCGATGAGTTATTGTATAAATTGGTTGATCATAGCTATGACTTGGTGCTGAAAGGCTTGCCCTTGAAAATTCGTGCTCATCTTAAATCGGGGATGAATTGATTAACAGTGCTAATTTTTCAAGAATAACTTTTTGAAAACTTACGCCTATAGGCAAGTCTTCTTGCTGAATAAGAATGCTAGTTTTTCCAATTTTTTGAATAAAATTGCTGTTAATAACATAAGAACGATGAATTTGGATAAATCGCTGGTCAGGGCAGCTTTCTAGGAATTCTTTAATCGTTAATCTTGCTAGAATTTGTTTATCCGGCATTTGGAAGCGAATATAATTTCCATCGGCTTCTAAATAGTAGACTTCATTTAAATTTATTTTCACCAACTGGTAGCCATCTTTTACATATAAATGGGCATCATTCCCTAATACACCTTTGAGTTCCAGCAATTCTTTTGCTTTCTGACAGGCTTTCAAAAAGCGAGCTTTTGAATATGGCTTTAGTAAGTAATCTAAAGCATCCAGCTCAAAACCAGACAACGCATACTCGCTATAAGCTGTGGTGAAGATTAATAATGGCTTGTGTTTAAGGTTTTTAAATAAATCTATCCCATTAATATCAGGCATATGAATGTCTAAGAATAAGAGGTTGATGTCATGATATTGTAGGTATTTTATGGCTTCGAATGCATTGGTAAAATACTGCTGTATATGGAGGTAGGAAATATCTTTAGCGTGATGCTTTATTACCTCAAGTGCTAAAGGTTCATCGTCTATGGCAATAGCTTTGATCATGTTTATATTTCAGTTAAGAAATGGATTCTCTTTTCGATGAAGTTTCCAAATCAATGGTTAAAAAGACAAAGAATTCCTGCTGGTTTTGTTCAATAATTAACATATGCTTATTTGGATAAAGTAAATTTAAACGGCTTTTAACATTTTCTAAACCTATTCCAGATTTTGTGCGCTCCAAATCATTTTCTTGTAGCTTATGAATGCTGTTGTATACAGAAAATTTTAGCTGAGCGTCTATTAGTTCAGCGTTTATTTTAATCCATGATGGATTAACCATACTTATGCCATGCTTAAACGCATTTTCTACAAAGGGAATGAGAAGCATGGGGCCAATATAGTATTCTTCAAATATCTCGGAGATTTCATATTCTAATTTTATTTGATCCGACTGGTCTATCCGTAAACTTTGTATTTCAATGTATTCTTTTAAATAGGTTAAATCTCTCGAAAGTAGAATATGTTCCTTTTGATTTTCAAAAAGCATAAATCGCATCATGGAACTCAGGCGTTGCACACTATCGGCTGTCTTAGATGCATTTTCCTGAATTGCTAATCCATAAATAGAATTCATCACATTAAATAAAAAATGAGGATTTATTTGCGATTGGATTAATTTTAAGTCAGCTTCTGATTTGCCTAGGTCTTTTTGCAGGCTGGATAACTGCTCTTTGTTTTTGTTTTTTTTATCAAATTGATGGATGGTAATGGGTATAATTAAGAGATAGTAAATGCTACAAAATACAAATAGATCTGCATGATAACGAGTAGAAGTAGCTAGTATTTGGATTAATAAGGCTAAGCAAATGTATCCAGTAAGAGCGATTAATAGACTTGATGTATAATAGGTGAAGGCGTTAAATTTTCCTTCATAACGTTTTTCTAATAAAAAATAATAATGGGTACTATACAAAAAATAGCCATACGGAATAACCACAAAAAATAAACCAATACTTCGGTTAATTTCCTGACCAAAGCGAACGAAAATTACACAAAGAACGACTATTACTAGTGTTTCTAGAAAAATTTTCTTGAACCAAAAGCCAAGGTTTGATACTGATTTATTCATGTCCATATGATCGCATTAATTTAAATAAGTTTTTTTAATAAAATAGGTTTTTTGTTTATGGATTCTTGAAAGTTTAAAGCTAACATAGGTTGTAGATGGACTGCTAGTCCATACCATGCTTTGGTACTGGTTAACAATGCATGGGTTTATGGAATAGGTGAAAATTTCTTTTCTAATCGGATTATCATCTTTATTTATCCAAGTTAAGCCTTCCTCGTACATGGAGGGTAAGAGAAGCTTTATTAAATAATACATCAACATATTTTAATAGTTTATAGTTGCTGAAATTTTTCTTTCTTCAATAATAAGGTAGAAAAGAAAGCCTATAACCTAAAAAGTGATGAATGGCTGATAAAAAATGATGAATTGTAAGGGTATTGGAAAAAGACGGTCTAGATTTGGGAGAGGGATATTAAAAAAGGCTATGCATTGCTGTTGCATAGCCTTTATATAAGAAAAGAAAATAGCTGTTACATTTTCAACCCTATTTCACGAAGTCGTTCATCTAAATATTGTCCTGCTGTATAGTCTTCGTAAGCTTTTGGATAAGCTTCAGATATACAAGTTTCTAAACTGGTCAAATTCATGCTCGCTTTTGGATGAAGAAAGAATGGCACAGAGTAGCGCGAGTTTTTCATCAGCTCAAGGGGTGGGTTTACCACACGATGCGTAGTTGATTTTAATTTATTGTTGGTTAATCGCTGAAGCATATCGCCAACATTCACTACAATATCTTCACCTTTGGCTTTAATAGCGAACCATTCGCCATCTTTGGTTAATACTTCTAGTCCATCGGCACTTGCTCCAATTAATAACGTGATTAAGTTAATGTCTTCATGTGCTCCTGCACGGACAGCATCTGGGGAAATGGATGCTGGATTTTCGATAGGGAAATAATGGATTGCCCTTAAGATGGAATTTCCATTAATCACATACGGTTCAAAATAATCTACTGGTAATTCTAAATAAGTCGCTATAGCTTTCAGTAGGTTACGTCCTGCATCTTCTAGTTTTTTATAGATCTCAGCAGTAACTTCATTAAATCGTGGAAGCTCTTTTACCAATGGGTTGTCAGGGAAATCTGTTTTGCTATATTCCTCTCCAACAATGGTTTGTCCACGTTGCCAGAATTCTTTTAAATCTGGGGTTGTGGAATCTTTTGCTTTCTCTTTGCCTTTTGCGGTGTATCCTCGTTGACCTGCTAATTCAGGAAATTCATACGTTCTTTTAATTTCTTCGGGTTGATCGAAAAATGATTTGACCACCTCATAAAGTTCATCAATCAGCGCTGGGGAAAGACCATGGTTTGCAATCGTTACAAATCCGGTTTCATGGAAAGCTTTTCCAATATCTTGTACAAATTGTTGACGTTGTTCCTCATCGCCAGCTGTATAATGTAATAAATCTAGTCTTGGTATATTTACTAATGCCATATCCATTCTGTTTTATGCAAAGTTAATGGAATATTAACACAGGGAGGAATAAACTGTTTATAACCTGCAAATAATTAGTGCTAATCGTTTGTGAATCAGATTTTAAAAGTTATCCACATTTTAAATTATTAAATAAAATTATTTAGCTATTTTAGCTTATAATTCAATAAGGACACTAATTTATTAAAAAATCACATATTTGTTTGAATTATCAAATCAATCTATTAAATTTGTTATGCTTGCATAATAAATAGCTAAAGTAACCGAAATATGAGCCAAGAAAATACCATAGACTATTTTTTAAAAACTGCATGGCAAACTGTTGCCAACAAATATAACTTTATAGCTTCCCAACATGGGTTTACGCAAGCTGCAGGGTATATCTTGATAAATATCCATAGGGATGGGACGCCAGTTTCCCAAATTGCCAATTCAACAGGAGTAAAAACTACTTCCCTATCTAGGGTGTTAAATAACCTGGAAAGTTTAGGTTTTGTATATCGAGAAACGAGTGCCACAGATAAGCGTTCGGTGAAAGTGTATTTAACCGAATTGGGTCGGGAAAAGCGAAAAATTGCAAAGGATGTCGTACGTGAGTTTAATGAATATTTAAGTTCTTCGCTCACGGAGAAGGAAAGGGCCTCCTTACTGAAGATATTAATAAAGGTAAATGAACTGGCTAGTCAATATATGCCAGTGGTGCCTGAAGAAACAGCATAATGAAATCGTGAAAACATGGAAGATATGAATCGAAATATTAAGAAAGTTGCAGTATTAGGATCTGGAGTTATGGGTTCTCGCATTGCTTGCCACTTTGCTAATATAGGTGTAGAGGTTTTGCTTTTGGATATAGCTCCAAAAGAATTATTACCTGGCGAAGAAGCGAAAGGGTTTACATTAACGAATCCAGTTGTTCGAAATAGAATAGTAAACCAATCACTAGAAACAGCTATCAAATCAAATCCTGCTCCTTTATATAGTAAGTCGTTTGCCAAACGTATCAGTACGGGGAATTTTGACGACGATATGGAAAAAATTGCTCAGGTAGATTGGATCATTGAGGTGGTGGTGGAGCGTTTAGATATTAAGCAGTCGGTATTCGAGCGAGTGGAACAATTTCGCAAAGCAGGAACACTGATTACCTCAAATACATCTGGAATACCAATTCATTTAATGACCGAAGGACGTTCTGAAGATTTTAAAGCCCATTTTTGTGGGACACACTTTTTCAATCCTCCGCGGTATCTCCAATTATTAGAAATTATTCCAACAGCTCATACCAAAGCGCAGGTGTTGACATTTTTAATGGATTATGCAGATAAAATGCTAGGCAAGACGGTGGTATTGTGTAAAGATACCCCTGCTTTTATTGGAAATCGTGTTGGCGTATATTCCATGTTGGCATTAACACATTTAGTAGAAAAACTCAATCTTTCTGTAGAGGAAGTAGATAAATACACGGGTCCTGCTATGGGACACCCTAAATCGGCCACCTTCCGTACAGCGGATGTAGTCGGCTTAGATACCTTAGTAAATGTGGCGAAAGGATTGGAGCAAAATGCACCGAGCGATGAGGCAAAGGGGGTATTTCAACTGCCCAGTTTTATCAGTAAAATGATAGAAAATAAATGGCTAGGGGAAAAGACGAAAAAAGGATTTTATCAAAAGGTGAAGGATGATCAGGGAGGATCCGAAATATTATCGCTGAATTTAAAGACACTTGAATTTGGTCCTCAAGGAAAGGTTAAGTCTAGTACCTTGGAGGCAACCAAACTGGTGGAAGATATCCGTAAAAGGATGAAAGTCTATGAACAAGGAACCGATCAGGCTGGCGTATTATTTCGAGCAATGCATTATCCTTTGTTTGAATATGTTTCAAACCGTGTTCCTGAGATTACAGATGAGTTTTTCCGTATTGATGATGCCATGCGTGCTGGATTTGGTTGGGAAATAGGGCCGTTTGAAGTATGGGATGCCTTGGGTGTTCGGGAGACCCTAACAAAAATAAAAGCAGAAGAGAAAAGGTTACCAGGACAGACGGGTGAGGTGGCCTCCTGGGTACATGAAATGCTAGCCGCGGGTTGTGAACGTTTTTATAAAGTAGAAAATGGGGTTCGCCATTTTTATGACCTAGCAAGCAAAAGCTACAAAGCAATTCCTGGAAGTGAAGGATTGATTGTGCTGGATCATATTCGCGATGAAAAAACTATTTGGAAGAACGCTGGGGTGTCCATCATCGATTTAGGGGATGGGATTATAAATTGTGAATTCCATACTAAAATGAATACCATTGGAGCGGATGTTATTCAAGGAATCAACAAAGCGATTGATCTAGCAGAAAAAGAATATAAGGGGCTAGTGATTTCTAACGATGGTAAAAACTTTTCTGCAGGGGCAAATATTGGGATGATCTTTATGATGGCTGTAGAACAAGATTACGAAGAGTTAAATCTGGCTGTTCGTTTATTCCAAAATACAGCTATGCGAATTCGATATTCGGCTATACCTGTTGTTGTTGCGCCATTCCAACTGACTTTAGGCGGAGGCTGTGAATTTTCTATGCATGCGGATTTCGTTCAGTTACATGCGGAAACTTATATGGGCTTGGTGGAATTTGGTGTTGGTGTAATTCCAGGTGGCGGCGGTTCGAAAGAATTTGCACTCCGTGCATCTGATGATTATAAAGCGGATCAGATTGATCAAAATTTCTTGAAAGAACGGTTCTTAACCATAGGTCAGGCAAAAGTATCTACTTCTGCAGTAGAGGCATTTGAGTTAGGTTATTTGCAGACTGGTAAGTATGCCATAAGCATGAATAGGGCTCGCCTTCTTGCAGATGCGAAGACAAAAGCCTTAGCATTGGCAAATGCAGGGTATGTGCAGCCTGTTCCTCGCAAGGATATTCGCGTACTTGGAAACCAAGGCTTAGGAATTGTGTATGTGGGTGCATCTTCGATGGAAGCAGGGCATTATATCTCGGCACACGATCGAAAGATTTCAGAGAAATTAGGATGGGTGATGTCTGGCGGTGACCTTTCAGCTCCTACCGAGGTTTCGGAACAATATTTATTGGATCTTGAACGTAAAGCCTTCTTAGAGTTATGTGCCGAACGTAAAACATTGGAACGAATTCAACATATGTTGACCAAGGGTAAACCTTTGAGGAATTAGTAATTAGATAAATGACTATAGACATAAGATTTGAGAGTTTCGTTTCTAACTCGGATTTAATATTATGCATAATTTAAGGGAGATAAAAGTTTGGAGAAAGCAGATAGAATTATCTACAGTTGTATATCAAGCTGTTTCCAACTTTCCCTATGAAGAAAAGTATGGATTATCCTCACAAATTAAGCGATCGGTAGTATCCATTGCTTCTAATATTGCAAATGGCTCTTCATACGAACTTCTTACCCAAATTTTGATAGCTAAAAATCTGAATTTGGTTGATTCGATTCAGACAGCATATCTTATAGCTCAAATTGAGGAAGTTCAAAAAATGATCTATGGATTTACAAAAAAGTTAAAAAAGGATTGATATACAGGTATAAGTATTTCATACCTATAATAAAAAGGTAGCAGCTATGTAGACTCTAATGTCTCCTAACTCCTATCTCAAATCTATAATAAAAAAGTAGCAGGTATGCAGGCTCGATAGTCTCATATCTTAACTCTCAAATCTATAAAAAGATGGAAGCATACATTGTAGCAGGATATCGTACAGCAGTAGGAAAAGCACCGCGGGGTGGTTTTCGGTTTATGCGTGCAGATGATTTAGCATCTTTGGTCATCAAACATTTGGTGGCATCGGTGCCTAATCTGAATAAAGAAGAAATAGACGATGTAATCGTGGGAAATGCGATGCCAGAAGCGGAACAAGGCTTAAATGTAGGTCGATTAATTTCCTTAATGGGATTAGGTACAGATAAAGTACCTGGTGTAACGGTGAATAGGTATTGTGCCTCTGGCCTGGATACCATAGCCACAGCAGTCGCTAAAATAAAAGCAGGAATGGCGGATGTGATCATTGCGGGGGGCGTGGAAGTGATGTCGGGTATGCCATTTGGAGGATGGAAGATTGTTCCTAACCCAGTCGTGGCAAAGGAAAATCCAGATTGGTATTGGGGAATGGGATTAACCGCGGAAGCAGTGGCTCAAGAATTTAAGGTGTCTCGTGAAGATCAAGATGCATTTGCTTTGAAATCCAACCAAAAGGCTGTTGCAGCATTGCAAAACGGTCATCTAAAAGATGGTATTGTTCCAATTACAGTAAAGGAAAATTATGTGAAGGATGGTAAATTAGCGAGCCGAGAATATGTGGTTGATACCGATGAGGGGCCTAGAGCAGATACCTCGCTTGAAGCATTAGCTAATTTAAGACCTGTTTTTGATGCTAAAGGAAGTGTGACGGCCGGAAATTCATCGCAAACTTCCGATGGTGCCGCATTTGTATTAGTTGTTTCAGAGAGAAAGATGAAAGAACTGAACCTTACGCCTATTGCTAAGTTGAGAAGTTATGCGGTGGCTGGAGTTCCACCAAGAATTATGGGAATTGGTCCAATAGCCGCGATACCTAAAGCCCTAGAGATGGCTGGATTAAGCAAGGAGGATATCGATTTATATGAATTGAATGAAGCATTTGCTTCGCAATCCTTAGCTGTAATACGAGAATTAGGGCTTGATGAAGAAAAAGTGAATGTGAATGGTGGAGCCATTGCCTTAGGTCATCCACTCGGATGTACAGGTGCAAAACTGACCGTTCAAGTGTTAAATGAATTAAAACGTCGTGGGAAAAAATACGGCATGGTGACGATGTGTGTAGGTACAGGTCAAGGAGCGGCAGGAATATTTGAATTATTATAAATGGCTTCTAGCAGCAAGTGCTAGGTAACGAACGAAATACAATTGAATTTTAAAGAAAACAGTTTAGGGTTCTGAACTGAAAAAATTATACCATCATGAGTGAAGATTTAAAGACTAAAGCTATAAAAGGAGGAGAGTTTGTCATTCGCGAAACAGCCTACTCCGATGTGTTTATTCCAGAAGAATTTGATGAAGAAGCTAAAATGATCCGTCAGACCTGTATTGATTTTTTAGATACAGAGGTGTTGAATAAATTGGATCGTATAGATGCGCAAGAAGAAGGATTGATGCAGACGCTAATGGATAAGTCGGGTGAACTGGGTATGTTGGGTGTTTCCATTCCGGAGCAATACGGAGGATTTGGTAAAAACTTTAATACGTCTATGCTTGTAGCAGATGCCGTAGGAGGAGGATTTTCCTTTGCGGTAGCCTTATCGGCACATACTGGAATTGGTACTTTGCCAATATTATATTATGGAAATGATGCCCAGAAAGAAAAATATATTCCAAAGTTGGCAACCGGCGAGTGGAAGGCGGCCTATTGTTTAACAGAGCCTAATTCGGGATCTGACGCTAATTCTGGTCGTACTTCTGCAAAATTGAGCGCTGATGGAAAACATTACCTGCTGAACGGTCAAAAGATGTGGATTACCAATGGAGGATTTGCAGATGTTTTTATTGTTTTTGCAAAGATTGAAGAGGATAAGAATTTAACTGCATTTATTGTGGAGAAGGATTTTGGTGGAATAAGTATGAATCCTGAAGAGCATAAACTCGGGATAAAGGGTTCTTCGACACGTCAGATATTTTTCAACGATTGTCTCGTTCCTGTCGAAAATATGTTGTCTGAGCGTGAAAATGGATTTAAAATAGCGGTTAATATTTTAAATATTGGTCGGATAAAATTAGGTGCAGCAACAATTGGCTCCGCAAGGTCTGTCACTTCGACAGCAATTAATTATGCCAATGAGCGTGTGCAATTTAATCTACCAATTTCGAAATTTGGAGCAATCCGATATAAGTTGGCCGAAATGGCCACAAGGTTATTTGCTACGGAATCTGCGGCGTATAGAGCAGGTCAGAATATCGATGATGCGTATGAATCATTGATTGCTGGGGGGATGGAAGAAGCGAAAGCAAAATTAAAATCTGTAGAATTGTTTGCCATCGAATGTGCGATTATCAAAGTATGGTGTTCTGAAATGTTAGATTATGTGGTAGATGAAGGAGTGCAAATCTATGGAGGTATGGGTTATTCTGCAGAAGCCCCTATGGAAAGAGCCTATCGCGATTCACGTATCAATCGTATTTTTGAAGGGACCAATGAAGTTAATCGACTATTAGTCGTGGATATGTTATTAAAACGTGCGATGAAAGGTGAATTGGATTTGATGGGGCCAGCCCAGGCTGTGGTATCTGAATTAATGGCTATTCCGGATTTCGGTGAAGAGGATGACCGCGCATTTGCTGCAGAAAAGAAAATTGTGGCAAATTTGAAAAAGGCAGGATTGATGATAGCTGGAGCTGCAGTGCAAAAATTAATGATGTCGTTGGCTAAGGAACAAGAAATCCTGATGAATATTGCTGATATTATTGGTTACGTGTATGTGGCTGAATCGGTTTTATTGAGAGCGGAAAAGTTACAACAAACGCAACCAGGTGCTCATGCTGATTATGCTACTGATATGGCTAAGGTATATTTATATGGCGCTATTGATAAAGTAAATGTCGCAGGCAAGGAAGCGTTGTATTCATTCGCTGAGGGTGATGAACTGAATATGATGTTGGTAGGCTTACGTAGATTTACCAAGGCGCAGCCTTTTAATGTGAAGGATGCTCGTCAGCGTATTGCTAAAAAGCTGATTGAAGAAAATAAATACTGTTTTTAAGTATCATGTTGATTATGAAAAATGTGCCTCGCAATGCGAGGCATTTTTTTTTATCTTTAGCAGATGCTACATAGGTATTTACCTCTTTTATTTTGTAAATTGAGAATTTGTATATAAAACGAGTACTTGGATGAAAAGCTACGATGCCATTATCATTGGTTCAGGCCCAAATGGATTAGCCGCTGCGATTACCCTCCAACAGCAAGGTTTAAGTACATTGATCATAGAGGGGGCTAACTCCGTAGGAGGAGGGATGCGAACGGAAGAGCTTACTTTGCCAGGCTATCAACATGATGTATGCTCAGCTATTCATCCCTTGTTTTTTATATCCTCTTTTTTTAAAAAACTTTCACTTGAAAAATTTGGCTTAACTTTTACGAATGCTCCCTTTGAGCTGGCACATCCAATGGAAGATGGACCAGCTGCAATATTGCATCGAAATATTGCCGACATGGAGGCAGAATTAGGAATCGATGGGCCTCGCTACCTGGATCTAATCAATCCCTATTTATTAAATTGGAAAACCTTATCCAATGATATTTTAGGGCCATTAAGAATACCTAAGAATCCTTGGTTAATGGCTAAGTTTGGAATTAAAGCGCTTCAGTCTGCCGAAAAGTTGAGTCATGTATTCAAGACGGAAAAAGCTAAAGCCTTATGGGCTGGTTTGGTAGCACATGGGGTTCAACCCTTTGATCAACTCAGTAGTGCAGCCGCTGGCTTGATATTGGCTACTGCAGGCCATGATCAGGGTTGGCCAATACCTATAGGTGGATCAAAAGCTATTGCCCAGGCCTTAGCAGGATACTACCAGTCAATTAATGGAGAGATCCAACTGAATTATTGGGTAGAAGATATTCGTGCACTTCCAGCGCATAAGGTCTTAGTGTTGGACCTGATTCCTCAACAAATGTTGGAGCTAAAAGGACTGAAATGGTCGGCTTCTTATCAAAAAGAATTAAGCAAGTTCAAACAAAGTATGGGGATATTTAAAGTGGATTGGGCATTATCATCACCTGCAGCATTTAAGGATGAGCGTTGTCGACAAGCAGCAACAGTTCATATAGGTAGGGGATATCGGGCGATTGCCAATTATGAGAACGCTACAAATCAAGGTAATATAGGCGATGAACCTTTTGTACTTTATTCGCAACCTAGTCAATTTGATGCCAGTAGATCCCCAGCAGGAAAACATATTGGATGGGCTTATTGTCATGTTCCTTTGGGTTCGACTGTTGATTTTACAAGTAGAATAGAAAATCAAATGGAACGATTTGCACCAGGTTTTAAAGATTCCATTTTAGGAAAGTCGACCATGAATACGCTGCAACTCCAAGCCTATAACCCCAACTACCGAGCAGGAGATATCAGTGGAGGATCAATGCATCTTTCGCAGTTGTTCACTCGGCCAAGCAAAAGGATTGTACCTTATCGAACTTCAAATCCCAATATTTATATTGGATCTTCTTCTACTCCGCCAGGAGGGGGAGTACATGGTTTGTGTGGGTACTTCGCCGCAAAAGTGGCTTTAAAAGATCATTTTAACATCTATTTAAAAGATTAACATGTCGAAAATCATTATTGCCGGAGGTTCTGGGAATTTAGGGAAATTATTAAGTAACTACTTTGTAAATCAAGGGCATGATGTGTACATCTTAAGTCGAGCGATCCAAGAAACTTCACAAGCGGGATTGCAGTATGTTCCTTGGGATGGGGAGCAGCTTGGCGATTGGACAAAAGCACTAGAAGATGCCGATGTATTAATCAACTTAAGTGGTGTATCTATTAATCGACGATTTAGCTCTGCGAACCGAAAATTATTAAGAGATTCTAGAATTGGCCCCACCTTGCTGTTAGGAAAAGCGATCAATGGATTGATTAATCCTCCTAAATTATGGATAAATGCTTCTGGTGTTTCTTTGTTTCAACGACTAGTTGAAATCAATGATGAACAGAGTACTGCAACAGGACAGGGGTTTTTAGCAGCACTTGTGCAAGAATGGGAGGCTGCATTTAACGCTATCGACTTGGTACAGACAAGAAAAATTATCTTACGAATAAGTCCCGTATTGTCTTTAAATTTCGGCATGCTTATACCCTTGATTCCATTAGCGAAATGGGGTTTAGGGGGGCATGTAGGCAATGGAAAGCAGTTGGTTTCCTGGATTCATGAAGAAGATTTTGTAGCGATGGTCGCTTGGATAATGGAAAATGGAACTGAAAATAACCTTTTCCATGCCTGTAGTCCAAACCCAATAAGCAATGCTGAATTTATGGCTCAACTCAGAAATGAAGTGGGAAGAAAATTGGGGCTTCCAGTTCCAAAATTATTAGCTGAAATGGGAGCTTTCTTTCAAGGTGTTGATGCTGGATTATTATTGGATAGTGTCCCTGTAACAACAAAATTAACTATCGAAAATGGCTTTAAATTTAAATTTCCCTATATTGACCAAGCCATTGGGGAAATAATTAATAGATCAAAGTAAATCAATGAAATCAAGTAAACCATTCGAAATTTCAGAAGACTGGGTAGTCGTTATTTTAGGTTTTTTAATCATCTTGTTAGCTATAGGTGGTTTGGTTCTTCCAAAACCTAGTTTTAGTTGGTCAGATTCGTCGGAGTTATTTTCGAAAGTTTTTGCCGGATCAAATTTGCTCATCCTAGTAAAACAGTTTGTTCTGGTCTATGCAGTTGCTATTTTAGGAGCCTTGCTTCTTAAAAAACCATTAAAATTTTTATTGATTGTTTTTCCCATTATCTATCTGCTTGCAGTTGTAGCAATGTTATTTGCAGGGAATAGTTGGGTTAAGGAATATAATTTAGAGGCCGTCATTTTTAGTCTTGGATTGGGTCTGCTAATTAGTAATTTTTTTACATTACCAGATTGGTTTAAGCAAACTTTAAGTACGGAACTGTATGTCAAGGTCGGATTGGTATTATTAGGAAGTTCGGTCATATTCGGTGATATATTAAAAGCGGGATCTTTAGGGTTAATCCAGGCCCTTTTGGTGGTGGTATCGGTATGGTATTTTTCGTACTGGGTCTGTAGAAAACTAAAAATAGATAAAGAGATGTCCTTGATGCTCTCTAGTGCCGTATCCATATGCGGGGTATCTGCAGCTATAGCTACCTCTGGCGCCATAAAAGGTGACACCAAAAAGTTATCTTACGTCATTTCATTGGTTTTAATCACCGCAATACCCATGATGATTTTTATGCCATATTTGGCAGAATGGTTAAACTTGTCACAAGCAGTAACAGGAGCGTGGTTAGGGGGAAGTATCGATACTACAGGAGCCGTTGTGGCTTCTGGGTCTTTAGTTGGGGAGGAAGCTTTGAAAATAAGTACCATTGTGAAGTTTTCGCAAAATGTACTTTTAGGTATTGCTGCTTTTTTTATTAGTATTTACTGGACGTATTCGAAATCTGTGGATGATGAAATAAAAAAAGACAAGCCTAGTTTGAAACTTATTTGGGAAAGGTTTCCAAAATTTGTCGTTGGATTTGTGCTGGTTTCTTTGTTGTTTTCATTTGTTATTCCTGAACAAACGAATCTTGCTATTAAAGATAGTCTCAAAAATATTCAAGGACTTTGGTTTGTATTAGCGTTTGTTTCAATAGGTTTGGAAACTAATTTTAAAGACTTATTTGCTCAGAATAATAAGAAGCCATTGTATGCGTTCTTAATTGCACAAACTTTTAACATTATCGTTACCTTGATAATCGCGATGGCGCTGTTTAATAATTAATGTTAAGCATACCTATTTTTAGGTATTATTGATCAGATTTTTTGATCAAGGCTTCGAATATCTGCTGAGCGATATCGTTTTTGGCAATAAGTCGACTAGCGAAAGTTAATGTATTGTGCTGATAGCTATCCCTATAGGGTTTTGTTATGACTAAATATATTTAACAATTAATGAAAGATATTACATAGTTTGATTATATTTATATCGTCTGCTGGTCTTGTACTAACTGATTTAACCAATTTTTAAAGATAATCGAATCTTTTATGTTTTATTTTCAAATTCATTGTAAACCGCAAAAGGATAATGTATATTATTCGGATGTAGAAGGAGCATATGTGACTGTACTCATTGATTTTAAAGATGAAGATGGGGCACATCAGCTGGCTACCTATTATGTTTCAAAGGAAAATTGGGAAATTATCGCGATTACAGATTCTTTTGAAGTGGAAGAAAATGCTTTGAATGCCTCTAAGGAGCATAAAGAAGTGTATGAGCATATGAAATTAAATGGTATGGGATTAAAGTATCATTTATATTATGCGGATGAGCCCTAATAGTTTTAGTGCATTGTACTCAATACATCAACTCCATTTCTTCAAAACTACATGAAATTAGATCATTTTCTTTTTCGTAAAATATCAGAGTCATTTCAAGAATTTAGTCGATATTCTCAACGTTCTTTAGGGAATTCGGATACCTTGCATCGAAAGAAAGATTTTGATCTCAATTATAATCTTAGAATTTTTCATGCTTTTGATACTTACTTTTATTCTTTGGCAGATATAAGTACCTTGCGTATAATTGATGCAGGTGGTCCAATCGAACAATTTACGGGCTATTCCAAAGAGGAGGTCATTAAAAAAGGCTATCGCTTGATGTTAGAAATACATCATCTTAGGGATACGATACGGGCTACCCGGGGAGGGACTAAATATTTTAAATACTTGTACGATCAACCTGCAGAAAAAAGGCCATACATCAAGGTTAATAGAACTTTAGAAATGAAATGCAAAGATGGAAGGACTTTATTTGTCTTGGCCCAAAGTATTCCAGTATTGTTTAATGAAAATATGGAACCTATTTATATGTTAAATATTTACTCCGATATCAGTGATATGCAGTTTAATCGACAATACACACATTATATTATCGATTCGAGTGAAATCAACCATCCTAAAAAGATTTCTTTATTTGACAAGCAGGATTATTCAGATTGTTCCAATTTAACAATCTCTAAAGGTGAATTGCGGGTTTTAGAACTAATTGCTGAAGGTTTGGATAGTAAACTAATCGCGGATAAATTGTTTATAAGTGAACACACTGTAAGGACACATCGAAAAAATATACTTAAGAAATTGTCTTGTAATAATATGACCGAAGTGGTAAAAAAAGCCTTAGTTGAAGGATGGTTATAATTTTTTACGGATTTCATTGGTTGAAATTTATGGAATACGGGTACGAAATACATCTTTATAAGGAAGAGTAATATATATGGACGAAAAGGATTTACTTCATTATTATAAGCAGACGGGGAACTTAGATACTTTGGGTAAATTGTATGCGCCATATATGTCTTTAATGTATGGGGTATGCTACAAATATTTGCAAAATACAGAGGAGAGCCAAGATGCGGTGATGCAGATTTTTGATGAGTTAATCAGCAAATTACGCATACATGAAGTCGAAAACTTTAAAAGTTGGCTTTATATTTATACGCGAAATTATTGTTTGATGGCCTTGCGGAAGAAAAAGAATGTGCGGAATGTAGCCATTGAAGATCATTTAGTGGAATTGGAATATCAGCCTCAGGAAGATCAAGAACACAATTGGAAAGAACAAGATTTTGAGAAACTCGCTACTTGTATGTCTGCTTTAAGTGAAGAACAAGGGCATTGTGTTCGCATGTTTTATTTGGAACAGAAATGTTATAAAGATATTGCAGAGCTTACTGGTTTTGAATTGGCAAAAGTGAAAAGCTATATTCAAAATGGCAGACGTAATCTTAAAATTTGCATGGAGAAAAAGTAATGGAAAATAATTATCAATTATCGAGGATTCATAATTATGTCATGGGTTTAATGACCAAGGAGGAAATGTATGACATGGAACGTGAAGCGTTAAACGATCCATTTTTACAAGATGCTATTGATGGTTACCGCATGCAAAATGGTGTCGATACGAATAAATTAAGCTTGCTTCAACAGCGTTTGGCAACGAAGCTTCAGCATAAAGAACAGGAAAAGAAACAGCGATTTTACAGTTGGCAACGTCTTACTGTGGCTATGGCAGCGGCGGTATTGTTCTTAGTTGCCTGCTCGCTCATCTTATTTAACTATTTTAATTTGCGCACGACGGATAAGAATACAGAAGTGATATTGATGGAGGAACATTTGCGGATACGAACAGAAGTTAAATCCAGTACGCTTGCAAACCCTATGGGTGGATGGGAACAATTTAATGAAGAGTTGAATTCGGAATTACGGGATGTAAGACAAACAGGAATAGTCGATTTGTCTTTTCGTATAGAGAATACGGTGGCTAAGGATATTCAGATTTTACAGAGCTCCGATAAAAAATTGGGTGAAATAGTTTCTCAGTTTGTAGCACAAAAAGTAAGATGGCAAGGAGAGTCACTTCATATTAGCATCGAAGTAGGGAAGTAACATCGAAGATAAAGGAATAAAAAAAGCAGCTTTTGGCTGCTTTTTTCAGTATATATTTTGAATAATTATTCTTCCCAACGGATTTTTTCTGCAATAGGAGAACGAACAGGTTCACGATCTTCGGAGCTATGATGACCTAAATAAAATAAGCCAATACATTTTTGATTTTCTGCTAAACCTAAGAAAGACCCTAAATGATTGATTAAACCTGGGGTTGCCCAATATGCTCCAATTTTCAATGAATAAGCGGCTAACCACATGTTTTGAACTGCACAAGCTGTAGCTGCCAATTCTTCCCATTCAGGTAGTTCTCCTGTATAGTTGACAATAATTGCCATGGCTGCTTTAGACATGGTTGCTTTTTTGACCATGTTCTGTTCATTAAGTTCCGTATATTTTTCGGCAGGCGTCACTTCTTTATAAATCCTTCCTAATTCGTTTCCTAAACGAACAAGGCCATCATTTCTAAAGATTACAAATCGCCAAGGTTGAGTTCTCTTGTGCGTAGGAGCAGCATTTGCGGCTTCTAAAATAGTCAGTAGATTTTCCTTACTTATTTCTTGCTCATTGTAGTTGGCTTGAAAAATGGATCTACGGTATGTTATGGCATTTAATACTTCGTTCTGAGACATATGATTTTGTTAAATTTTAATGTTATTGATTTAAAGGCATTTATTTTAAGAAATTTCTTCCCACAAAGCCGAGATGTGTAAAATCGTCAAGACGGCTTTTTGCATATCTTGAATGGAAACCCATTCTTGTTTACCGTGGAACGCATGCCCTCCAGCAAATATATTAGGACAAGGTAATCCCATAAAGGATAGCCTAGAACCATCGGTACCACCGCGTATACTTCTCTTTTCTGCTTTCATTCCAGCGCGTTCTATCCCCATAAGGGCAATATCAACCACTCTTGGATGTTGATCTAGAATCTCTTTCATATTACGATATTGTTCACTTACTTTAAACGTGTAAGTTGCCGCAGGAAATTGATTCAATACGTTTTTTACAATAAGTTCTAGCTCTTGTTCATGTACTGCAAGTTGCTTTGTGTCATGATCACGAATAATAAATCCGATTTCTGCTTCTTCTACTGTCCCTTGAATATGGGTAGGATGTATAAATCCTTGTTTACCGGAAGTAGTTTCTGGAGATAGTCTATCCTTGGGTAATTGCGCTATGATAGTACTGGCTAATTTCAATGCATTTACCATTTTATTTTTAGCATATCCTGGATGTATGGATACTCCGTCGATATGGATATGTACTCCATCTGCCGAAAAGGTTTCATCTTCTAAGGTTCCAGCACGTTCACCATCCATGGTATAAGCATAGTGCGCAGCAAGTTTATCGAGATCTACATGGTCTACTCCTCGTCCTATTTCTTCATCTGGGGTGAACAGGATTTTTATAGTTCCGTGTTTTATTTCTGGCTTGCTCATTAATAGTCGTGCAGCATCCATAATTTCGGCAATTCCTGCTTTATCATCTGCTCCTAATAAGGTTTTTCCACTTGCTGTAATGACATCATTGCCGAACTGCTCCTTAAGGTCAGGATGTTCAGCCATTTTAATGATGATATTCGGATCGTCTGGTAATACGAGGTCTTCCCCTTGATAATTGTTATGGACAATAGGTTTTACAAAGGTTCCTGAGCTATCTGGTGACGTGTCTACATGGGAGCAAAAACAGATGACAGGGACTTCTTTATCGGTATTAGCGGGGATTGTAGCGTATACATAACCCAAATCATCTAGATGTGCATCTGTAATACCCATAGCAATCAACTCTTGGACTAGAATTCGACTGAGGTCTTTTTGCTTAGCGGTCGAAGGTACTGTATCGGAGGATGCATCAGATTGTGTGTCGATTTGTACATATCGGATAAAATTTTCAGCAACTTGAAAGTCCTTAATTTCATTAATTTCCATAGGTACAAAACTACTAATTATATTAAAGATTAGTTAAAAAAAGGCTGAGTAATATCATTTACTCAGCCTTTTGAATAATAATTTCTGCAGGTGATATTATTGCTTATCTGCCCATCCGAAAACCTTTTGTAGAATGCCGGAATTACGGGATCCTGCAAGATTTTGGCGGATTTTTATTTCTTGATCAGCGACTTTTACGAATAATCCATCAATGGCTTTTTGCGTAACATAGGCTGTTAAGTCAGTTTCAATTTTTTTACCTAGGGGTAATTTATTGTAGGCTAATGTTAATTGACTCCAATAGGTAGTCACATTGTTTCTACCCATTGCAGATTGAATGATAGGATTAAATTTGCTGGATAGTTCTTGGGATGTGGTTCTTTTGAAAAATGTGGTTGCCGCATCTTGTTGTCCACTTAATAAAATATTAAACGCATCGGTAACTGTCATTTTTGTTAGTGAATTAACAAAAACTGTTGAAGCTTCTTTGACTGCAGATTCAGCAGCTCTATTCATACTTGTAATAAATTGATCGCACAGCTTACCCATGCCTACAGCACGTAAAGCTGACTCAACTTTTTGTGCCTCCTGGGGCATCATGATCTTTACAACAGCGTCACCTAAAAATCCATCTTTCGTAGATAATGTTTGAATACTTTGTTGTAAACCATTGTTCAAGGCTTGTTTAATGCCTGAGGTTGCTTCTGCCTGAGAAATAGAGCCCGTACTTGTATTTCCTGTGCTACTTCCAGTACCTGAGTTAGGTAAGGAGATGCCAGCTTGGTGGAGGGTGTCGCAGCTACTTAACAGGCTGGCAAGCCCAGCAATACTCATTAAAGTAATATATTTCATGGCGTGTAATTTTAACAAAATTAAATATTTATGTGAGTCTAAAAACTATATCCTTCAGATATTACCAATTTATTTCTGCCATGACAGGGAAATGATCGGATAAATAATCGCCCATATGAGTGCTGGTTAATATCCCATACTTTTGTACTCGAAAATGCTTGCTCAGAAAGATATGGTCAATTCGGCTTTTTTCTTTGAAAGATTTTCCCCATCCTTGAAATGTTGAATTTGGTTCATAAACTATTTTTGCGAGTTGGTAACTGTCTTTGAGCATAGCGTTTTGCTTCAAGTAGTTGTAAGCATTGGATTGATCATCGAAATTGAAATCTCCGGTTAATATGATCGGCAAGTTCTTCCCAATTTCTTTGGCTTTGGCTAGGATCAATTTAACACTTTCCATTCGCGATACTTCTCCTAGATGGTCCAGGTGAGTATTCATGAATAAGAAGGTTTTTCCTTTTCTTAAATCTTTAAATATTCCCCAGGTACAGATTCTTGGATAGGCAGCATCCCATCCTTTATTGGCATGTTCTTGATCGGTGCCGGATAACCAAAACGTACCACTCTGTTGGAGCGTAAATAATTGTTGATTATAAACGATGGCAGAATGTTCACCTTGTTTACTTCCATCATCTCGGCTGACACCAACGAAGGAAAAGTTGGGGACTAAGGTGGAGATGTCTACTAACTGCTGATATTGTGCTTCTTGTACACCAAAAATTTCCCATTCATAATACTTTAAAAAGTCTATGATGGGTTGTTTTCTGTCTTCCCACAAATAACCAGCTGCTGCACGTACAGGAATATTAAATGTTCCAACGATCAGTTTTTCTTGAGCGATAAGGGAGGAATGAATGAAAAATAGAATAAGATAGGTAATGGTTTTCTTCATAAATGAGCGTAATATAAATCTGGAAAGAGTAGGCTTAGCAGTAAAAGCTGTTTAATTAAAAAATCTAAGGAGCTTATGCTCCTTAGATTTTTTAATGACAGTAATATTTAACAGTCTTATTTACCATTCCAATTCAGCAACTACTGGAAAGTGATCCGATGGAAATTTTCCCATATAGGTATCGGTAAGAATACCAAACTTATGAACTGTAAATGGTTTAGTGATGAAAATATGATCAATTCTGCCTTTTGGAGCGATGGATTTTCCCCAGCTATTAAATGAGGAGTTTGGCTCATAGACGATCTTCGCCAAATCATAGCTGTCTTTTACTATACCACTGTTTGCTAAGGTAAAATAAGCTTCATTCTTTTCGTCTATATTGAAATCTCCGGTCAGGATAAGAGGAAGATTTTTAGCGAGCTCTTTGGCCTTGGATAAAATGAGTTTTGCGCTTTCTTTGCGGGCTTCTTTTCCTATATGGTCAAAGTGCGTATTCATTAATATGAATTTTTTCCCACTGTGTTGGTCTTTAAATATACCCCAAGTACAAATTCTAGGTAATGCGGCATCCCATCCCTTATTGGGTTTTTCAGTATCTGTAGCAGATAACCAAAAGGTACCGTTTTCTAACATTTTAAACCGTTTGCTGTTAAAATAAATCGCTGAATATTCGCCTTTTTGTGCGCCATCATCACGCCCAACGCCGATGTATTGGTAATCTGGAAGATTGGCACTCATGTCATCTAATTGGACCTTAAAAGCTTCCTGTACACCAAAAATATCAAATTCGTGAAAACGAATTAAATCTGTTACAGCTTTCTTACGGTCATCCCATAAGTTGCCTTCATCGGCCTGCGTTTTCATCCGGATATTGAAGGTAGCGACAGTTAATTTTTTTTGAGCAAAGGAAATGCTGGTCAAACCTAATAATACCAAACTCAGGATTAGTTTTTTCATGTTACTTATTTAATACTTTAGTCAATAACTCGGTTTCGTCGGTCGTAATGTAGTCTACTTTTTCATGGATAAAAAACTTCATGTCTTCTTCACTGTTTACCGTCCAAACATTGGTTTTTAATTTTAAGTCTTTACATTCTTTAATCCAAGTAGGGTTTTTCTTGAAAATCGTAAAATGATAGTCTGGACCTGTTAATTTAGCTGTTTTAATTTCCGCAGGGGTTTTGTCGCCTGTTAAATAGAAGACTTTCGCTTTTTTATCTAATTCTCTGAATTTTAAACAAGCGTCCCAATCAAAAGCGATGTATTCTACCATTTTTTCTGCTTTCAATTTTTTCACTAATTCTATCGATTGCTTGACAGCTTCTAATGTTCTTTCTTTACTTATTCTGCTGGTTTTTAGTTCAAAAACCATTTTAGTGTGTTTTTGTTTTAGACCTTCTTTGATGAATTCTTCCGCTGTAGGGATGGATTCTCCATTGGGTAATTTCTTTGCTAGCAGTTCTTGATAGGTGGATTTTTCAACATCTAACCCATTAAAATCATGGTCATGGTTTAATACTAAAATATTGTCTTTGGTTAAATGTACATCGAATTCACTGCCATAAACTTTTTGAGAAATTGCTTCTTTGAATGAAGCTATGGAGTTTTGTGGATTATTCGATTGCTTCCAAGAACCACGGTGCGCAATGATAGATGTTTGCGCCATAGAGGCAGAGTGAAGTGCAATGGTCATCAAAGTAATTAGAATTAAATTTTTCATTTTTATTTTTTTGAAAGGTTTATTTAAGATAAATAATGTTGGCAACTTTTCGTTGTCCTTCATGATCGAACTTTTTATTATCAGATGGGTAATTGACAATATCATTAGCACTTTCACCCTTAATATATAAGGTGCTGCTTCCCCCGCCATCTAGGTTCATGGCCTCTTGGGCACCTATCCAATGGAGAACTTTTGCCAGTTCATCCAATGACATGCCATTCGCTAGGCTATTTCTGCCATCAACGACAATTAAGATTAGCTTATTGTTTTTTGTGATTCCAAGTGCTGTTCTCGGGTGTCTATTGCTATTGAAAGGGTTTGAACTCAATGGGATACGTTTGCCTTCACTTAGCAATAGTGGTCCAGAAAGCATCACATCATGAGCTGGAGAGTTTTCAGTATTCTCTTTATTTGCAGAGGAAATTTGTACTTTGTTTTTCTGAATGCTGAATACGGCATTGGCTCTTGAGGAAGGCGCGTTAGTTTCATTTATTACCGTACCACCTACTTTAATAAAATCAACAGAACCTCCATTTTTCATATCAAAAAAACCACCATTAATGGCAACAAGAGCATCATTTTCAGCAGCAAAGGTGGCGGTTGTTTTTAGTTGTTTAGCGTCTGCTGCAATAAAGACTTTCTTTTTGTTTTTTTTGAGATCAATCTCTACCCAATTTATTTCTTGTACAGCATTAAATAAATTATCAAAATGCCCTTGATTCCATACGACACCTTTACGGATAGTCTTTTTATTCCATTTATTGGTGACGATTTGTAAGGAATCAGCATCTTGTGCATGTGCACTTGGTAAATTTATCCACGTACAAAGAACGAGGATAAGGTTTAAGGTTAAGGTATATCTTCGAAGCATACTTTTTATACAACTTTAACGAAGTTACCCAATTTATATTAACAAATTATTAAACTTACCTCTCGCCTTGCCATTCGGCATAAAATTGTTGCAGAAAATCCTCCATATAACGATGCCTTTCGGTAGCAATCGCTTTCGCAGAACTTGTATTCATTTTGTCTGTTAATAATAACAGTTTCTCGTAAAAGTGATTGATGGTTGGTGCAACGCTGTTTTTGTAGGTTTCCTTATCCTGATTTAATGCCGGAGGAATGTTTGGATTATAGATCTCTCTGTTTTTAAATCCACCATAATTAAAAGCACGAGCAATGCCTATAGCACCAATAGCATCTAAACGATCTGCATCCTGAACAATAGCTAATTCTTTGGAATGAAAATCCAATTGTCCTAAAGAAGCTTTATAGGACATGTTTCGGATGATTTGTTGTACATGAAGGATGGTGTTTTGATCCACATTCAGGCTAGTTAAGAATTCACCAGCTATCCTTGGACCAATTTCTTCATCACCATCATGAAATTTACTATCAGCGATATCGTGGAGTAGGGCCGTTAATTCACAGACTAAAGGATCTGCATCTTCTGTTTTCAGAATTAACTTGCAATTGTTCCATACTCTGACGATATGCCACCAATCATGACCAGATTCCGCATCTTTCAACTGGTCTTGAACGAATGCTGCTGTTTTATCAATAATTTCTTGCTTATTTATCTTTAGATCCTTCATATAATTCATATTGTAATAATCTACAATCTAATTTACCATTGAAAAATTCAAATCTTCTAGAAGCTCTTAAGCCTATTTTTTTCGCTAATTCAGGATTTCCAGTAAATATATATCCTCGATAACCTTTACAATCGGTCTTCAGGAAATCACCAATTCTGGCATAAGTCATTTCTAATTTGCTATGTACCCCTAGGCGTTCACCATATTCTGGGTTAAACATTATAACTCCTGGTTCTTCAGGAATCGTTGTTTTTGCAAAATCAGCAACTTCAAATTCTATTAAGTGCTCTACTCCAGCCGTTCTAGCGTTCAGTTTCGCGATCTCGATAGCATCTTCCGAAATATCAGAAGCTATGATTGCTGGTAAATTTGTTTTATCCGTGATATCTTTTAAAATTCTACGTTCATTAAAGAAAGCTTCCTCATCATAGCCAATGAAATGCATGAACGAATAATTCATACGTTGTAATCCTGGTTTACGATTTTGCGCCATTAATGCAGCTTCAATCGCTAATGTACCAGACCCACACATGGGATTCACAAATGGAGATTTTCCGTCCCATTGCGTAGCCATAATAGTGGAAGTCGCTAATGCCTCTAACATTGGTGCTTTTCCGGGATGCTTGCGATAACCATGTTTTGCTAATGTTTCACCAGAGGTATCAAGAAAAATTTCCGCACGTTCATCCATCCAATGCAAATGAATAACTGCACGGTTTAAGTCAGGACCTGAGTTTGGTCTTAAGCCTTTCCTTTCTTTGATGCGATCTACAATCGCATCTTTAACCTTTACATTCGCAAAGAGTGGGGTCGTAATAGTTTCATTATGCACATTGGATGTTACCGTAAAATAACCATCAATGGCAATTAAATCTTCCCAAGCTATACCTAATAATTGTTTATAAAGATCGTTTGCATTACTAGCTTTAAAGGATTTGAGTTCATATAAAACCTGACTAGCGGTTCGAAGGTTTAGATTTAACTTGATGCATTCATTTACAGATGCATACAATTCTACTCCAGTATTGAAGCTACGTTTTATTTCATATCCTAATTCGCGAACTTCTTGTTCAAGAAAAGGAGACAAGCGTCTATTGCAGGTGATGATTACCTTGCTTTGTTTGTTGAAAACTTCTGCCATATTTCTGCAAAGTTACTTAATCTCTTAGCAAAAAATGTTTAATTTTACGCTTTAATAGTTAAGATATGGAAATTAGAGGAAAAGTACATGAAGTAGGTGCAACTCAACAAGTAACGGAGTCTTTCAAAAAGAGAGATTTAATTGTTGCCTATGCAGAAAATCCACAATTCGTAGAATATATTCGTTTTGAGTCTACACAAGACCGTGTAAATATATTTGACAACCTTGCCATTGGCGATGATATCGAAGTGTCATTTAATCTTCGTGGACGCCCTTGGACCAATAAAGATGGTTTGACTACTTATTTCAATTCGTTAGTAGCATGGCGAGTGACTAAATTAGCAAATACGGCTGCTGCAGCTCCAACTCCTGGCTTTGCAGATATGCCTCCAGTTGATATTTCTGCATCATCAGCTGATGATGACGATTTACCTTTCTAATTAAAGGATAATATAAAAAAAGCTGTTTTACAAGAAAACAGCTTTTTTTATGCCCTTTGTTGAATATGCTTTATAATTTATTAAGCTTTTTATCATATAATCCGATCAAAAGACTATTGCCATGCTGATCTATTTTTATTCCACCAAATGCTGCTTCAGCAAAGTGATCTGCCTTACCTTCTTGAAAGAAGTATGATTCAGCGCCAATATTTAAGCGAAATTTATCAGGTCGAGTGTAGGCGATTAAATGTTCCTCATTCTTCAATGGTAATTTTTCCTTCTGGAAGCGAACCAACTGTGCAATTCCTTCCGCATTCATTTTAACCACACAATATCCTCTACTGGATAAACTATCGACAACGATATCATTGCTTAATTCATACCTTAAATCCATAAAGTCACCCTGCATTAAGGATCTTGGATCTACTGGTGCGAGTTTTAAGTAAATGGTTTGTCCATGCTTAAGAATTTCTTCTTTTTTGAATACAGAATAGTTGAAATAGGTAAGTAGGATAATGAGATTTATTCCGATGATAATTAAACTAGATTTTTTCATTTTCAATCTTTTTAGGGGTTAAAAAATGCTGAATGATAAAAAACAATATGCCAGAACAGAACAGCATGATGGATTTGGCTAATAAAGTTAAGTCCAGGTCGTAATAATATTTACCGAGGAAAAACAGGAAGACAACAATACTCATTATCAGCGTAGTTTTATCGGAATATTTATACCCTAATAGCATCAATAAAATACCTCCAGTAATGCCAGGAGCATATACACTACATGCTAAACCTAATCCTAATAAAACAATAAATAACCATTTTTTGGTTCCTGTAAAGAATTTGAATTCCTCAATTATATTGTTTGTTATATAAAGAATAGCACCCCATTGAACAATACTTAATAGGATTTGAAATGGGAAGCCTTCACCCAAAAGTGATCTTTCTTTATAATTATACAAGAGGAATATGTAAAAAACGACCATTGCTAACCTAATGGGGTATAAAATTCTATTTGAAAAAGTATTATAGCTTAACAATTTGGCTTCTTTTCCATAAGTGAATAGAATAAGGGCAAGTAAAATTATATAGTGAAAGGTGTATATGATGAAATGAATTCGTGCTGCATTCTCCCCCAAATGAATATTTCCAGGACCAGAGTAGAAATACTCGTAAAATAACTGAAAAGATAAATTAAAAAATATAGCCGAAAGAAAAGTTAACAAAAAACCTTGCGAGTAAATTAGAACAACAAGGCAAATAACCAT
The DNA here is from genome assembly GCF_049316305.1 of Sphingobacterium sp. HJSM2_6. NCBI lineage: Bacteria > Pseudomonadati > Bacteroidota > Sphingobacteriia > Sphingobacteriales > Sphingobacteriaceae > Sphingobacterium > Sphingobacterium sp. HJSM2_6. The sequence goes on from NZ_JBMOXB010000006.1 coordinate 176,085, forward strand.
AATGATTATTTGCGAGCTATTATATGGAAGTCCGATCGTATTTAAGCCGGTGTTCAAAAAATAAAATCCAATGATATAACAGCTAACGGAGAAACTACTCAATACTATTTTTTCAGATTTGTAATTAAGCCAAATGGTCAGAATAATGGCAAATACACCTATACTTAATAAATGAATAGAGCTATCCAATAAATCAAATAAATAGACAAACACGAAAAAAGATAAGCTGGCAAGAATACCGCCTAATATGGAAATAAATTTGATGATAAATGGTTGATCATGTTGTTTTAAAGAATATTCCGCTTTAAAATTTTCTACATCTAAATTTAAATCCTCCACTTTAGATTTTTCTAAAACTTCTAAAATGGGGCTGAAGTTATATGGATTGTTCATGAGTGTTTTTAATAAATTTTGAAATAAAACGAATGAGGAGAATGGTGCTAATGCTGATAAAAGCTGTAATTAGTAATAACATAGACCATTCATCTGAAATTTTAAATAATAAATTACTTCCTATGACGATTAGGCTAAAAGGAACAAGTGCTAAAAAGAAGCTTCGCTTAAATTTAAAACCATACCAAAATAAGAGGGAGTAAATGATAATCGCTGAGCCTATCAAAAAGCTAAGGCCATTATTCTCAAAGACAAAAATCCCATAGGCTATTCCAAATGTTGAAAAAGAAAATGCAGCTAAACTGAGTATTTGTATAAAATAAAGGGGGATTTTTGAGCTCTTTTTAAAATCATTTAAATAGATACAAATAAATACAGGTAAAATATTAATTAAAAATAATAAGCTCAATACTGAAGGAAGATTCCAATCTCGCATTACCTGATCACGGAAAAGGAAAATGCTGATGTTAATTAATGCAAAATATAAAATCCATGTTGGGCTAAATGAGGAGCTGAACACCCAAAGACTGACCAAAATTGTCCAAGCTAGAAAGAAATCATAAGCATTGGCTCCCGTTTGGTAAATCTGACCAAATACGGCGAATAATACGCCTACTAACACAGAACACAAGAGAAGGGCTATTTTTTTGTATAATGCAGGGATTTTGGGAAGGAATATAAACCCTACGCCTCCTAGAAGAAGCAGTTGAATAATGCCTAGTTTGCTGAATTTGTGCATATAATCCCAATTGAATGCAAAGAAGAAAACGATTCCCAATATCATAAATCCTAAAGCAAGAATTAAACTGCTTAATTGTAGCGTTTTAATCCATGAATTTCTGTCTGGATAACAATAGGATTTTAATAATACTCCCAAATCTGATGCATTAATATTGCTATGTTTTGCTAAGATTCTAAAATCTTTATTCCTAATTTTTTTCATCTTTTTAAAGGCTAAGGTATGAAAGTAATAAAAACCCCACAGCCCAGGAGTATTTCCTAAGACTGCAGGGCAACCGCTAAGTTATTTATCTTCTAGATCAAATAACTTAGCGTCTCTCGTATTCTTTTGCACGGCAATGGCAGCAAAAAGACTAAGCGTAAATGACATTGCGTAAAAACCTTTTTCACTTAATAATAAGTCTGCATTCCATAGCCCTATAGTCATTAATACGATGGAAGCTATAATGGCAAACCAACTCAAGCCATAATACATTTCTGTTACGGGTAATCCTTCTGCTTTATCTCTAACCGATTTCTGAACTGAGATCACGGAGAATAATCCGAAAAGTAATAAGGTGAAATAATATCCTTTTTCATTCAGCATCATATCCGCATTCCACAAGCCTATGCAATAAGCTACTGTTCCAATTAGTAGCGCAAACCAAGACGCTCCAATGAAAGCGGAGGTAGGTTTTAAGGGTTGTTTAATCGGTTCATGATGTTTTACAACTAAGTTTGATTCTTCGTTTGTGTTATTTAGCGGTTCCATATTTTTTGTTTTTAGTGTTAAAATATGATTCAAATGTCTAAGATAATTGCTGGCCTCACAAGCTAATTTTTCGTATAAACTGATGATATATTTTGTAATAAATGATATATTTATCAAAATATTACCCCTATGGATCAGCTTAAATTATTGATAGGAACCTTAGATGAAAATGATATTATTGACTTAAAATCCTTTTTGAACAAGAAAAACAAGCGTTTGGACGTAAAGAATATCAAGCTGTTGGATATCTTAAAAACTGACGATATAAATAAACAAAAAAAGCTTTTTTCTAACGATAAAAATTTAGATGCATACCATGCTTTGAGAAAGCGTCTGAGCGAAAACATCCTGTTGTTTATTTCACAGAAGGCTTTTGAAAGCAGTCAAAATGATACCTATGAAATATTGAGGTATTTACTAATGAGCCATTTTCTATTTGAAAACAATTTGGAAAAGTTAGCTATAAAATCCATAGCTCGAGCAGAAAAGTTGGCTTTAAAACTGGAGCAGTACAGCTTGCTAAATGAGCTGTTACTCACGAAGCTGCAATACGCACATTTGTATCCGCAAATGGACTTAGATCAATTGACCGAGCAGTTTCAGATTAATCTAAATAATTTGCAGCGGGAAGCCAAGATGAATTTAGCCTATGCATTTATTCGTAAGCATATCAATGAAATTAATTTGCAAGGGAAGATTATCAATCTGACGGATTTAATAGGCAATACCATTCAGAAATTCAAAATAGCTACGGTAGATTTTATGAATTATAAATCCCTGTATCAAATATTATTTATAGCTAATGAATTTGCTGCCATTTATCAAAATTATAATCTAATAGCGCCCTATGTGCGTAAAACGTATCGATATATACAAGCCAATAGCAGTAATAAAGAAGCACATACCTATCAACATCTTTATATCCTTTATTACATCGCAAACTTTTTATTTCGCAGTAAAGACTTTGCACAGAGTCAAAAGTACTTGTTGGAAATGCAGGGTGTATTGGCAAACAACAACAGTTATTTGCCACAGTTTCAGCAAAAACACCAACTTATTTGGGGTTTAAATCAGTATTTCACAGGGAATCGAGAGGGAGCTATTGAAACCATCAAACATGCGCTTACTTTAAAGAGTAGCCGTAATAATCCGCAGGAGATCGACGATTTGACGCTTAGTCTAGTGTTGTTTTATGCGCAGAATAACGAGAGCAAGGCCTTACATTTTCTTTCCAAACTTTCACATACGGATGTATGGTATGAAAAGAAATATGGAATGCTTTGGATTATTCGGAAAAATTTAATGCAAATACTTGTCTACCTTCAGTTCGAACAAATTGATTTATCCTTATCTCGAATCAAATCGTTTAAGAGGCGGTACCAATCTTATTTAAATAGCATAAAAGAGTTTAGGGTTTTGCAATTTCTGAAGATTATCGAAAAATACATTCAGCAACCTAAAATGATTCATGATAAGAGGAATCAAGAGGAAGTATTGGCCCTGTTACAAATGGAAGAGAATAAAGACATATTTAATATTAGTTTTATCGCGTGGTTTATCGCTATTTGGAGGAAGGAAACTTCTTATCAAATAACACTGGAATTGATTTCAGAAATTCAGAATGAAAATTTACCTGTTAAATAATCAACTGTACGAATGTTAAACTAAATAATAATGATACAAGAGTAATTTAAATCATCTATTTGTCATGGATATTTTTTCACCGACAAAAAGACCCCTATCACAGGCTATTAAACGCTAATTACCTAATATTAATTTACAGAATTAGCATTGGAATTAGAATTGCTGTATTTTTATAAAAAATAATTAATTTTAAAGAATGGGTTGGGCAACAAAGAAAAGTAAACCTTGGGAAATAAGGCAGTTGATATGGACATTTTTATCCATTGTATTGGTTTTACCATTGCCTATACATGTACATCCCCTGGTGATGATGAAACAAGCCAGTCAATCTAAAGTACGCTCTTGGATGCTGACGGCTTGGACACTACTATTAGTTGAATTAGGTCTATTGGTTTCCTTTGTTATATTCTTTGGTACCTTGAGTCAGGGCATGTTATTGACCTTGGCAGGATCTGTCTTATCTTATATTGTGGGGAATAGTTTGCTGCTTAATCAAGCTAAGCCTTATTTAAGACGATTAGAATTGAAAGAGCATCGCGAATTATATTGGATTTCCTCACCAAATTCTCAAAAGCAGATAGAAATTTCAGCTCCCAGTATAGATACACCACAGTATTTTGTGGAACGACTATTACATTGGAGAAAGGAAATTGAAAATCCTAAAATTCAAAAAGATATAGATAAGATTTTAAGGTTATTCCAATTGCTAGAGAAAAAAGATGCTCGGGAAGCGGAAAAATTTTTAATGCGACATTCTACCATTGTCAATGTATTGATGCAATACGATGAATTGGAAAATGCTAAATTAAATAATCAAGTAACCTTTGAATCTCAACGGAAATTAGAAACGGTGATCCAACAAGCGGCAATAGCGGTAGAAGAGGAAGTGACCAATCAATTCAAAATGGGAATGTTGGATGTTTCTGCAGAAACAGATGTGTACATTCAGACCTTAAAAAGTAGAAACCTATTAAAAGATTAATGATATTATGGCAAATTTAGATTTGACAAATTTGGAGGATAATCAACCTGCTAAAACTCCAGCAGACGTACAAGTAAATTTTACAGCGGAAGAAAAAGCGTTAATCCAACAATATAAAGAGAAGATTAATTTGACGTCTACCATGGATATCATCCAGTTTGGAGTAGGAAGTCAAAGTAATGTAAGTAACTTTTCCAATGAAATATTGAAACAGGTGCGGACTAAAGATATGGGTGGAGCCGAAGATATACTTGTAAATCTACGTTCAGAAATCCGTGAATTTGACGAAAAAGTTAACAAAAAGCCTTTAATACCTTTCTTTGATACGATAAAAAAGAAGATCGGTAGAATGCGAACAGAGTATTCCTCAGTAGAGAAGAATATCCATAGTATTGAAGTGAAGTTAGAAGGTCATTACAAAAGTTTAGCGAAAGATGTTAATATTTTTGATAAGCTATTTGTTCAGAATCAACAATATTTTAAAGATCTATCCTTACACATTCAAGCTGGCGAAGAAAAGCTTCAAGAGGTATCACAGATCACGCTTCCCGCATTGCGAGAAGAGGCCGAAAAGACAGGAGATCAACATAAGATTCAAGAATATAAAGATCTTGAACAACATGTCGTTCGTTTTGAAAGAAAGATACATGATCTTAAGTTGACCAGAATGGTGGTATTGCAAACTGCTCCCCAGATCAGAATGATTCAGAGCAATAGCAGTTCATTAATGGAAAAAATTCAATCTTCTATCGTGAATACGCTGCCATTATGGAAAAACCAAATGGTCTTAACGCTAGGTATTGCACATGCGCAATCTGCATTGGAGGCTCAACGTGCAGTGACAGACGCGACCAATGAATTGCTGAAAAAGAATTCTGAAATGCTGAAGGAATCGACCATCAATGTCGCTAAAGAAACAGAACGTGGTATTATCGATATGGATACCATTAAAAAGGCGAATACCGATATTATTACCACCATTGAAGAAGTATTGCGAATTCAGAAAGATGGACGTGAAAAACGTAAAGTAGCTGAACAAGAATTATTGCAAGCAGAAACGGATTTAAAATCACATATTTTAAAAACTTCTGACGACACAAAACTCATTAATTAAACCCCTTAAAGCAAACAGCTAAAAGAAATAAAATATGCAAGAGGTTGTTTATGTAAGGAAGGACTAATTACAGTTCCCAACGTTTTTTAGGGACACAAACGATGTCTTTAGTTTTTCTAAGGATGATAGGTCTAGCATCAAATCTGTTTTCTAGAACTACAGAGTCCTTTCCTATATAAGCAACCTTAAATCTTGGTGCGTATTGTCCAGTTTTGTAGCAACCTGATATTTTCTGCTTCCCATTCTCTCGAGTATAAACACCATCCACTATAATACTATCCCCACGTAGGGCGTATACAGCTTTGGCATACTCCATCCAGTTTCCATCTCCATAACAAGAATCAGGAATGGATTGGGTTTTACTATGCACTTTCATGCTGGCGTATATCGAATCACAAGTCACTTTAAATTCATGGATTGTATATCCAATCATTTGATCTTGATTTGCAATGCTATCTTGAACCCAAACACCCTGAAAGAATTCCGCTCCATGGTCTTGCATATCAGAATGTCGCTTGCAATTGTAAAAGGTAAAAAGTACACCCAGCAATGCTGCAAGGTGTACTTTTTTTAGATTAAAATGTTTTTTATTGATCTTCACTTTATTTCTTTAAACTGCCAACCATATCCTCAGGCTTAACCCATTCCTCAAATTCCTCTGCAGTAACATATCCTAAAGCGATAGCGGTTTCTTTTAAAGTTGAATTGTTTTTATGTGCTGTCTGTGCAATTTCTGCTGCTTTATAATACCCAATTTTTGTATTAAGTGCAGTGACAAGCATTAAAGAATTATCAACTAGTTCTTTGATACGTGTATAGTTTGGTTCGATACCACGAGCACAATGTTCTTCAAACGATACACAAGCATCACCTAATAAGCGCGCAGACTGTAAAAAGTTTGCAGCCATCATTGGTTTGAACACGTTCAATTCGTAATGTCCTTGCGTTCCGCCGATCGTTATCGCAACATCATTACCCATCACTTGCGCAGCAACCATAGTCAAAGCTTCACATTGTGTAGGGTTTACTTTACCAGGCATTATTGAAGATCCTGGCTCATTCTCAGGAATGATGATTTCTCCAATTCCTGAACGTGGACCTGAAGCTAACATGCGAATGTCATTCGCGATTTTATTTAAGGCTACAGCCAATTGTTTCAATGCACCATGTGTTTCCACAATGGCATCATGTGCTGCTAGAGCTTCAAATTTATTTTCTGCAGTAATGAATGGATGACCTGTGAATTCAGCGATGTATTTTGCCACAACCACATCATAGCCTGTTGGTGTATTTAAGCCAGTACCAACCGCTGTTCCTCCCAACGCAAGTTCCGATAAATGGCTTAGTGTATTTTTAACCGCTTTTATACCGTGGTTTAATTGTGCTACGTAACCTGATAATTCCTGACCTAAGGTCAAAGGAGTCGCATCCATCAAATGTGTTCTACCGATTTTTACCACATTCATGAACTCTTCCGATTTTCTCTTCAATGTATCACGCAATTGTTCAACACCAGGAATTGTGATTTCCATCACTGCTTTATAGGCCGCAATATGCATACCTGTAGGGTATGTGTCATTGGAAGATTGTGATTTGTTCACGTCATCATTTGCTTTTAATACGGTATCACCCTCGCCAATTTTTCCTCCAGCCAATACTTGCGCACGGTTTGCAACAACTTCATTGACATTCATGTTCGATTGTGTGCCTGAACCTGTTTGCCAAATTACCAATGGGAATTCATCATTCAATTTCCCAGCTAAGATTTCATCACATACGGCAGCGATAGCATCCCTTTTTTCAACAGAAAGAACGCCTAATTCATGATTCGCATAAGCCGCTGCTTTCTTTAAGTAGGCAAATCCTTCAATAATTTCTTCTGGCATAGAACCAGATGGACCAATTTTAAAATTATTGCGAGAACGTTCCGTTTGTGCACCCCAGTACTTGTCTGCAGGTACTTGAACTTCCCCCATCGTATCTTTTTCTATTCTGAATGACATAAATAACAAATTTTGATAGGCAAATTTACGTAAAATATGATAATTAAGCTAAAATTAGACAGTTGTATCTTCGAAAGTTCATTAATTCAAGCGACGTTGAACATGTTCTTCAATATGATAATACAATTGTTCAGGCTTTAGTGTTCTCCAGGATAGGTGATTTAGGTATTCACCAAAATTAATATAATAGTCGATATGATTAGCCGTAAATTCTGTGAGGACATGTTCACGAAAATTTATTCCAGCAATCCAACCCTCCTCGATATCTTGAAACCATTCTTCATAATAGGAATCATCCGAAGAATGAAAATTTAAAATATTTTCCCCTATTAAAATAAACTTAGTAATTCCTTCACCAATCATCAGGTCTATCAACTCTCGTTTTAGGATCATGATGTCGTTGTATATGGCATCGTTCCATTCGCCAATGAGTTCGATGATGCTATATCCCTTGTCATAATCAACAAATAATACTTTGAGATAAAGGGTCAAAGAGCCAATCTGATCCCATTGTGGATGTAGAAGAAAATTATAGATCTGTTTATCGTATTCAAATTCACTGTAAACAGTTCCATAGAAGGGACTACGCTCATCCTCAGCGGCGCTATAGTAGTCTATCCAATTATAAAAAGGTTCAATTTCATGCATTATAACGTAAATTTATTGAAAAATGAGTAGAATGTATAGCAATTCCGTATTTTGGACTGGGAATTGTTGGTAACTATTTGTTTTAAAATTCTTTTAAACAATTTGTTAAGTGCTTATTTTTGCACTCCAGGTCATTCATGCAAAAAGAGAGAAAAAGGAATATTTTTGTGGCAGCTACATATGCTGGAACATTGTTATTAGGTTTAATCCTAGGTCAGAATTATTCCGATCAACAAGGATTTAATTCTGGGGGCTCTCTTGTACCTATCGGATTGTCAGACAATTCCTATAAAATCCAACAAGTTGTTGACCTTATTTCCTCTCGATATGTCGATAGTATCAATATTGATTCGGCCCAAAATGGCGCGATCAATCACTTAATCTCCCATCTAGATCCATACTCTGCATTTTTGATGCCCAATGAATCACAAGCCCAGTCTGAAATCTTGGAAGGTACCTTTGAAGGTATTGGTATGGAGTATTTCAATCTCAATGATACCTTGATGGTGGTCGGGGTAATAAGCAATGGTCCTGCAGATAAGGGTGGATTTAAAGTAGGGGATAAAATCATACGAATAGGCAATAAGAAAATCTCAGGAGCTTTAGTTTCTAAAGAAGAAGTTGAGAAACTGATGCGTGGTAAACGAGGAACTACAGTTGAGATCGCTGTAGAACGAGAATACGATCAGGAACCCATCCTTTTGAAAGCCGTTAGAGATCAAATTAATGTCAGTTCATTGGATGTCGCTTACATGTTAAAACCTAGCGTAGGTTTTATTCGAATCCGAAGATTTGGTATTAAAACTGCCGAAGAATTTAAAGATGCTATTATTGATTTAAGAAAACAGGGCGCTAGAAATTTAGTGTTAGATTTAAGGGATAATGGTGGAGGGTATTTTCATATTGCCATTAAAATGGCGAGTGAATTTTTTGAAGATAAACGCTTGTTAGTCTATACCGAAGGGGCGCATGAATTACGCAAGGATTATCATTCCTTTGCATCTGGAAATTATACCCAAGGAAAATTAATTGTATTGGTGAATGAGCGTACGGCTTCTGCATCTGAAGTAGTCGCTGGAGCAGTGCAAGATTGGGATAGAGGACTTATCATTGGTAGAAGGACCTATGGAAAGGCCACCGTCCAAGAATTATTTAACTTTGCCGATGGATCTACCATCAACCTGAGTATTGCGCGGTATTATACGCCATTGGGGCGAAGTATTCAACGAAAGTATAGTCCAAACTGGTCCAATATGAAAGACTATGTTACGATGTATAATGGACTTTGGAATTTAGACACCACTTATCATCATCATGAATCCTATCAAACAGGCTTGGGAAAGAAACTGTATGGAGGAGGTGGAATTGTTCCGGATATCAGCGTAGAAATTGACTCCAATCAAATTAGTTTAATCTATCAAGAATTAGTAAAATCGAGTTTAATCGAACAGTTTGTATATTCCAGGTTTGCTAAGAAATTACCCGCATATTCCATCGAAAATTTTCTTCAAGGCTATACGTTACCGGATGCAGAATATGAAAGTTTTATCGAATTTTTGACTAGTCAAGGGTTAAACATTCCTTTTAAAAAGCAAGAGGATTTGCACGATTTGATTCAAAGTGATATTGAAGCCTTGTTGGGAAGATATTATTTTGGTAGAGAAGCGTATTTTAAGGTCAAGAATCGATACGATCAATTTGTTAATCAAGCCCTGACGGAACTGCAAATAGTTCCGAATCCATCCTAAACTGACCTTAATTCGATAAGGTTAAATCAGCATATACTGGATAATGATCTGATAATTTATTGTGAATAACTTGGTAGTTATTTACATTAAAGGTTTTATCACAAAACACATAATCTATTTGTAAGATCGGCAGCATTTCAAAATGTGTGACCCCCCAACCATTTCCTTTCTCTTGAAAGGTATTGTACATATTTTTGCTAATCAGGTTGACACTATACGACATTGGGGTGTCATTAAAATCACCCATTACGATTTTGGGATATGGGGTCGCCTCCATATGGTTGGCTAAGGATTGCGCCTGATTGCTTCTTTGTTCAAATGCTCCTTTTAATTTTCTTCCCACACGTTTAGATTTAATTTCCTCGTCCCCTTCATTTTTTCTAGGATTCTGAATGAATTCCTTGTCTTCATTTTGTAATCCGAAGGAGCGTAAATGCACATTATAAACGCGAATGGTATCTTGTTCTTTCACGATATCCACATATATGACCCGATTTATACCATATTCATTCTTGGTAATAAGTCCTGAATTGATAATTGGAAATTTGGAGAATATGATTTGTCCGTAGGCATTGTAATCATTTTGTTCCGAGGGGGCAAAATAATATCCTTCAAACTTTGCTTTGGTCTTCACAGATTCACTGAACTTTTTCTTCCCACGAATGGTACTGCTAAATTCTTGAACACACAGTATGTCCGGATTCGCGGAATTAATAATATCTACAAATTCATCTTTAGCAGATTTATCTATTTTTTCTACAGGCTTAAGCATGTGTACATTATAGGTCATTACCCGAAGGCTTGAGTCTGAGGGTGAAGTACTGCTATTAAAGGTGATGTGCTTCGTTAGTAAGTTCCAGCCGGATAGAATGCCAAGTAAAGAAAATAAGGCATATTTAGGTTTACGCAATAACCAATAACCTATAAAGCCAAGGTTAATGAGCAAGATAGGTAAATAGGCTAGTCCTAAAAAGGAAATAATCCAGAAGGATTTAGGATTGATAAAGGAAGCAGAATAGCTTAATAGAAGAACCAAAACGGCAAGCATGTTTGCTAACATGATGGTCTTACTAAAGAAACCCAAATTCTTCTTGTTGATGAACATTATTCTTTTCCTTCTCTACTTACTTTAAATAGTATTTCTTTTTCCCGTGAAGATAGACTTTCGTAACCATTTTGGGAAATTTTATCTAATATTTCATCGATGACTTCCTGGTTAGGTAAATCAGCTTGATGACTTTTATACGATGGGGATTTTGCAGTTTTATGTATGATACGTAAATTGTTTCTCTTGCTTTTTTTGAAAAATAGACTCAGGTCATTGCCCGATTGCAATTGCTTCATAAATAATATTCCCCAGCCTATACTTATCATAAAGCAAATTGCTGTTGCTTGGTTTGAAATAACATAGTACATCAATTGTAAGCCAAAAAATACCAAGGCTATATAGATAAATTTAACCCGCCCAAATAGCAATAGCGAGACTTCCATTTTGGGTAGTAATATGGTTAATGAAGCTACCAGCGCTGCTAATCCTAAAACATTAGTGAATAAATAGGGTTGAGGGCCTTGCCTAAGGAAGTCAAATTCTCCTAGTCCTAGAAAAGCGAAACCTCCAATGAAAAATGCACTAAAATAAATAGTTAGAAATTGTCTTTTATTTAAAAAATTTAAAAAGCTATTTCCAATCCAGTAAAGCCAAAGGCAATCAAATATAATTTTGAATAATCCATCGTATACGAATGGGAATGTAAATAAGGACCAGGGCTGTTTAATGAATTGCCCAAATGTACTAGGTAAGGTTAAATTGCTAATAAACCAATCATACAAGGGGAAATTGATCACATTTAAATCCACCAACAAGTCAGCAATATGGATAATAATAAATAATCCAATTTGAATCGACAGGATATAAGGAATTGGTGAACCCGTATTATAGGTGGTTCGGAAGAATTCCTGCAGTCCATTTTCCCTTTTCATTTTCATTGATTAATAAAAATTTGTTCGCCTTATTTTCCAGACTTTAAGTAAAATATAGCCAAATAGTGCTCCACCTACATGGGCAAGGTGTGCAATAGATGATCCACTGTTGGAGAACCCTAAGAATATTTCAATGACAATCAAAACAGGAATGAAATACTTAGCTTTTACGGGCACAGGGAAAAATATCAGCATCATTTCCATGTTAGGAAACAAATACGCAAAGGCTAGTAATAAGCCATAGATAGCTCCAGATGCACCTACCAAAGGCGTCTTGTAAATGTCCTCTAGATAATTAATATTTGTAATCTGCGGCAATGAACTGTTTAAATCTCCGTATTCATGGATTGGTCTTATAGACCCAGATAATTGATAAACTTCAATTGCTTGAACTCCAAATTGTAGTACCAATGCTCCTAGTCCACAGATGAGGTAAAAATTTAAAAAGCGCTTAGATCCTAAAACTCGCTCGATAATAGCACCAAACATCACTAAGGCAAACATGTTAAAAAAGATATGCCAAAGGTCTCCATGCATAAACATATACGTGATGACTTGCCAAGTCTTGAATAAGGGAGAATCTGGGTAAAAAACGGCAAAATTACTGATGAAAAAAGACTCAAATAATGAGGTACCAATAAAAACAATAATATTGATAATGAGTAAGTTTTTTACAACAGGGGGAAGGTTTCCTAAGATATTATTCATTGTTAATTTTGATGTTAAACATTTTTACCGAATCGTTCTGCAAGTTCTTGTAAAGTATATGTAATAATTACTGGTTTTCCATTCAAAGAAATATTAGGAGATTCACAAGCAAATAAGCGATCTATCAAATCGGCCATTCCTTCGTTTTCCAATTTTGTTCCAGCTTTGATTGCGGCATTTTTAGCCAAGCTTTTAGCTAGCTTTTCGCGCTTACTCAGTCGGAGGTCACTTTGGTTTTTAAAATCTTCCAATAATTTTTCAATGATCTGGCTTTCATTGATGTTTTCTAAGTCAGCGGGAATTCCATCTACAATATACGTAGATTTCCCAAAAGGCCTCAACTGAAATCCTAAAGAAATTATTTCAGGTAGCATTTCTTCCACTAAAGCGAAATCTGAACCATTCAATTCTATCGTTTGTGGAAATAGACTTTGCTGACTTACGCCCTGATGTTGCATTAATTGTTGCTGAAATTGCTCAAAAAGAATGCGTTCATGCGCTGCTTGTTGGTCTATTAGCATAAATCCAGAATGGATTTGAGAAACGATGTATCGGTTATGCAATTGAAAGAATTGCTTTTTTGGTTGATCCGAAGGTTGAATGATGGATACATCCTGAAGTTCATCTCTAGAATGTAAATGAAGTTGCTCATTTTCCAATGATTCAGTCACCTGATAAAGACTGTCCCAATTTTGAGGGATGCTCGATTTTCGTTCTAATTGCTCCGGATAGGTATAGCTTCGGTTGTTTTTAGGTTTTGTCCCATCATCAAACGGATTAAAGTTCGGATTAAAACTGATGGTCGGGATTTGAATTTCATCCAATGGTTTGGGTGTAATCAAGGTGTCAAAACCAGTTTCTTGTTCAAAATCTAAAGTCGGGGCAATATTAAACCGACCGATACTTCGTTTTATCGCCGAGCGTAAAATTGCATAAATGGATTTTTCATCCTCGTATTTTATCTCGGTTTTTGTCGGATGAACGTTGATGTCTATTTTAGCAGGATCTATATCGATAAATAACACATACAGTGGAAAAGTTTCTGCAGACAAGATATCCTCATATGCATTCATTACCGCATGGTTTAAATAGGGATCTTTAATAAACCTGTTATTGACAAAAAAGAATTGCTCACCACGGGTTTTTTTAGCAAATTCAGGTTTTCCTATAAACCCTTTGATATTTATTATCGTTGTGGTTTCTTCTACCGGAACTAACCGTTGGTTATAATTATTTCCAAAAAGATGAACGATGCGTTGTTTTAATGTTTCTTTTGGTAAATGAAAGATTTCATTACCATCACTATGCAGGGAAAAGAAGATTTGAGGATGGGCTAAAGTTATCCGCTGAAACTCATCCAAGATATGTTTTAATTCTACGGAATTACTTTTTAGAAAATTCCGCCGAGCAGGAATGTTGTAGAATAAATTTTTAACAGCGATGCTTGTCCCGGAAGGCACTTGATCTGGATATTGTTGAATGACCTCCGAACCTTCGATTTCGATAACCGTTCCTAATTCATCTTCCACTCGCTTTGTCCTCAATTCAACATGAGCAATCGCTGCGATGGATGCCATAGCCTCTCCACGAAAACCCATCGTACGGATAGCAAAAAGGTCTTCCGCTTTTCGGATTTTTGATGTTGCGTGCCGCTCAAAACACAGCCTCGCATCGGTCACACTCATGCCACAACCATTATCAATAATTTGAATTAATGATTTCCCAGCGTCTTTAATAATAAGTTTTATATGATCTGCCCCCGCATCTATAGCGTTTTCCATAAGTTCTTTGACAGCAGATGCTGGTCTTTGAACTACTTCACCCGCTGCTATTTGATTTGCAACTGAATCGGGAAGCAACTGAATAATATCCGACATAATCTACAAAGGTACAAATTTGCCTGTAATCGATTGGAAAATCTCCTGAACTCTTTCTCATTTCTTTTACTGGATTATACCTGGATGAGTAAACGAGCAAACAGGGCAATTGTTTGCATGCTATACCCGCTTTCAGTAAAAAAAGATGCCAGCATTTCGTGGCTGGCATCTTGTCGCTTAATTCGCTAATATAGCATCGATGATGCTTAAAGCTTCATCTATTTCTTCTGTAGTGACAGTGAGGTGCGGTCGGAAACGAATGCTTCGCTCTCCGCAGCCTAAAATGACCAAGCGTTTTTCTAAGGCTTGTTGCACAAATTCATCTCGTTCTTCAGGACTGGAGAAATCAAATGCACATAACAATCCACGTCCGCGTACATTATGTATTTGGGTATGTTTCTCGGATAAATCTTGCAATTTGGCTAAAAGATGATCTCCAAGTGTTGCGGCCTTTTCTACCAATTGCTCTTGCTCTATAACTTCAAGAATCAATTTGAATCGCATCATATCTACCAAATTACCGCCAAATGTAGAATTGATTCGGCTGGATTCTTGGAAAACATGCTGCTGCACACGGTCAAATTTCTTACGATTTGCTAACATTCCACAAACCTGGGTCTTTTTTCCAAAGGCTAACAAATCAGGAATAATATCAAAATGCTCATAACACCACATTTTACCAGTCATGGCAATGCCGGTTTGAACCTCGTCCATGATTAATAAGATATCGTGTTCATCACAAATAGCTCTCAATTTTTGGAAAAAATCTTTTCTAAAATGGTTGTCACCACCTTCCGCTTGAATCGGTTCTAATATCAGGCAAGCGATGTCATGCGGATGCTGAGCAATGGCGAACTCAATTTCTCGAATAGCTTGTTCTTCCAACGTAATGGTTTCAGCAATCGAATCTTCAGACAATGGAAAGGTCAATTTGGGATTGGTAATCCTTGGCCAATTAAATTTTGGAAAATACATGTATTTTCTAGGATCCTTCGTATTGGTTAAGGACAGGGTATAACCTGTTCTTCCATGAAATGCCTGCTTAAAATGGATCACTTGGCTAGCTTCTTGCTCAATTCCATTCATATGGTTTAATCGAGTTTTCCAATCGAATGCTGCTTTCAGTGCATTTTCAACTGCCAATCCGCCTCCATCAATAAAAAAGCAATAGCTCAGCTCGGCAGGAATCGCAACACGCTCAAAAGTATCTAAAAAATCAGCATAGGAGTTGGTGTAAATGTCTGAAAGAGCCAGTTTGTTGATTGCCACTTTCGTTAAGTCTTCTGCGTGATTTACGATATATGGGTGGTTATAACCAATTGGGGAGGAGGCAAACATGCTGAATAAATCCAGGTACTGTTTCCCTTCAGTATCCACAATGTAAGAACCATGCGATTTTTCTAAATCGATCACCATCGGCAGCCCATCTGCCAATATGTGTTTTGCTAATCGTTGATGTATCTCGTTCATTTTGCTTATAAATCAAATTTAATCCCTTGCGCCAATGGTAAATTGGCGGTATAATTGATGGTATTGGTTTGTCTTCGCATATAAGTTTTCCATGCATCAGATCCAGACTCCCGACCGCCTCCAGTTTCTTTTTCACCGCCAAATGCGCCACCAATCTCCGCACCAGAGGTGCCGATATTCACATTAGCTATGCCACAGTCCGAGCCATTCTGGCTTAAAAACAGTTCGGCCTCTCGGAGACTATTCGTCATTATAGCTGAAGAAAGACCTTGTTTTACATCATTTTGTAAAGCAATGGCATTTTGTACTGTTCCTTGATATTTGATTAAGTATAAAATAGGCGCAAAGGTTTCTTCCTGAACAATTTCGAAGTGATTAGCGACTTCAGCCAGTACTGGGCTCACATAGCAACCACTTTCAAATCCTTCACCTGCTAATACTGATCCTTCAGTCAATAATTGTCCGCCTTCTTGTTTGATTCTTTCGAGCGCTTTTTCATAATGGCTAACGGCATCTTGGTCAATGAGTGGTCCCATGTGGTTTTTGCTGTCCAATGGATCCCCAATTTTAATTTGCTTATAGGCTTCCACAAGTGATTTCTTCACTTGATCATAGATGTTTTCATGAATGATTAATCTTCTCGTGCTTGTACATCGTTGCCCTGCGGTACCAACCGCACCAAATACTGCACCTATGATGGTCATTTTTAAATCCGCACTTTCGGTGATTATGATTGCATTGTTACCACCTAGTTCCAACAATGTTTTACCTAATCTTTGTGCAACAGTAGTTGCCACTTGTCTTCCCATTCGGGTAGATCCAGTTGCTGATACCAAAGGGATTCGGACATCCGCTGAAATCCATTTTCCAACCTCGGCATCGCCACACACTAAGGAAGATATTCCTTCGGGTAATTGATTGTTCTTGAGTATTTCTGCTATGATTTTTTGGCAAGCTATTGCACATAATGGTGTTTTCTCGCTAGGTTTCCAGACGATTACATCACCACAAACTAAGGCTAAAGCGGCATTCCATGCCCATACTGCCACCGGGAAATTGAATGCCGTGATGATTCCCACTATCCCTAAAGGATGGTATTGATCGTACATGCGATGACCTGGTCGTTCCGAATGAATGGTATTACCGTATAATTGTCGGGAAAGACCTACCGCAAAATCGCAGATATCGATCATTTCCTGGACTTCACCTAAACCTTCCTGATAGGATTTGCCCATTTCATAGGATACTAATTTCCCTAGTACAGGCTTCAATTCACGAAGTTTTTCTCCTAATTGACGGATTATTTCTCCACGTTTAGGTGCTGGAATATCACGCCAAATTAATTTGGCAATTTCTGCCTGTTGAATAACTTCTTCATATTCTTTTTTAGTCGCACACTGAACGTTTGCAATATGAATCCCATTCGTTGGCGAAGTAGAATGAATGATCGAACCTTCCGCAAACCAGGTATTCCCAGTGGAGCTGCCTAGATTTTCTGAGTCGATTCCAAGCGTCTTTAATTCCTTTGATGTCATAATATGGCTTATATTATTCGATTTTTTGTTAAATATAACGAATATATTTTGTTTTTATAAAATGATATTCGAACAAAATTTTTATTCTGTTATTAATATTAATTTAATAGTTTGTAAATTTAAATGCTTGATGAGCGCGTTGACGAAGCTGAATGAGCCCCATCTGTTGCGTTCATTTATTCGTTATTTTTAAATAAAAAGCCAAATATCATTTAATTATGGATTACTATCAAATCGAAGAACTATGGAGTGCAGAGCATCTGCTCATCAGGGATAGTGTTCGGGCGTTTATAAAGAAAGATATTTTACCTGATATTGATTCTTATGCGCAAGACCATCAGGAAGTTCCACAATTAATGAAAAAATTAGGGACAATTGGTGCTTTAGGTCCTTTTCTTCCAGAAACATATGGAGGAGGTGGCTTGGATCAGCTTGCCTATGGTTTAATTATGCAGGAACTGGAATATGGAGATTCAGCCATTCGGTCTGCGGCTTCAGTACAATCTTCTTTAGTGATGTTTCCCATTTTTCAATATGGGTCTGAAGAACAAAAACGAAAATATTTGCCTTTATTGGCCAAAGGCGAATATATTGGCTCATTTGGCTTAACCGAGCCTAATCATGGTTCAGATCCAGCAGCTATGGACACGCGTTTACTAGTAGATGGAGATGGCTATCGACTATCTGGATCTAAAATGTGGATTACCAATGCGCCTAGTTGCGATATCGCTGTTGTATGGGCTCGAGATGAAGCGCATAAAATTCGTGGAATTATTGTAGAACGCGGTATGGAGGGATTCTCTACGCCAGAGACATTACATAAATGGTCTTTACGTGCGTCTAAAACGGGAGAGCTTGTTTTTGATCAGGTCTATATCTCCAAAGAACAAATCCTTCCAGCTGTGCAAAGTATGAAAGGTCCTTTATCTTGTTTGAATTCAGCTCGATATGGTATCGCATGGGGAGCAATAGGTGCTGCCGTAGATTGTTACCAAACTGCCTTGAAGTATGCGCAGGAAAGAAAGCAATTTGGGAAAGCTATTGCGTCATTCCAATTGCAACAAAAAAAACTGGCCGAAATGGTCACTGAAATTACGAAAGCCCAATTACTCGCTTGGCGATTAGCCATGCTGAAAAATGAAAATAAGGCAACACCTGCTCAAATATCCATGGCCAAGCGTAATAATGTACATATGGCCTTGCAAGTGGCTCGAGAGGCTCGGCAAGTGCTAGGAGCCATGGGAATTGTCGGCGATTATTCAATTATGAGGCACATGATGAACTTAGAATCTGTTATTACTTATGAGGGAACCCATGATATTCATTTGTTAATTACAGGGCAGGATATTACCGGGTTCAATGCGTTTAATTAAATTTTAGCCTAGTACATTTGATCTATTTATTATAAGGGAAGTTCTGTATCCAATTAAACCCACGTGTTTTAAGATCGATGTCGTCTAGATTTATTTTATTTAAGCGAAGTGTGATGGTATCATTTTGAGGCAGAGTGAAAATAAGGTTTCCATCTTTATCTTTCTGATAGTGGACTTGAAGTATGTTTTCTTTCAACATGCTGAGGTATAAATCTTTTTTTATAGTGTCCAAATCTATAGTTAATGCCTTTAAGCTACCTACTTGATCTCTTATAAAAACATGGTTTTTTTGCTGAAAAACTAATAAATCCCAATCGGCGGGGATATTGAAATGTTTACGTTTGCTGTATTCCTCATTGGGTATAAAATAGGCTCCATACAAGCTAGATCTATCCTTATTTAACGTCTTAAGAGTATTAATGTTTCTTTGGAGGATAAACCCAAAGAAGCCGAAGCAGCTTAGGATAATCAAGTATTTACAGGCTATTAGCGTTCGGTTTACCCATTTTTTACTGGAGTGAAAAGTAGGATCGCGGATCAGCATGACCTGTTGATTGGAGAAAAATAACCGATAAAATTGTTTAATATTTGGGGCTAATAAAAATAAGCTGAAAATCACTAGGGCAGTAGAGACCATTTTGACAGGAACATCAAAAAAATAATTGATTAAAAGCACTTGTACACTCACCATCAGGCTTATACAGGCTCCCAATAAACTTGTTTTCTTAAACAAAAGTAACAGGCCAAATAGTTCAATAATTCCCATAGTTAATTGATAACCATAGGAAAAACCCATAAATCTCCAAGCTAATCCCATAGGTGAAAATTGACTTAATGGTTCTGTAAGACTTAGGAGGCTCGGAAAGTTGAATTGTAAACCTAAAATTTTAACTAATCCATATTTGAAGAGTGTAAACCCAACATAATAGCGGATGACCACTGTGAGGATCCGATGTAAAAGACTAAGGTTTTTATCTTTTCTGTTCAGGTAATGCCAACAAATAGCTCCAATTATTGAAATAATCAAGATCAGTAATAAGGCATACCAGGCATAATGTGTATCACCACTACCATTGGTTAATTGATATTTTGATTGAGGTAAGGCTTCTTTGTTTTCTGTGATAAAATAAATAATGAAAATCAATGCCGCATGAGTGAATGGGCTTATGATGGATAAAAACCAAAAAGAATTATTGTTAAATATTAAAATAAAGAATACGATAAATAGAAAACAGAATTTAAATATAAACGGGTTATTGGGGAAATGTGAGTAAGATTGATTATTCAATTCCATAGTTTTGGTTTATAGTGGTTTACCAATTAAATCTACCGAATTTTTAGGCGATTTATAAATTTATTTAACCCAATGTCTATAACCCGATTGATTTTTTTTTAAAATCCTTAGCAGTTTTAATTACACCAGTGCAGAATATCCACGTATTTCCTTTGGATCTTATTCGGATAAACGGAAGCTAGATTCGAAGAAGATCCGAAGGAGATCCAAAGAAGATCCAACGAAGATTACTATTAAATGATGTTGTCTTATACGGAAATAGGTTTTCCATATGGATGAGCACTTGGAAGTGCAGGACAATTTTTAATTTTACAATAGCTGAATAAATCAATAATTATATGATCAATAGGTATTCGTTTTACCTGCATGTTCCCTTAGCAATTTGTTTGAAGATCTGCTTCCAGCATTTTTGTCTAGCTTTCTAAAATACTTCACTTAATGGAAAAAAGTATTTCGGAAACTACCATAGCCGAGGCTTGGTTCCTTAAAGAGCAGTCTATTTGTTGAATAGGCAATAATCCACAAAAAGTTACATTCAGAAATGCGTTTAAGCTCACACTAAGTGCTTGATGAACACTGCAAAAATTAAAAAAAGAGCTTCTAAATCATGATTTAGAAGCTCTTTTTTTAAGCATTATGAGGGCTAATTTATTTCATTTTCTTTGCTCCTTCAATAATGGATTCTACGACCGTAGGATCTTGAAGGGTGGAAGTGTCTCCTAAATTGCTAAGTTCACCTTCGGCAATTTTGCGAAGAATACGACGCATAATTTTTCCGGATCTTGTTTTTGGTAATTCCGTAACAAATTGGATAATGTCTGGTTTGGCAATTGCGCCAATAATACGCGTTACTGTTTGTAATATATCTTGACGTGTTTTTTCTTCATCGATATGGTGATTAGCAATAACATAGGCATATATACCTTGGCCTTTAACCGCATGCGGGTAACCAACAATTGCTGATTCTACCACATCTGCATGCATATTTATAGCATTTTCAACCTCTGCAGTACCGATGCGATGTCCAGATACATTTAACACATCATCTACCCGACCTGTAATTCGGTAATAGCCTTCTGGGCTTCGGTAACAGCCATCACCTGTAAAATATTTATCCTCATAGGTTGAGAAATACGTTTGTCTGCAACGCTCATGATCTCCCCAAGTAGTACGTAACATTCCTGGCCATGGGAATTTGATACATAAGTTTCCGGAAACATCATTTCCGGCAATCTCTTGTCCGTTCTCGTCCATTAAACAAGGTTGTACACCAGGTAGAGGTAACATGGCATATCCTGGGATTTCAGGGCTGATTCCGGCAATGGGTGTAATCAAGTGACCACCATTTTCAGTTTGCCACCAAGTATCTGCTATAGGACATTTTCCTTTTCCTACTTTTTCATGGTACCAATTCCAAGCCTCTTCGTTTATTGGCTCACCTACAGAACCCAATACACGCAGGGAAGATAAATCTTTATTGTCCACAAAATCATCCCCGAAAGCCATGAGCGAACGAATCGCAGTAGGAGCCGTATATAAGATATTTACTTTGTATTTTTCAACAATGTCCCAAAACCGTCCAGCATCTGGATAGGTAGGGATTCCTTCGAACATTAGGGAAGTAGCACCTTGAGATAGTGGTCCATAGACAATATAACTATGACCAGTAATCCAGCCGATATCTGCAGTACAGAAAAATACCTCACCTGGTTGGTATTGGAAGGTATTTGCAAATGTATATCCCGTGTAAACCATATAGCCGGCAGTGGTGTGTACCACCCCTTTGGGTTTTCCTGTAGATCCGGAAGTATATAAGATAAATAACGTGTCTTCCGCATCCATTTCTTCTGCTGGGCAGGCCGGATTTCCTTGGGTTTCCACCTTTTTGATTTCATCTTCCCACCATACATCGCGGCCTTTAATCATGGAAACAGGATTGCGTGCACGCGTTAATACGATGACTTTTTCTACCGTTTGACATTGCATTAATGCATCGTCAACTATTGATTTTAATTCTAATATTTTTTTACCACGGAAGCCTCCATCAGAAGTTACCACAAGCTTACAAGCAGCATCATTGATACGATCTGCAATAGATTGTGCGGAGAATCCGCCAAATACAACGGAGTGAATCGCTCCAATACGTGCACAGGCTAATACTGCAATCACCAATTCGGGAACCATGGGTAAGTAAATGCATACACGGTCACCTTTGCGAATGTTATTATTCTTTAGTACCGTGGCAAATTGCTCTACTTTTTGTAAAAGTTGTTTGTATGATAATACGCGGTGAGCTTCATTTGGGTCATTAGGCTCCCATATAATAGCAGGCTTATCGCCTAGGCTATAGATATGACGATCTAAGCAGTTTTCAGTGATGTTTAGTTTACCACCTTCAAACCATTTTATTTCGGGTTCTTTAAAATTCCAATTCAGGACATTGGTCCATTTTCTTTTCCAAAAGAAATGGTCAGCGATTTCTCCCCAGAATTGCTCCGGCTCTTCTACACTCTTTTTGTAAGCATTTTGATACTCTTCAAAAGATTTTATTTGAAAACTCATTTTTTATTAAAAAATTATAGGTTTACTAGCTTTTTATTGGAGAATATTATCTAATTCGGTCAAGTACTTATTTGATGAAGTAAATCATACACTCGGTAAAGCTAATTTAATTTTTTTTATATTGTTTTACTAATTTTTTGAGGTTTAGCTTTTAATTGAACAGCATCTTGAGCATAAAAAATGGTGAATTGGGTAAGTAAAATATTTTATGGGTTGGTGCATACCAATTTGCTAATTGCGCTAGCGGCGGTGGCACAATGTGCGCTGACTTATGTTATTCTGGACTTTCCTGTCAATGGAGCGATATTAGGTATAGAAGGTGGGAGTACGATTTTATTGTATAATCTGAGTTTGTACCTTTCTAAACCTAAAAATCCTCAACAATCGCCATATGTAAGAACACGATGGGTATTTAGCCATATGTCTGTTTTTTGGTCGATTAGCTCATTCGGATTCATTCTTTGTTGCTGGTCTTTGTTTCACATTTCGTTTTATACCTTGGGCTATCTGCTGATCATTGGGGTCTTGAGTATTGCTTATGCTGTGCCATTGTTTAAAATTGCAGGACATCGGATTCAATTGCGGAAAGTTCCAGGGTTAAAAGTGTTTTTTATAGCCCTATTGTGGTCCCTAAGTAGTGTAGGATTGCCCGTTATAGAACTGTGGAGTAGTGGGGCTGAAATGGATTGGTTTAAGGCTAATTATTTGGGGTTGGTGAAAATTGTCTTTCTCTTGCTGTGTACCTTACCTTTCGATATTCGAGATGAAAAACAAGATCGCTTATATCATTTAAAAACCATTCCTACTTGCTTAGGCTTTAAAAGAAGTGTTCAACTGTCTTACGCAATAGGATGTATACATTTGCTGCTTATTTACTTTTCTCCTTATTCCTGGCCTATAAAACTGGGTATGATCAGCTGCAGTTGCATCATATTATTGCTTTTTCGAACGCTGATATTTAAACAAGATAAACACTATCATCATGTTTATCTTTTAGATGTTGCGTTAATTTTACAATGGTTATTGGTATTAATTACCTTGCAGATAAGCTAATATTTTATCGGCTAAAAGGTCTGCTAATTTGAAATAACTTTCATAAGTCCATCCAGCAACATGTGGGCTCAATAAAACATTATCCCTTTGAATTAGTTCTTGATACCATGCCTGTTCAGCGAGTAAAGGAAATTTTTCGATTGGAAGCACATCAAATGCGGCACCTAAAATTTTTCCGGAATCTAAATAATGAATGACTGCAGGAATATCAACAATTCCTCCACGTGCTCCCATAAGTAAAAATAGAGGTTTTCTAAAGTGGAACAAGTATTCTTTATCTACCATGTTTTTTGTTTCTCGAGTTAATGGAATGTGAAAACTTAAGATATCCGCCAGTTTTACAATTTCTTCCATAGATACTTCGCGCGCATATTGATCCGTAAATCCTGTCTTATACTTATCGTAAGCAATGACTTGAACCTCAAATCCCGATAGTTTTTTGGCCATGGCTTGTCCATTATGGCCATAGCCTATAATAGCCACCGTTTTACCTTTTAACTCATAGCCTCTATTTTCTTCCCTATTCCATAAGCCATGCTTTATTTCGAAATTACCGCGATTGAGCTTGTTCAACAGACTGAGTAACATGCCAATCATGTGCTCCGCTACAGCATCTTTATTTCCTTCATTGGCAGAAAATAGTTGGATATTTTTTTTTGCGGCATAGTCCTCGTCGATATTATCCATTCCAGCTCCAGAACGACCTATGATTTGCAATTGGCTTGCTAAGTCTATAAATGCTTGATCGACTTGAAATTTCGATCTAATTATCAATCCCTGGTAAGAAGGAATGAGCTGTTCTGCCTCTGTACGGGTACAATCTGGCAGGTAGGTATAGGCAATATTTGCCTGATCAAATTTTTGGAGAATGATTTCGTGTAAGTCGTCAACAATTAGAATATTCATTGCTAAATAGCTGTTAATTAGTTAAAATTATTGTTGACTCAATTCCCACAAATGGAAGTTTTACCGCCTTTTCGTCAACATATTTATCGTTGACGAAGATAATCATATTAAGAGAGCCTTAATTAGATTTTAAAAATTTTGTCATTGGTTTTTCAATGAGTTGGTAAAAATAGATTCCAGCAATCAATGCAGATCCTAATAAACCAAAGTCAATGATGTTTAAGGTTATTTCGTTATTAAATGGTAAGTAATTTCCAATTAGTAATACCTTCGGTTTAAAAAATGCAAAATAGAAATGCGTTAAATATATGCTGAAGGAGGCATTTCCCAAAAGCAGCAGTATTCGACCAAATTTATGTTTTGAAAAATCATTTTTTGTTAGTGTGGTTACTAAGATGATGATAAATACAAAGCTTACTTTGATATAGTCATTGGATAATTCTAGCGTGTGTAATCGTATTAAGATGAAGCTGGAAAACAGTACAATTAAAGTCCATTGTGTGATGTTGAATAAATCCTTTTGTTTTATTTTTATAAAAATTTTGTAAATAAGCATACCACTTGCAAAATTTAACACCTTCAAATGGCCCATAATATAAGATAAATTGACCCAAGAGAGCCTGGGGCCTTGTAACTTAAAAAAATTGACCAGGCTAATTGTTAGGACGAGTGCGATGAATATAAATATCAAGATATAGTCCTTCCTATTGAAAAGTATAATTCCAAGCAGGAATAGCCCGAAGAAGAGCAGTTCATATACTAAAGTCCATGCTGTCGGTAAGGCAAGGCTATAGTTTGGATCGTTGGTAAATGAGGGTAATAATAATAAGTTGCCTAAATAATAAAACGGACTTTGAATATCTGTTTTTAATGTTACATAAGCGATTAAAGGAAGAGCGCACAGTAAATAAGCCGGAAATATTCGAATGATTTTTTTAACAAAATAGGTCTTCAAATTTATTAATCTAGAGGGGCTCAATGATCTCATGGTTAGGCATAAAATAAAACCACTCATAGCGAAGAATAAATCAATTCTGAATCCTCCAAAATCTACAATGGCTTTAGGTATCCATCCATCATTATAAATATGGCCTACAGCAACCAACGTAGCAGCACTTCCACGTACTACTTGCAGCCCTTCAAGTTTCATTATAGTAAATTTATTAATTTGTTAACAATTAGCGCTATTAAAGTGCAGCAATTTATGTAATTAAATTGTATTAATTATTTTATAGAGATATTTATTTTCCATACGTCGGATAAAAGCCCAATTAACAACCGTTAATTTAGTTAGTCCTGCTTTGATTTAGGCAAATTACGGGCAGTGGGTATTGTATTTTATTTTATAAATTAATATAAATATTTATAGATAATATGCCATTATATAAAAGTTGCATATGCAACTTTACGGTTCGATTATAAACTTTATAATATAGGGGGTTGAACTATAGTAAGAGGGGGATAGGCTGTTCTCAGGTATTTAAGAACTATAAAATGAATAGCAATACAAGATTTGTTCGAAACAAAGAAGCTACGTTGTGCAAAAATTGTATTGCTTAAGTTAAGTTAAAGGCTTTGCGCAATTTCGTTGGTAAGTGTTTCAAAATCCGCTACACTTAACCGCTCTGCGCGTAATTCATATAAAGGATTATCACTCATTCTATCTTTTGGGATAACCGAAGATAAAGAGTTCCTTAATGTTTTTCTACGTTGATTGAAGGATGCTTTTACAACTCTCCAAAATAATTTCTCATCACAAGAAAGACTAGTTCGCTCATTTCTGACCATCCGCATTACGCCAGAAAGTACTTTAGGGGGCGGGTTAAATGCGCCTGCTTTAACGGTAAATAGGTAGCTGACTTGGTAATACGCTTGTAAAAAGACGGATAGAATTCCGTATTCTTTGCTGCCGGGCTTCGCGACACAACGTTCAGCAACTTCTTTTTGAAACATACCCACCATCTCTACTACGCGATGTCTTTCCGCTAAGATTTTAAATAATATTTGCGAGGAGATATTATAAGGGAAGTTTCCGATAATCGCTAGTTGATCCTCAAAATACTGACTAAAATCCAAAGTCAGGAAATCCCCGTGTATTAAACGATGTTCCAGCTGAGGGTATTGTCCTTTTAAAAATTCAATAGACTCTTCGTCGACATCAATAAGGAATGTTTCGTACTGATCGTTTTGGAGTAGGAAATCGGAAAGGACCCCCATTCCAGGACCTACTTCTAATACTTGTTTAAATCCTAATGATGGAGTCAAAGCATCAACAATACGTTGTGCTGCATTCTTGTCATTTAAAAAATGCTGTCCTAGATGTTTTTTTGCGCGAACTATACTCATAGCTTGAAATTAAGCAAAGATACTATTTTCGAATGGCCTACGTTTAAGAATTTCAAAGCTTATCTATGAAATAGGATACTATAGCCCTGATGTTTGGGTTTTTTTGTTATTTTTGACTGTCTAATGCGCTAGAATAATGAGTGAAAAATTAAAAATTGGAATTTCGGTAGGTGATATTAACGGTATCGGTCTAGAGGTAATTATTAAATCCTTGATGGATAGTCGTATACTGGATTTTTTTACGCCGATTGTATACGGAAATACCAAGGTTGCTTCATTTCATCGTAAAGCCATTGGGATCAATGATTTTAGCTTTAATGTGATTAATTCGGCTGACCAAGCGAATGCTAAAAGACCTAATATGATAAACTGTTGGCAAGAAGATGTCAAGTTATCATTGGGTGAACAAACAGAAATTGGGGGGAAATATGCCTTTATTTCGCTTCAACGCGCTGCGGAGGATTTGAAAAATGGCTTAATTGATGCCTTGGTTACCGCGCCAATTAATAAGCATAATATACAACAAGAAGGATTTAACTTTCCGGGACATACCGAATATTTACAGGATTTATTTGCAGCAGAGGACGTGTTGATGTTTATGGTGAGTGAAGATTTGCGGGTTGGAGTAGTTACGGGACATATTCCCGTAAAGGATGTTTCTCAGGCTATTACGGAGGAATCCATCC
Source organism: Sphingobacterium sp. HJSM2_6 (assembly GCF_049316305.1). Classification (NCBI taxonomy): domain Bacteria; kingdom Pseudomonadati; phylum Bacteroidota; class Sphingobacteriia; order Sphingobacteriales; family Sphingobacteriaceae; genus Sphingobacterium; species Sphingobacterium sp. HJSM2_6. Next base: position 203,899 of record NZ_JBMOXB010000006.1, read on the forward strand.
TTAAGAAGCTGCATATGATGAACCAAAGCTTACGCACAGATTTTTGGATCGATAAACCTAAAATTGCAGTATTGGGTTTAAACCCACATGCAGGTGACGATGGTTTAATTGGCTCTGAAGATCAAGATATCATAATTCCAGCAATTGCAAAGGCAAATGAAGAAGGTGTTTTTTGTTTTGGACCATACCCAGCAGATGGTTTCTTTGCGGCAGATACGTATAAGAAGTTTGATGCGGTCTTAGCGATGTATCACGATCAAGGACTAATTCCATTTAAGCATATCGCTTCTCGTACAGGTATTAATTTTACAGCAGGTCTACCGGTAGTCAGAACATCTCCTGATCATGGTACAGGATACGATATTGCAGGTAAAAACCTAGCTTCACACACTTCTTTCCTAGAGGCGATCTTTGAAGCAGTGCATATTGTGAATAGGAGGAGAGAGCAAGCAGAATTGACGGCGAATCCTTTAGCATTTAGAAGACTGTCGAAAGATAGAGATTAAATATTCTCTTAATAATTTAGCAAGCTAAGCGTCCCTGATCTCTATAAATTTCATTACTTTTGCACTTTGTTGCTATGAGTGAGAATTTAAGTCATCCCATTTTTTCTATCATCAAAGGTTTAGCGCAGCAGGAAAAGGTTTCCTGCTATGTGATTGGAGGATATGTGCGCGATCGAATTATGGGGCGTCCCTTAAAAGATGATATTGATATTTTAGTGTTAGGAAGTGGAATTGATTTCGCTAACAAATTAGGAGAACAATTACATACAAAAGTTGCGGTATATAAATCTTTTGGTACAGCGATGTTGATGTATGAAGGTTTGCAAGTGGAGTTTGTTGGAGCCCGAAAAGAATCCTATCGTTCCGAATCCCGAAAACCAATAGTCGAAGATGGGAGTCTTACAGACGATCAAAACCGACGGGATTTCACCATCAATGCCATGGCTTTTTCTTTAAATGCTAGCGACTATGGAGCCTTAGTGGATCCATTTGCTGGGGTGGATGATATTGCCAATAGACTAATCCGTACTCCCTTAGATCCAGGCATCACATTTTCAGATGATCCTTTACGCATGATGCGTGCTATTCGTTTTGCTACGCAGCTTAACTTTAGAATAGCTAGTGAGTCTATGGAGGCTATCTCAAGTCATGCTGATCGGATAAAAATTATCTCGAGGGAGCGCATCACGGATGAGCTCAATAAAATAATCTTAGCAGCGAAACCATCCATTGGTTTTAAATACTTGTTTGATACAGGGTTATTGCAATTGATATTTCCGGCCATGGTTCAATTGTATGGAGTGGACTATGTCGATGGTAAAGGTCATAAAGATAATTTCTACCATACCTTAGAGGTGCTGGATAATGTAGCGGAAGTCTCCAACGACTTATGGTTGCGCTGGGCCGCAATAATGCATGATATTGCTAAACCTGCTACCAAACGCTTCGATAAAAAAATAGGTTGGACATTTCATGGCCATGAGGATCGCGGTGCGAAAATGGTTCCCAAGCTATTTGCTGAATTGAAACTTCCTTTGAATGAAAAAATGAAATTCGTTCAAAAATTAGTACAACTGCATTTACGCCCTATTGTATTAGCACAGGATATCGTTACTGACTCGGCTGTGCGAAGATTGTTATTTGAAGCGGGGGATGATATCGATTCGTTGATGATGCTATGTCATGCCGATGTGACGACTAAAAACGAATTTAAAAAGAAAAAATATCGAGACAATTTCGAATTAGTAAAGCAGAAATTAAAAGATGTGGAAGAGCGTGATCACCTCAGAAATTGGCAACCGCCCATTGATGGAGAGGATATTATGCGGTCTTTTTCTATAGGTCCTGGTCGATATGTGGGTATGATAAAAAATGCAATTCGAGAAGCTATTTTGGAAGGTGAAATTCCGAATGCTCGGGCGGAAGCGTATGCTTTTATGATAGAAAAAGGAAAAAGTTTAGGCCTAACATCTACGATTAAGGGTTAAAAATTTTAAGAAAATATGTACCTTTATAGGTAAAAGAATAGCATATATTAAACAATAAACAATGGCAATTTATAGATTTAGAGTGACTTTTGAAGACTATGAGGACGTATATAGGGAGATTGATATGCCTTCAAAAAGTACTTTTGTAGATTTACATACAGCAATTCAACAATTTATTGGTTACGATGTGGAAAAGCCTTCTTCCTTTTACGTGAGTAATGATCAATGGAAGAAAGGAACGGAAATTACGTATTTGCCATCGGAACGTAAAAAACAAGCGGAAGTATTAGTAATGGATGATATACGCTTGAGTAAATTTATTGATGATCCGCATCAAAAATTTTATTATATCTATAATTTTGATCGCCCCTATGATTTTCATGTGGAGTTGATTAAGATATTGAAAGAAGAAGACGCTAAAGTGTATCCTGCATTATTTAAAAAGTTTGGAGAAGCACCTAAAGTGCTGAATTCGGCAAGTTTACCTGATGGAGCAGAGGTAGATGATGAGGAGGAATTGTTAGAAGGTACGGAAGAATATGGCGTCGATGAGGAGAATGATTTTGATTTATTTGATGATGAGGAAGAGGAAGGTGAGGAAAATGAATCAGGAGGAAATCGTGTTTCCGAAGATGATTATTAATAGGAATTGAAAATTTAATATCAAGACAGATGATAGGTAGTACTTATCATCTGTTTTTTTAATGGAACTATCATACGATGTCAATCCAACCGAATAGTAAAACGTTAATCATGGTCGTGGGTCCAACAGCAGTTGGAAAAACAGCAATGGCTATTCGATTGGCAACATATTTCCATACCAGTATTATATCTGCGGATTCCAGGCAATTCTATCGGGAAATGTCTATAGGTACTGCTAAGCCTACAGCGGAAGAACTGAACGAAGCCCCACATTTTTTTATTAATTCACATTCCATTGCTTCAGAGTATAGTGCTGGCGATTTTGAAAGAGAATCCTTAGCAAAACTTCAGGATCTTTTTGAAACAAGTGATGTCGTCGTTGCTGTGGGAGGATCTGGTTTATTCGTTCGAGCATTGATGGAAGGCTTAGACGATTTGCCGAAGGCAAGTGATGAAATTCGTAATACCTTAAATAGTGCGTTTAAAGAATTTGGTTTAGAGCCCTTAAAAAGTCGACTAAAAGCAATAGATCCTGCATATTATGCAGTTGCAGACGTTGATAATCCTCAGCGTGTTATTCGTGCATTAGAGGTTTTTGAAGCTTCTGGTTATCCTATTTCTCATTTTTTAAAAAATGAGCAAAGAAAGCGGCCATTCCAGGTGATCTGTGTCGGCTTGAACATGGACAGAGCCAGACTTTACGATCGCATTAACCTGAGAGTGGATTTGATGATTCAATCGGGTTTGCTTCAGGAGGTTGAATCGCTTCAAGAGTATCGACATAAACCCGCATTGTTAACTGTTGGATACGCAGAATTATTTGAATTTTTAGATCAACAGCGCAGTTTCGACGAAGCTGTAGCATTGATTAAACAAAACTCCAGGCGATATGCTAAAAGGCAGATCACTTGGTTTAAAAAATATGGTCAAACAACCTGGTTTGACCCCCAAGATTTTGATGGAATTTTAAAGCATATTATGCATCAAATTCCCCAACATTCGAAATCTGATCATTAAATTACCTATTCCTTCTCCTGTATTTTTATTTTCTTATTCGCTAATAATAGTGGTTGAAAAAAAACTGTATCTAATTATTGTTGTATATATTAGATAGATAAACAATTATGGATAGCTATATCCTATAGTATAGGAATTATATAGTGTAAAAATATACCAATTAAAAATATTAAGAATAATATTAGACTAAATAACATTTTGTTTATATTTGTTCTATAAATCAAAATCACATTGAAATACGATTTAATAAAAGAAGTTATCAATTTATTGGAAGAATTTGAATTGGCTGTCGACTCTGGGCAATCGTATTCACCTTCTATTGCAGGGTTTAAGAATTGGATTTTCGAAGCGATGTTGGCGAATCAGGAGGAGGATAATTTCGATTGGGAAGGAAAGGTAAATGGTCGATCTGCAGAAAGTGTGATTAGCACATTATTGGTACATATGAATCGGTATGCTAAAAGTTATTCGAAGGCGGCAATACATGGTTCAACTTTTTCGACGCAAGATGAATTTATTTATTTAATCAATCTAAAAGCATTTGGTGCGATGTCGAAAATGGATTTGATTAAAAAAAATGTTCAAGACAAGGCTTCAGGAATGAAAATTATTGAACGCCTCTTGAAACAAGGTTGGATTGATCAGCAAGAATCGACTTCCGATAAACGGAGTAAATTGATTCAGCTCAATGCATTTGGTGAGCAGGTATTAGATGCTCAAATGGATCGTATCCGTCAAGCAAGTTCCATGGTTACAGGTCGTTTAACTAGCAAAGAGAAAATGGATTTGATCAAGTTATTGACCAAATTAGATCATTTTCATTTGGACGTATTCAATAAAAATTTAGATTCTACAGCATTGTTGGCATTTGTGGAAGAATATACTAAATCACGATAATTAGGAATGGGGAAAGTAGCAATTATTGGTTCAGGAATAGCGGGTCTATCTGCCGCATGTTATGCTGCAAAAGCGGGTCATGAGGTCCATGTTTTTGAAAAGAATGCGACCATTGGAGGTAGGGCAAGGCAGTTTGTGACGGATAATGGTTACACATTTGACATGGGGCCGAGTTGGTATTGGATGCCTGATGTGATTGATGCTTTTTTTAAAGACTTTGGTAAGGAACGATCTTCCTATTATGAATTGATGCGGTTGGATCCGCAATTTGAAATTGTTTTTGATCAGGATCACTTTCCGTTTCCGGCTGATTATCCGGCTATTAGGTTGCTGTTCGAGCACTTAGAACCTAATGCTTCAACAAAGCTGGATCAATTTATGGAAGCCGCAAAAGTGAAGTATCATGTTGCGATGGATAAATTTATCTACAAGCCATGTCACCATTGGGGTGAATTTTTGTCTTTAGAAATTCTTCAATCGGCTTTTAAACTTGATCTTTTGACGGGCTTTCGAAATTATGTAAATAAGTATTTTAAGCATCCTTATTTGCGAAGTATCATGGAGTTTCCAGTCATATTTCTAGGGGCATCACCAAAGCATATTCCTGCAATGTACAGTTTGATGAACTATGGGGGATATGCCTTAGGCACATGGTATCCTAAAGGAGGTTTTTTTCAATTGGTCTTAGCCATGGAATCCTTGGCACTGGAGTTGGGCGTTGTATTTCACCTGGACGAAGAGGTTCAAAGTTTTTACTTTGCAGGAAATCAGGTGCAAGGTTTACGTACGGTAAAGCAGGCCTATGTTTTTGACCAAGTAATAGCTTCTTCAGATTATGAACATACGGAAAGCTTGTTGCCTAGTCATTTTCGAAATTATTCGGAGAGTTATTGGTCCTCCAGGACATTTGCACCATCTTGCCTAATCTATTATTTAGGATTTAATAAACGTATAGATCATTTGCATCATCATACCTTGTTCTTCGAGCATGAAATCGATACGCATTTAGCAACGATTTATGAAGATAAAAAATGGCCCGATAAACCCTTGTTTTATGTGTGCTGCCCATCCAAATCAGATGAACAGGTAGCTCCAGAAGGACATGAAAATATATTTTTACTTATGCCTATTGCTTGTGGATTAGATGATCATGAGGAAAATCGGGAGACCTATTTTCAATTGATGTTAAATCGATTAGAAAAACACACTGGGGAAAGGGACTTAGCGAAGCATATCGATTATAAACGAAGTTATTGTGTTCGTGATTTTCAAGAAGACTACCATGCGTATGCAGGCAATGCTTATGGGCTAGCCAATACCTTAAAACAAACCGCAGTTTGGAAACCTGCTGTGCGAAACAAAAAAATAAAAAATCTCTATTATACAGGTCAATTGACAGTACCTGGTCCGGGGGTTCCTCCGGCAATTATATCTGGCAAAATCGCTGCCCAGCAACTCCAAAAACTATAAATAAAAGCCTATGAAAAAGTTATTTGATGAATTATCCTTTAAGGTAAGTAAAGAGACAACGAAGAAATACAGCACGAGTTTTTCCTTAGGTATTTATGCCTTAAGTCCTACTATTCGAAACTCCATATATGCGATTTATGGGTATGTGCGTTTAGCAGACGAAATTGTCGATAGTTTTCATGATTTTGATAAAAAGGCCTTATTAAGTCGTTTTAAAGAACAAACCTGGAGCGCTTTAGAAGAGGGTATTTCATTGAATCCAATTTTGCAATCTTTTCAACATACGGTCAATCAATTTCAGATCGATAAGGAATTGATCGCGCAGTTTTTGCATAGCATGGAAATGGATTTAACCCAAGTGACCTATGATAAAGAACAATACAATGAGTATATCTTAGGTTCTGCCGAGGTGGTTGGTTTAATGTGCTTGCAAGTTTTTGTGCAGGGGAATAAAAGTCAGTATTTAAAATTGGAACCTTTTGCCAAAAAATTGGGCTCGGCATTTCAAAAGGTCAATTTTCTAAGAGACCTTAAAGATGATTTTCAGGATTTAGGACGATCATATTTCCCACATATAGATTTAAATATTTTTGATCATGAAACGAAAGTTAAAATTGAACATGAAATAGAGTGTGAATTTAAGGAAGCTTTGCGTGGCATAAAGATGCTTCCTAACAATTCGAAATTTGGGGTGTATTTGGCTTATCGATATTATTTATCCTTGTTTAAAAAAATTAAAAAAACTGCGCCGCATGAAATCATGCAAAAAAGAATACGTATTCCAAATAGCCATAAGATGTCGTTGATGATGCGAAGTTATGTGCAGTATAAAATGGCTTACTTATGATGAATTGGATCGCTATAATCGCGATGTTGAGCCTACCTATGTTCGCTGGCTTTTCTACAGAAGACCTGCGGTTGAATTATCCTGAGGCGATTCATCAAAAAGAAATTTGTAGTCAAATCATAAACGAATTGGAAGAGAAGGAATTATCAGCAGTACATCAGGCGTACTTGGGTGGCTATCAAACCATTTGGGCAAATCATGTATTCAATCCTATTCAAAAATTGAAAACCTTTAATAAAGGGAAAAAAAATATAGATGAAGCTGTTCGGAAAGACCCTAAGAATATAGATATCCGATTTGTTCGATTATCTGTACAATTGAATTGTCCAAAGTTTTTAGGTTATGATGAGCATATCAAAGAAGATAAACAATTTATAAAAGATCATTTGCATAAAATTTCCTCTGTAAAACTGAAGGAAATGTGCCAAGATCTAATAACAAAAGGTAATTAAGGATGAATATACTAATTGTATTGATCACATTTATTGCGATGGAGGGCGCAACCTGGCTCATCCATAAATATGTAATGCATGGTTTTCTATGGGTGTTGCATCGAGATCACCATGACCACAGTACCGATGGACCATTAGAGCGCAATGATCTATTCTTTATCATTTTCGCTATTCCAGCCATCTTATTGATGTTTGTAGGTGTAAAAAATGGGTATAGCCCATCCTTTTATATTGGCTTAGGAATCACGTTGTACGGTCTTGCTTATTTCTTAGTGCATGATGTCTTTATCCATCAGCGTTTAAGTATCTTCAGACAAACGGAGAGTCCCTATTTTAGAGCAATAAGGCGAGCGCATAAACAACATCATAAGCATTTGGGGAAAGAGGAAGGCGAGTGCTTTGGGTTTTTGTGGGTTCCTATTAAATATTTTAAACTCTATTTTAAAAAATAAATGACTGCTTACTCTTTTACGTATTTGCTCGTCAATTTCTTGACAATCATCATTTGTTTTATAGCATCTTTTGACAAAAGGATTCGATTTGATCGATATTTTTTCACCTTTCTGATTTCAAGTACGATTGTCGCAATTCCATTTATCCTGTGGGATATTTGGTTTACAGCGCATGGAATCTGGTGGTTTGATCTGCAATATACCTTAGGGTTTACGCTGGCAGGCTTGCCAATAGAAGAAATCTTATTTTTTTATTGTATTCCTTTTGCTTGTGTTTTTACCTATTTCTGTTTGAATAAATTTTTCAATTTGTCTTGGGCAAATGCGTTTAATAATATCATCGTATTCTTATCATCCATAGTTTGTGTATTGATTGCTTTATTGCACCCTGATAAAACCTACACCTTAGTTACTGCTGTAGTAACCTTGGGTACATTAATATACTTGCATTTTATAGCTAAATGTCCTTGGATAGGGCAAGCATCTTTGGTTTTTGGGATATTAATGCTTGGTTTTTTTCCTGTGAATGGGGTATTGACCGGTTCAGGAATCCCTTCTCCCATTGTAAATTATAATCCAGAACAGTTTTTGGGGATTAGAATGTGGACCATTCCGATTGAAGATGCAGTATATGGCTATAGTCAATTTTTGTTAAATATTTATTTCTTCGAATTGATTAAGCGAGGATTCTTCCCGACCCAGACCGCCTAGCAAATGAAGGAAAAGGTACTTATCTTTTGGTTTCAACGGGATTTGCGGATAGCGGATAATGTAGGTTTAGCGCTTGCTTTGGCGCAAGGGATTCCGGTATATCCTGTATTTATTATTGATCCTACTTTGGTTCATGAGCATGAATGTATCGAAGATCGATCTATAGATTATATGCATCAGGCATTAGTGCATGTCAATCTGAATTTGAAAACTTATGGTTCCCGATTGCATGGGTATATAGGTAAGCCATTAGAGGTCTTCCAATCGCTAGCAGAACAATTTGATATTCAAGGCATATACTGTAATCGTGATTATGAGCCAGCTTATTATCAGCGTATAAGCATTTTAAAAGATCAACTGCAAGGTACTGGGATTTTACTATGGGATGCTAAAGATCAGGTGATTTTTGAGCAGCATGATATTTTGAAGAAAGATGGTACACCCTATTCGGTTTATGGTGCCTATGCAAGGAAGTGGAAGGAAAAATTACAGACGATTCAGCTGGAGGCGCAACCTGCAGCTTTGACTAATTTCTACCAAACAGAATGGCAAGAGTTTTTGAGCCTTAGGCAATTGGGTTACTTGAAAACAGATGTTGAATTTGCGGCCTATGAATGGGATGAATATCAGATAAGTCAATATGGCGACTTGCGTGATTTTCCAGGCAAGGGTGCGACTACCAGAATAGGGGTGGCTTTACGGTTTGGAACGATCAGTATTCGACAATGTGTACTAAAAGCGATAAATTTAAGTGAAGTATGGCTGAATGAATTGATATGGAGGGAATTTTTTAAACAGATTTTGTACCACTTTCCTGATGTGGAACATCAACCCTTTAAAAAACGATTTGAAACCTTTCCATGGAGGAATAATGAAGAAGAATTTGTATGTTGGTGCTTAGGTAGAACTGGGATCCCCATGGTGGATGCAGGAATGCGCGAATTGAATGAGACTGGATTTATGCATAATCGGGTGCGCATGATCGTTGCTAGCTTTTTATGCAAACATTTGTTGATCGATTGGCGATGGGGAGAAGCATATTTTGCAGCGAAATTATTGGATTATGATTTATCCTCGAATAATGGTAACTGGCAATGGGTAGCAGGTACGGGATGTGATGCTGCTCCATTTTTTAGAATCTTCAATCCTTTAGTACAGGCTAAGCGATTTGACCCTGATGCGGTCTATGTGCGAAGGTGGGTGCCTGAATGGGAACAAAAGGATATAAAACCTATTGTTGACCTACAGGAAGCGAGTAAACGGGCTTTATCAGTGTATCGGCAATTTAGAGAAAGTTTTTAATGTATACTATGGAAAATAAGACTTGGGATAAAGTGGTTTTGGTGAATGAATCGGATGAAGGTATTTCGGAGATGGATAAATTGGAAGCCCATCAGTTAGGATTACTTCATCGCGCATTTTCTGTGTTTATTTTTAATAGCCAAGGGGATATGCTCATTCATCAACGGGCATTTGACAAATACCATGGTGGAGGCTTATGGACGAATGCTTGTTGTTCTCACCCGCAATGGGGAGATGAATTAATAGCTAGTGCGGAAGCGAGATTAGCATATGAGATGGGATTGTCTTGTAAATTGGAGAAATTATTCTCCTTTCTTTACCATGCTACAGTGGAAAAAGGATTGGTAGAACATGAGTTTGACCATGTTTTTGTAGGTTATTCGGATGATGAACCGCGTATTCATGCTGATGAAGTGGCCGCATATCGTTGGATTAACCCGAAAGAAGTGTATGCATTAACCCAAACAAGTCCTCAAGAATTTACATATTGGTTTAAAGAGGCTTTGCCCAACGTATTAGATCGTTTATCTATCCATTATAAATAGGTTAATTGCGAGTATACTAAAACAAGAAGGAGCAATCTTAAGTTGCTCCTTCTTGTTGACCTTATTTATTCGTTATTTAACGAGTATATTCCATCCATACGGATCTTCAATTTTTCCGTAACGTAAATCATTCAAGTAGCTTAGTACTTTATTGGAGAAATCTCTACCTTCAATTGGAGGAAGTTGATAATCCTGTCCTTCGAAACCTATACGATCGATATGCGTAATGGTAGCTGCCGTTCCAGCTGCAAATGCCTCCGTTACTTTACCATCTTTAATTCCGTCGATTAACTCCTGTACAGAAACTCTTCTTTGCTCTGCTTGGAATCCCCATTTTTCCGCTAATTCCATAATCGTTCTTCGGGTTACACCATGTAAAATAGTGTCTCCATGAGGAGTGATGATGGTATCTCCGATTCGGAAAATTAAGTTTGCAGTACCCGCTTCTTCAATATATTTATGTTCCAAGGCATCAGTCCACATAATTTGATCGTATCCTTCATCGTTAGCTAATTGGGTTGGATATAAAGACAATGCATAGTTTCCTGCATTTTTAGAAAATCCTACACCACCTTCAGCTGCACGAGTGTAATGGGTTTCGACTTTTAAACTAATAGGTTTGCTATAATATGCTCCTACAGGGCAAGTAATGATAATAAACTTATAGGAAATGGATGGGTGTACGCCTAATGCTGATTCCGTCGCATACATAAAAGGACGAATGTATAATGAAGTTCCTTCTTTGGAAGGGATCCAATTACGATCGATGTCTAATAATTGTTTTAAGCCATCTAGAAAGATTTCTTGTGGCACTTCTGGCATCTGTAAACGATGTGCTGATTTATTAAATCTTTCCCAGTTTTTGTCAGCACGAAACACACTGACTGTACCATCTTCAAATTTATAAGCTTTAATACCTTCAAAAATTGCTTGGCCATAATGCAAAGCAGACATGGAAGGGCTCATGGTCAGGTCACCATAGGGTACAATACTGATGTCTTCCCATCGGCCATTGCTATATTCAGCAACTAGCATATGGTCTGACATGATTTGTCCAAATTTTAAGTTGTTGAAATCTACTTGCGAGAGTCTTGAATTTTGTGTTGGCTCTACGCGAATGGAAATTTGTTCTGTCGCGCTCATATCAAATTGTATGTTAAATGGTGCAAGTTAATTAAAATAATTTATAGCATGGCTGAAATTAGTCTGTAAAATATGATGTATAGCTAGAGATTTGAAAGATAGTTCTGGACCAAAATCTGGAATTAGTGTTCCCTAGTCGACTTGATTGGAATTACTTAAGTCTTTAACACCATGGATTGTCTGTTTTCCTAGGCAATCCGGTATATCGTTTACTATACACTGCCCGATAAATTTGATCTGCAATAAGTTAATTTCAGAGATTTTAGGGTTCGGTACAGTATTTGGTATACGTGATTGCTTTTTGGGTAAAAGTATATATGCTTTCTCACCTATTTTCTATTTGAGGAAATACGTTAAGCTATTCTTTATTTTGTTATATAGATTTAGGATAGGTTAGGACTGTTGTCTTTTCAGACAACAGTGGTGAGAATTCTCAAAAAAAGATATTAATCTAATAATAAATTTATGGAAAGGAATCTGACAAATATAGAAGTGCGTGAAACCAAGCCTTTAAGTACATGGAAATTCATTATGGGATTTTTTGTGTTTTTATATAAAACAGCTATTCGTCCTTAATTATTCTCTTCTTTGGGGTTTATTGGAGGTTTTATACTTCATAGGAATAACCCATCAGCGCTTTTCAATGCATTGAATAGGCTGTTAGATAGTTTAATAATCTAATTTATCTTGCCTTGTGTTGATTCAAGCCTCGTTAGTAAAATCTTGTTATTTTAGTTGTTCTAAAATGGAGTCAATAAATTCTCTATTATTTGCTAACCTTGGAACTTTATTTTGCCCCCCTAATTTACCTCTGCTTTTCATCCAATTGTAAAAGGTGTCTTTGGCTACTTCATGAATGATAGGGCTGTTTAGAGCCATGTTTTTGTAGCGCTTAGCGTCATAATCGGAATTGACTTCACGTAGTTTTTGATCGAGCAATTCACAAAATCTATTGAAATTACTAGGGGATTTTTCAAATTCTATAATCCATTCATGAGCACCTACTCCTTTTTCCTTAAAATATACAGGTCCGGCGGTGTAATCACGAATGGAAGCGTCTGTTTGGCGGCAGGCTTCCTGTAGGGCCATCTCAGCATTATCAACGATTAATTCCTCGCCGAAGGTGTTAATGTATTGTTTTGTTCTGCCTGAAATTTGAAAACGATAAGGCGCTATGGAGGTGAATTTAATGGTATCACCTATTTTATATCGCCATAATCCTGCATTGGTAGAAATGATTAAAGCGTAATTTTTCCCCAATTCTACTTCGTGTAATGCGAGCGTTTTAGGATGCGCTTCCTGTAAGTTTTCTGTGGGTAAAAATTCATAATAAACACCATAGTCTAACATGAGTAATAAATCCTCAGAATCGGACTGGTCTTGAATACCAAAATAACCTTCAGAGGCATTGTAATTTTCAAGATAATACATGTTGTCGGAAGGGATCAGCTTTTTAAATTGTTCCCGGTATGGTTTAAAACTTACCCCTCCATGGCCATAGAATTCTAAGTTGGGCCATACTTCAAGTAAATTGTCTTTACCCGTGATATCAAGAATACGATTGGCCATTACGATATTCCAGGTTGGAACTCCCGCTAGGCTGGTCACATTTTCTTTAATGGTGATTTGGGCAATTTGTTCAATTTTTTCCTCAAAGTTAGGGTTTAAGGTTACCTCAATATTTGGAGTACGTTTAAACTCTGCCCAAAAAGGTAAGTTTCGAATTAATATTGAGGATAAGTCTCCGTAATAGGAATCTGGACTAAAATTATTGATCTGTGAAGATCCTCCGATAACAACGGTTTTGCCACTGAATAATTTGTTGTCGGGTTGGTTATGGCAATAGATCGATAGCATATCCTTACCTCCTTGGTAATGACATTCTTCCAAGGCTTCAATGCTGACTGGAATAAACTTGCTTCGGTCAGAAGTTGTTCCAGATGATTTTGCAAACCACTTGATGTCCGAAGGCCAAAGGATGTTTTGTTCTCCTTTAATCATTCGATCTACGTAACCCTTTATGTCATCATAATCTTGAATGGGAACACGATTTTTAAACTCTTCAACCGTGTAGATACTGTTGTAACCATGCATCTTACCCCATTCTGTAGCTTCTGCCGCAGAAATTAAACTCTGAAACCATTCATCTTGAACATCATGTGGATACTTCATGAAAAGCTCAATTTGATGAATTCGCTTTTTCATGATCCAGGTAAAAAGGGAATTAAGTAATGCCATGTAATTGGTTGTTTAGGTTAAATTTAGAATTTTTTTCTTCTTAATTCAAAATGTCTACCTAAATAGAATTTACGCGCAAGCTCATTATTAGCAATTTCTTCAGGGGTGCCCGTTAACATGATTTTTCCTTCTGTTAAAAGGTAAGCCCGATCGGTAATTGATAAGGTTTCTTGTACATTATGATCGGTAATAAGGATGCCGATATTTCTTGTTTTTAACTTTGCTACGATAGTTTGAATTTCTTCTACAGCAATTGGGTCTACACCAGCAAATGGTTCATCCAGGAGTATGAAATTAGGGTTTGCCGCTAATGCGCGCGCAATTTCAGTTCTTCTTCTTTCACCTCCGGATAATAAATCGCCTCGATTTTTACGAACGCGATGAAGACTAAACTCCGTCAACAGCTCTTCCAGCTTTTCTTTTCTGTCTGCTTTGTTGGGATGATGAATTTCTAGAACCGATAGGATGTTGTTTTCCACAGAAAGCTTACGAAAAACAGAAGCTTCTTGTGCTAGGTAACCAATGCCTCGCTGCGCTCGTTTATACATGGCGTCTTGCGTAATTTCTAGATCATCCAAATACACGTGGCCGTCATTGGGTTTTATCAGTCCAACGATCATGTAAAACGAAGTTGTTTTACCAGCTCCATTGGGGCCTAATAATCCTACAATTTCCCCTTGTTCTACATGGAAGGAAACATCATTTACAACTGTACGTTGTTTGTATTTTTTGATTAGATTTTCCGCTTTTAGAATCATGTGTTAAACACTTTACATGCAAATATATTTTTAAAATCGAATTGCCTTCACATTTAATTGCAAATTTCTTTTGCCTCTCCAATTGTTTTCTTCAATGCTGTAACAGATATCAAAGGGTTTGCCAGCATTTATGGCATCGACATGGTCTGCTAAACCAAAACCAATACATTCAAATACGATAGAGTCTTTTTGACGAACACTAAATTTTAAATGCGTACTACCGACAATATACGCTGGATAAGCAAATGTTACGCCTTTTGTCAAAAATATTGGTGCTTCGTTTTGTGGGCCGTAGGGTTCAAATTGTTGAAGAAGTCGGTAAAATTTACTGTCTATATCTTCAAAATCAATTTCACGTTCTATTAACACCTCTTGCTGAAGCATCTCAGGTTTTATGGATTTGCTAACGACTTCTTCAAATCGTTGTTGAAATAAAGAAATATTATCTTCTTTCATGGTTAATCCTGCGGCATATTTATGCCCACCATATTGGTCTAATAAATCACTACATTCACTCAAGGCCTCATAAAGATCAAATCCTATGACCGATCGAGCAGAGCCTGCAATGTGTCCATTGGTATTTGTTAGGATGATGGTAGGGCGGTAATACTTTTCCGTGAGCCTTGATGCCACAATACCAATGACTCCTTTATGCCAATCTTCTTTATAAAGTACGGTGGTGTTTTTACTTTGCAGTAATTCGTTATTGTCTAATAAAGATAAGGCTTCTTCGGTTATTCGTAAATCAAACCCTTTTCGCGTGTTGTTTTGATCATCGATGCTTTCTGAAAATCCCTTCGCTTCCGCTAGAGACTTGGCGTTGAGCAATTGTACGGCGTCTTTAGCATGGTCAATTCTTCCTGCGGCATTGATCCGAGGACCTATTTGAAAGACTATGTCATTAACCGTAAATTTTCCCGTTTTATTGGAGGATAGGTCAATTAATGCCCGTAAACCAAAGGATGGATTGCTATTTAATTTCTTGAGTCCAAAATGGGTAAGTAACCTATTTTCACCAGTTATAGGAACAATATCAGAAGCAATGGAGACAGCGACTAAGTCGAGGTATTGGTAGGCTAACTCCATTTGCATTTGATTCCTAAGGATAAATGCTTGTATGATTTTAAAGCCTATACCGCATCCTGATAGTTCTTTGTAGGGGTAAGGACAATCGGATCGTTTTGGAT
Organism: Sphingobacterium sp. HJSM2_6; assembly: GCF_049316305.1. NCBI lineage: Bacteria > Pseudomonadati > Bacteroidota > Sphingobacteriia > Sphingobacteriales > Sphingobacteriaceae > Sphingobacterium > Sphingobacterium sp. HJSM2_6. Next base: position 219,553 of record NZ_JBMOXB010000006.1, read on the forward strand.
CCAATACAGCCACCGCATTTGGGATTTCCGGACCAGGTAAATGGTGGTCACCAATAATAAAGTCTATGTTTTTTGAATTTGCATATTCAATTTTATCGAGTGCTTTGATGCCGCAATCCAATGCAATAATCAGGGAGAAGCCATGCGCTTCTGCATAGTCAATTCCTTGGGTAGAGATGCCGTAGCCCTCACTATATCGGTCGGGTATGTAATAAGCGATTCCTGAATGGAAATTTCTAAAGAAGCTATAAACTACCGAAACGGCAGTGGTGCCATCTACGTCATAATCGCCATAAATCAGTATTTTTTCTTTATTGCCAATTGCTTGCTCTATCCGAGCAATAGCGAGATCCATATCTTTCATTAAAAAAGGATCTAAAAGATAGTCTAAGGATGGTCTAAAGAATATTCTGGCTTCTTCGAAGGTTTCAATTTCACGATTAATTAAGAGCTCTGCAATTATGGGATTTACACCAAGTTCTTGCTGAATCTTGGTGATCTTTTGGATATTCTTTTTTGGTTTCAGGACCCACCTTTTTTGCATATCTTTGCATACTTATTAACGTGTAAATATACGTTATCTGAAGCTACTAACCTAATGTGGCGAAAGTAAGAGTAGCTTGTTAATACTTAACTATCAAGAATACAAATACATATAATGGCGAGAGCATATTCCTTATTTGAAGGTTCCTATTCGGTTGATTCCAGCAAACAATTTATCCCTTTTGATCCTGCAATGGACGATCCTAAAGATAGACCAGGGTCTTTATTTATCCAGGTTCATCCATTTTTAATTGAAACAAAAAATGGATTAATAGTCATTGATACTGGATTAGGACAACGCACAGTGGATGATGAATTAGTCATTCATGCTAATATTAAAAAACTTGGCTTTGCCATTGATGATGTTCGATACGTTTTAATGTCACATCTGCATAAAGATCATGCGAATGGTATGGTTGATGTCAAAGATGGTGTTAAGCGATTGGCTTTTCCGAATGCGGAATATGTTATTCAAGAACAAGAATGGGAATATGCCTATAGTACGGAATCCAGTTCGTATAAAACCGATGTTTTTGATGTACTGCAACGAAGTGGAAACATCTTATTTGTGAAGGGTGACGGCCAATTAAATGATGAAATAAGTTTTGAGTTGTCTAGTGGACACAGTAAATTCCATCAAGTCTTTCATATAAAAACCGAAGGAAAGCATTATTTTTTCGGTGGGGATGAATTACCAGAACCTGAGGAGATTTTCCGAAGTTTTATTGCAAAATATGATTTCGATGGGCGACGAGCGCGAGACTTACGTGCAGCATATTGGGCAGAAGGAGCATCCGCAGGTTGGTTGTATTTGTTTTATCATTCGAAAAATATAACAGTTGGAAAACCAGCACTTAAGGAAGATGGGCAATATAAACTCATTCCAGGGGAATAATTCCCCTCAATTCCCTATATTTGAGATAGTAGCCTTAATTTTAATAATTTAACTTTTTAAAAAAATATTTTAAAATCATGTCGATAGTTAGAGAAAGTGATCTTATTGGTATTGGCAAAAAGTACCAAATAGAAACAGAAGCTGGCGATAATATGGTCGTTGTCATTCATGATGATGGTAGGCGAGAGTTGTATCGCCATGAAGATGAAGATAATGAAACCCATTGTGTCATGACGCTTTCTGATGAAGAATCCCGACAAATAGCGGGTATTCTAGGCGGTTTGTCTTATAAACCTAAAGCGTTAGAAACCATTGAAGTTGCATTGGATGATTTGCGGATTGAATGGTATAAAGTAGAACCTTCCAATGATGGTGTCAATAAAAGCATTGGTCAGTTGGAAGTTAGGCATCGTACAGGCGCTTCCATCATAGCTGCTATACGCGAGGAGGAAACCATTATTAATCCAGGTCCTGATTATATCATTACGCCAGGCACTACGTTGGTCATCGCAGGCAAGCAAAAAAACATCAAACTATTGAAAGAAATTTTATTGTAAAATCATATTTATGCAAAACACCATTATCATTGAAATAGGAATCGCTGTATTATTAGTTGCTTCTGTAGGACTTTTAGCCAACAGACTTCGGTTTTCTGTTATTCCATTTTTTATTGTCATTGGTATGGTATTGGGCAATGAAACCTATCCGACATTTATAGCCAATTGGTTAGATAGTATTGGAAATTCAACCCTTACAAATTCGGTGAATTCCATTTGGGGATTTTTCACTTTTACGGAAAGTAAACCCTTCATCGATTTTATGGGGAGATTGGGTGTACTGTTTCTGTTGTTTTATCTAGGGCTAGAATTTTCGGTTGGTAGGTTGATAAAATCAGGGAAATCTATCGTATCGGGAGGAACCATTTATGTGCTGCTTAATTTTTTCTCAGGATTATTAGTAGGCTGGATGATGGATCTTCCATTTAAAGAAATGATGGTTCTTTGTGGTATTATGACCAGTTCCTCTACTGCAATTGTGGCTAAAGTATTAACCGATTTAAAAAGGACAGCTAATCCAGAAACGGAAGTAATAATGGGGATGATTATGTTTGACGATTTATTTATTGCCATGCATATTTCTTTCTTATCAGGATTGATTCTGACTGGCAGTAGTTCATTTTGGACGGTTGCCGGAACCTCTTTATTAGCGTTAACGTTTATTCTTTCTTTTCTAATACTCGGTCGTAAACTTGTTCCTTTCATCGATAAACTCTTACAGGATAAATCCTCTGAACTCTTCATCTTAGTTATTTTTAGCTTATTGTTCTGTATTGCTGGTTTCTCTGAGACCATCCATGTAGCGGAAGCTATTGGCGCATTAATGGCCGGTCTTGTTTTTGCAGATTCTAAGTATCTGAAGAAGATCGAAGCTATGGTATTGCCCTATAAAGATTTCTTTGGAGCCATGTTCTTCTTTAGTTTTGGATTATCCATAGATATGTATTCCCTTGGAGGGGCTGTAGGTTGGGCAGCATTTGCCGCAGTTATTACTGTGATTTGTAATGTAGCTTCAGGGTACTTTGCAAGTAGATTTTCTAACTTGAAAACCAAAACTTCCGTGGATATAGGCTTTACCCTTTCCGCAAGAGGGGAGTTTTCAATCATTATGGCCAATATTGGAAAAGCCGGAAAACTACTGCCCATCATTCAATCGTTTGTGGTAGTCTATGTATTGATACTTTCTGTGATCTCTCCCTTATTGACCAAAGAATCTCGGACTATTTGGAATCGATTGGCGGGTCAAAAAGAAGCGCCGAAAAAGATGAAAAAGAAATTGAGCGATCTGGAATCTTCTGTTTCAGAATCCTAAGTACAGATAAGTCTTTATAAGTTTATATCGACTACTAATTGCGCTGATATTATATTTTGAAAAAAGAAACATGATAATTAAAAAACGTCCAAAGATTTTCTTTGGACGTTTTTTAGTTGATGTACTATGTTTAAAGCAATTGGACTAATCTTCGTATCCAAATCTTTTCAAATAATTCTTTTTACTACGCCAGTCTGGAAGTACTTTCACAAAGAGCTCTAAGAATACTTTTCCATCGATAAATACTTCAATATCTTCTCTTGCGTAAGTTCCAACCTTTTTAATCATTGCACCTGCTTTTCCAATGATGATGTTTTTCTGGGAATCTCTTTCTACAATGATTTCTGCAGCAATTCTAGTGATGTGAGGCTCTTCTTTATAGGAAGTGACAATTACCTCGGTGCTGTAAGGGATCTCCTTGTCATAAAGCTTAAAAACCTTCTCACGGATGATTTCAGAAACAAAAAAACGCAGGGTTTTATCCGTTAACTCGTCTTTTTCATAATATGGTGCATGTTCAGGAAGGTTATCTTTGATGTAGTTCATAACCGCTTCCACATTATACCCTAATAAGGCAGATATTGGAAATATAATAGCTGGATTAATCTTCTCTTGCCAAAAATCTATTTTGGCTTTCACTTCTTCCTCAGAGGATTTATCTACTTTGTTGATTATAACAGCGACAGGTGAACTGGTATTTCTTAATTTCTCTAAAACATCATTCTCATCATATCGCTCATGAATATCTGTAACAAATAAAAGAATATCTGCATCAATAATTGATCCCATGACGAAGTTCATCATTGATTCCTGCAAAGAATAATTAGGTTTTATCACTCCAGGGGTGTCTGAAAAGACAATTTGATGGTCTTCATCATTGACAATGCCAATAATTCGATGACGTGTAGTTTGTGCTTTAGGAGTGATGATAGACATCTTTTCACCCACTAAAGCGTTCATTAAGGTGGATTTACCTGCATTTGGTTTTCCAATTATACTAACGAAACCTGCTTTATGTGACATTTTTTAATTTTTTATTTGTTTTACAAAGAAACAAATAATATCTTTGTGCTCCAATTCGGAGATAATATAATCTGCTTAATTATCAACAGAAGCAAGATTTTCGAAAAATATATTGCGGGGTGGAGCAGTTGGTAGCTCGTCGGGCTCATAACCCGAAGGTCATCAGTTCGAGTCTGATCCCCGCTACT